>JBAYJA010000001.1:348471-696942 GCA_041665345.1 Patescibacteria group bacterium
CCATTGCGGAGGGCAGCGTTTCGCTCACCAACCGTTTGAAAGGTACGGGTGTTTTGACGAACGCCGTTGCTGCAGAGCACGGGATTGTGGGCGTGTCAGCTCGCGCAGCGGGGATTGCCATAGATACGCGCATTGACTTCCCATACGCGGCGTACGCGAAACTTACTCTTGGTGACATCCCAGTGGAGCAGGCTGGTGATGCTCACGCCCGATTCCAAGTTCGGATAGCGGAAGCGCGGTCCGCAATGGAGATCATCCAGCAAGCACTTCGGGCTCTGCCCGTCGGCCCCATCGTTACTTCAGTTAACCATGTGGTATTGCAAAAAAGTACCATAGCCGTTAGCGCCGTTGAGGGCTGGCGCGGCGAAATTGTATACTTCCTCCAGACTGATACCCAGGGGAATATCAGCCGCGTTGCACCACGGGATCCGTCAATCCTCAATTGGGTCGCATTGAGCCATGCTGGGGTAGGCAATGTGGTGCCAGACTTCCCGCTCATCAACAAGAGTTTTAACCTCTCGTACGCCGGGTATGACTTGTAAGTATTTTCCAGTTCGCCTTTTCAGGTTGTCCACAGGTCCTTGGTACGCCAGGCTGGCAGGGGTGCAATTGTCTGTCAAAACTTTGGCAAAATGCTGATCAGATAGGCATGGAGTCCACTTCTGCTTTTCTGCGTCCGGTGGTAGAATACGGGCATGGAGCGCCAATTGTTCCAGCCAAAAAAGCTGAATTTCAGGAGGCCCTGTTAGTCGCGCCCGCGTTCACCCGCGGGTTTTTTGTAAACACTAAGTTCGTTGACAATTCGTTCAGCCAGAAAGGAGGTTGCCTTCCAAGACCTACAACACACCATATGTCCTCACTTCGACATATTCTTTTTTGAGCCGGTTGGCATTGAGATTAATGGGCAGCTTTTCTGTCAGTTACCGCACAGGGTGCAGAAGACGTACCGGCACAAACACTTTGAGCTTGCCGGCATGCTTTTTGAGACCGTAGAAGAGGTCCTCATGGCTCGTTTGCTCATTGCCATGCGGATTCGCTTCATGCATCACATTCGTTTTCCCATAGCTGACAGCGCCGTCTGTCCGGATTTCACCTTAGACAAGATGTTCAAGTGGGAAACGAACGTTGGTGACCCACACCACGGCAAGATTTTTTTGAATATTGAAGTGAAGCGAACAAATGCTGCCATCCAGCGACATAGTGGAAAGTACACAACGCTTGAAGAAGCGTACGGTGTGCCAACACTCCTTTTGTCTGCTGTCGAAATCACAAAGTACCTTCATACTGGTGCATTACCAATTGTTGCCCTGCAGGCTGCATAACCAAACAACCGAGAACTGGAGGTCCGTCTTCCTTACCAAAAAAGCAAAAAGAGAATTTGAAAATCAGAAAAACGTTGCACTTTGCCCAACGTTACCTATGTCGCGGAGTGGCTTTGAATTCCGCGGTGTGGTGTACACCCCACGCTGTAACCCAGAAAACCATCTTGGGAAACCATGTACCTGTGGTTTTCTAGAAACAGAAGAGGAGTTCCTCATTCAGGAGCTGCTCATTAGTATGGGTATTGAATCCATTCATCACATCCATTTCCCCATGGGAGATGACTGGGGAGTTAGCCCCGATTTCGTCTTCGACACGCTCTTTGTGTGGGATGGAGGACGGGGCGATCCGTACAATGGTCAAATCCTTCTGGGTATTGAAGCAAAGTGCTCAGAAGGTGGCCGATCCACGAGTTACAAACGCTACCGCTTGCTAGCCATGAAACTCCGAGTTCCCATTCTCATTCTCACCCGAAGTGAAATTGAGAAATGGTTCAGCTATGGTCGTTTGCCATTAAAGCGTGCAACCAGAGAGCAGTACGAAAAGTTGGTTGCGTAATTCTTTTGGCCTGTCACATCTCGTGACAGGCCTTCTTTTTTTGCTATACTCTCCATGCAGGCATTTACGGAACTGAAGTGCCAAGGATGGGTTAGCCTGTTGGGCGTATGGGGATGTGAACAAACTCCTTGGAAAAGGAGAGCTAAGAACCTTGAGCAGGGCAACCCATCGCCCTGCTTTTTTTCAGCTTGACGAAGCTTTGGATTCTGCATAGGGTGGAGAGAGAAAAACTGAAAACCAAGGAGGCAATGTGCCAGGTGTGTACTACGAATATGTACGACGATTGAAGATTGAAATGTTAAAAGCTGGAAAACTGAATATCTTTTACGTGAAGGTGTACTACTGCGTTGGGTTCAATGGTGACGAAGAAACGTGCGATGCGTGGTACCAACCTTGCGCGCACTGTGGTCTGCAGAAGAAAAAGCAGCGGACGTACCGGCCGTACGTGGAGATGGTGAAAGTTGAAGTAGAAGCTACTCCAGAAAAAATCATCAAAGACCATTCAGCCATTTGGCAATTAGCAACGGTCGCGTTCTTCCAGGAGCCGGACATTAAAGATCGTCCAGCATACTGCAAGGATTGTCCAAAGACACCCGCAAAATCCAAGACCTGAAAATGTGTAGTTGGCGACCCCCCCAAAGGTCGCCATTTTTTTTGACAGCCGCAGGGTTATCGCCTAGGCTGGAGGCAAAGCATGTACTCATTCCCGTGAAGGAGGGAATATGAAAAGATCCTTTGCTTGCTCAGACCAACATGATGTTATCGCCATTGATCGTGATGACCCGGATCTGCTGCAAATCGGCCACCTCGTTGGGGTGCATGAAGTGTGCGGTGGTACCGTCTTCTGCCGAGCGAGCTCACAGACGCATCATGCAATGTGCTGCAACACCTGTGGTTTACGGGTAGTGGTACCAAACACCATTGACACCTTTGGAGAGCTGCTCGAGCACTTTCAAATTCTGGGTTTCCCAAAGCTCCGTCCATTTGAGTAGCACCATCACAGGACTCCATCTGGGGTCCTGTTTCTTTTGTCTTGACAACGCGTCAGGCTGGTTGTAGGGTGATGAGAAATAAAAACCATCAAACATGGAGGGTTCATGGCACATTTGCACTATGATAACGAGTTAGTGGTTGACGTGGAGGGGGTTGACTACCGGGTGCTCTACACAACCTCAATGGAGCCGGTGGATGATTACTGCGCTGACTGTCGGCAGTATACGGATCCAAAAAATACGGTTTTCCAAGGAAGGGTAATAATCGTACACATTGAGGACACCAGTGCGGGAAATGAGCCGGTAGAACTCACGAGCGATCAGGGGAAAGCGGTACGCGAGGCCTTTTTGGAGGAGGATGAAATTATCCAAAAACGGCAGATCCGGTGTCAGGAATGCTTAGAGGAAATGGGAAGGTCGGCCAGCAGTTGATCATTTTTTCCCCCACCTGGTGTCAGGTGGGGTTTTGTTTTGTCTTGACCTTTTTGCTGATTGTGTTAGGCTCCAGGGAAACCGAAAATTGCACTTCACAATTATACCAAGGAGGGAAAATGCAGAAGTGTTTCATTTCTCTGCTCGTGGTGATGTTTGCCATGATCCAACCCGCGGCCGCACAACGGAAAGCCCCAGTAACCGATGCTAAGATGTTTGAAGTCTCGTTTGCCTGGGGTCGTTCGCAGACATTTGCGTTTCAAACATTCCCCGGCAGTGCGCGAACCGCAAATGGCGCCTTGCTTACGGACACGACGCTTATCCTGCGTCGGCAACCCAGCTTTACGGCCATGGCCTCGTACCAGCCATTCAAGGTCATGCACGTTGGTGTCCAACTCACCAGTACGCCGGATGCACGGGCAATAGAAAGCCAGTACCCCGGCCACGCCGCCGCGGACGATTCCTGGTACAGCATTACGGCCACCGAAGTCCAGTGGGGGATTGTTGGGTTCATTACCACCCCCTGGAGCAACCCGTCCAGCCGCGCCAGCTGGCTCATGTACCGCGCAAAGATTGGTGGAACGTTTGACTTGAGTGGTTATAGCATTGATGCCCTGGTGAGCCAGAGCAACGGTTCGGTTGTGGAACAGCAGCTTGGCCGGATGCACGAGCATCGGTTCTTCGTCTCCCTGGAGACGGGTTTCAAAAATCCTTTTGGTCGGGCTGGCGCCGTCTTTGGTCACATTGGCTACGCCTACTCGTTGTACCAATTTGCGCACGAGGACGCTCCGGGTTTACGTTTTGCACCAAACACCCGCCACCGCCTCACTCTCGGCGTGGGTATCTCCATCTCCTGATCCTTCGTTTTTTAACCCCAGCAGACGTGCTGGGGTTTTTGACATTCGCATTGGCTTTGGGTAGGCTTGGGGCTCGATGGAAAAAAGAAAAATAACAATAGACATAGACAACAGGAGGTTGCATGCAGAAATACGAGGTTTTGGTGTTTTGCGCCCACCCGGATGATGCCGAACGGCACATGGGTGGTACCCTTGCCCACTTGGCGCGTAGCGGCAGGCAAGTGCTGATGATCTCCCTGACCTCGGGTGAAATGGGGACGCATGGTGATTCGGTAACGCGGAAGCAAGAATTTCAGGCTTCTGCCAAGGTATTGGGCGTTGACGGATTGTTGATGCACTTCATGGATACCGGTGTTGAGAATACTCGTACCGGCCAGCTAGAGATTGCCAGGTTGATGAGAGCGCATCAGCCAAGCGTGGTATTTGCCCCGTTCCCGGTGTGCGGTTCAATATTGCACGGCGTCTCCGCGCACACGGACCACTACACGACCGGCGAACTTGTTACGCAGTCCATTCTCCTGGCGAAACTTGCAAAGGTGGATGCTACTCCTCCTCACCGTGTGGAGCACTTGCTCTACTACATGCTGCCGCCGGATGTTGCGCCAAATGTGCTCATTGGCATTTCGGATGAGGATCTGCGTGTCGGTATGCAAGCCATTGCGTGCCACGAATCGCAGCTGGCAAGTTACACCGGTGATGTACCACTGGCGGAGTACCTCACCTCAGTGCGGCGGGTGCAGTGCCGGCAGTACGGTGTTCGTTTGCCAAATGGGTGCCACGTGGCTGAAGGTTTTCTCCACCTTGGTCCGCTGGTGCTCCGCGGCAATTCTCTAAACGTCCTTTTTGGAAAGGTATAAATGTAAAAACCCCAGGGCGAATGTTCTGGGGTTTGACTTTGCGTACAAACTGCAGTACACTGCATTTCGACGATTGACAAACGTCCTCATCTGAGGGGGAGTTTGTGCCATTTCCTTTTCTCTATGTCGCAACATACATCCGCAACATTACGTATATACTGGCAGCACGTGAAACGGTATCCCTGGGTTACCGGCATTGCGTTGGCTGCAATCATTCTCGCTACAAGTGAGGGTGTGGTTTTACCGTTGCTGTTCAAGAAGTTTTTCGACACATTGGCGAATGCTGGTTTTGATCGGAACAGCGTTGCACAGCAGTTACTTCACGCGCTGCTCGCCATTGGTGCCTTGGAATTGTTTGGCTGGGCTATGTACCGGGTTGCCACCTTTGCATCGATCATTGTGCAAGGCAAAGTAATGTTCGACGTGAGTACCATGTCCTTTGCCACACTGCACCGGCACGCCGTGAGTTTTTTCGCCAATAACTTTGTGGGCTCACTGGTGAAAAAGGTGAAGTGGTTTTCTCGTGCGTTTGAAAAAGTGTCTGACGACATTTTCTGGCGCATTATTCCCATGATTGTCAGCTTGGTGGCAATTACCGCCGTGCTCTTTCAGCGTAACGCTACGTTGGGACTCGTCATTTTCATTTGGCTCGTCATCTTCCTTGGCGCGCAGGTGTTCTTCATTCGGTACAAACTCAAGTACGATCTGGCGCGTTCCGCAGCGGAGACCAAGTCCACCGCAATTCTGGCGGATTCCATAACCAACTACAGTACGATTACGCTCTTTGGTGGCTTCCTGCGAGAAGTGCGGCGGTTCAGCCGAGCGATGGATAACCAACGACGGCTGTACATGCTGAGCTGGAATATCAGCGGCATTTTTGACTCGGTCCAAGGCTTCCTGATGATTTGCCTGGAGATAGGTGGTTTCATTTTGGTCATCCACCTGTGGAAGCAGGGGACACTCACGCTGGGAGACTTCGTACTCTTCCAGTCGTACGTGTTGGTGCTCTTCAACCGGCTATGGGATTTTGGCCGTGTGGCTCGGGACGTGTATGAAAGTTTGGCAGACGCCGATGAAATGACCGTGGTGCTGCAAACACCCCTAGAAGTAACGGACGTCGCCACAGCCAAACCCTTGGTTGTTTCGAGCGGTGCCGTACGCTTTTCTACTGTCGACTTCAATTACCGGCGAACCCGGCGCGTGCTCCATGGCTTCAGTCTGGACATTGCACCAGGAGAGCACGTGGCACTGGTTGGCCCATCCGGGGCGGGGAAATCAACGGTCGTCAAAATTTTGCTTCGGTTGCATGACGTTTCGGGTGGCACCATTACCATTGATGGTCAGGATGTTTCCAAAGTCACGCAGGAGAGTTTGCGTCAGAACATTAGTTTGGTGCCGCAAGATCCGGTACTGTTCCACCGTTCGCTCATGGAGAACATTCGGTACGGCAAGCCGGAGGCTACGGATCAGGAAGTTATTGCGGCAGCCACCGCGGCTCACTGTCATGAGTTCATTCAGACTTTCCCTGAGCAGTACAACACTTTTGTGGGTGAGCGCGGGGTGAAACTCTCCGGGGGCGAGCGCCAGCGCGTGGCCATTGCCCGGGCAATGCTCGCGAATACACCCATTCTCGTCTTGGATGAAGCGACATCCAGTTTGGATTCCGAATCTGAACAGCTGGTGCAGGCCGCCTTGGCGAAGCTTATGGCCGGGAAGACAGTCTTAGCAATTGCCCACCGTCTTTCAACGATCCGCGCGATGGACCGCATTGTGGTCATGGACAATGGTCGCATTACGGAAACCGGTACGCACGATCAGCTGCTGGCTATGGAGCTGAGCCTGTACGGCAAACTTTGGAACCTCCAAGTTGCGGGTACGGGGGTGTTACCGCAGGTTGCAGAAGAAGACGAAGCATAGTGCAAGCAAGGTGCACTTGTAGTTCAGAAACCCCAGCACGCACATGCTGGGGTTTTTCCTGAGAATCTAACTTTTTGTAGACAAAAGGGCGCTTGGAAAAGCGCCCTAAAAAAATGTGATAAAAACGAAATGGGAATGTTACTGTTTTTTGATAGTTTCTTCCGCTCGTTGCACTCCATACACAAAAATGGCAATGAGCGAAACGAACTCGATCAATACAAGTCCCGGAAACAAAACTTTATGAACGAGTGGCGTGTCTATTTGTGTTCTTATGCACAAACTAACAATCCCAACAATAGCCCATGCGGCTACAAAAAGCATAATCTTCATTTTCTTTTTCACTAGAACCTCCGAGTATCATTTGTAATGTACTTTTCCAATTTGTATACCTAGTATAACAAAAAGAGCGTCAACGTAAACATTTGCGGTTTTGATTGCATCTTGGAAAAGCTAGGTACACTGGGTGACTACTCTGTAGTTACCTTTTTGACCCCCCCTTACTCCCTGGAGTGTCTTGTAGGTCCCGTTTCCCTAACGGCGCTTTATCCCCCCACATAGCCAAAGCGCTATACTTATTCTATAAACACGTACTATAATAGAGGAGTTCAGTCCGTCTTTCCCCCTTTTGACCAACCGTATGGAAACCTACGACCCCAAGAAAGAGTGCTGCCCCAAGTTTGACCCCACACCCTGGGACGGCAAGAAATTTGCGTGGCAGAACAAGAAATTTATCAAGGGCAAAGTGTTCACTATTTTCCATATGCCCCTAAATTTTGGCAGCACCATGAAGCAGTTAACGACGAGGGTGGAAAAGGCCGGGGCGCAGATGCCAGACATGCTGACACTTTCCGATCACACGTCCAAGTGGAACATGGATTTGTACTTAGCCGTGGACAAGGAAATTGTGGGTGCGAACAATGTGACCCTTAGTGGGACGTTCCTGAGTAAGGTCTACGAAGGAAAATTTCAGGATACTCGGAAGTGGTGCCAAGACTTCACCACCTATGCAAAACAGCAGGGGTATGCTGAAATAGAGAAGCAGTATATGTGGTACACCACCTGTCCCAAGTGCGCCAAGAAGTACGGGAAAAACTACGTGGTCATTATCGCTCAAGTAACCTAAAAGCCTATGTTTGACCTCCACGTCAGCAAACGCACCAGTGAAGCCTTCTACGGTTTGGGTTTCGTGGGCGCGGTCATCTACTTCATCTCCACGGCCACGGGCTTCTGGGACGGCGTGCTGGGTGTGCTCCAAGCGATTGTCTGGCCTGTGTTCTTTGTCTACGAAGCGTTGCAATTTTTTTACAGTCGATAGTTTTTGTCTTCCTACATGCAGGATATCAATTCAAACGTTGTTAAGAAAAGCAGTATTGTAAAGCGGGTTGGTATTGTATTTGCAATATTCATAATTCTTGTTGGCGTCGTAGCTTTTGTTATTATCCCATTTGTACAGACTGATAGTAAAGAAGGTGTAGGTATTTGGGGCGATGCGCCAGTCATTGGATGGGCAGTGCAAATTGCTTATAAAATAAAATGCGAACGCGATGGTGGAGAAGTTTTTGAAATAGCTGAAAAGAATTATTGCGGAATTGGCAAAACGCAGGATGCTTATAAAAAGTGTTCTTCATCAACTGAATGTGAAATATTTTGCGGGTTTGAAGGCGGTTTTATAACCCATGATGCAGCGTTCTGTGTGCCGTACCAAAAAGGTTGGGTTGGTGTGAAATATGAAGATTATTTGTAGCGTCATTAACAGTATCCGTTCGATTTAAGTATCTTTCTTCAGTTTTTTTAACCCCGTATACCTATGGAAACGAAAATGATAACCACCGGCGCGGCCTTCCGCTACGGCTGGGAAACGCTCAAGAAGGATTTCTGGTACTTCATTGGGATCTCCGTGTTGTACGGAGTCATCACCAATATTCCAAATTCTAAAGGGACCAGAAGTGGTTTTAGCATCCTCGGCATTTTCATCAGCGCTTGGCTTATGGGCGGCCTGTACCGCCTGTTGCTTGACTACAAAGACGGCAAGAAGCAAGAGTTTAGCGTTCTGTTCACTCAGTTGAAGCACTACTGGCGGATTTTGGGCGGTTCAATTTTGGTGGGGCTCATTGTCATTGGTGGGCTCATCCTCCTGATTGTGCCCGGCATCATCTGGGGTTTGCGCTACATGTTCACCATCATGCTCATCGTGGACAAAAACATGGATGTTGGAACGGCCATGCACGCCAGTGCGGAAATGACCCGGGGGATTAAAGGCAAACTCTTCGTCTTCGCTTTGGCCTGCCTTGGCACCATGGTCCTGGGTGTCATCTGCTTGGGTGTGGGTGTGTTTGTGGCCATGCCCGTGGTGTGGTTGGCTTTCGTCTACCTGTACCGCAGTCTGCCAAACACCAACGCGGTGCAAGTCCAAGAGCCAACAGTTTAAATTTTTAACGATTCGCAAAACCCGCAGCAGTGCGGGTTTTTGCTTTGTAGCGAGTAGAAGCCGTGGTGCCACTATTGACACATTCTCGATTGTGTGTAGAATTGGTATCAACAAAACATTTGGAGGAAAAAAGAATGTTAAATCGGATCATTTTCATCATCATTGTTACAGCTCTTGCGCTCATTCCCACCTGGTTCTTTCTCCTCTTGCGGAGCATCGCCAATCCTACAGGATTCTGGCAGAACATCGTCACGTTTGGAGTAGGCATCTGGTTACTTGGAGGATTGCAGCTCATCTTCCTTGTTGTAGGGGTATTTGTCCTCTTCGCTGGGCTGTCCAAAAACTAATCTCAACGTAGACCGGCAGAAATGTCGGTCTTTTCTTATTTTTGCATTTTCACCAGGGAGCGTACACTGGCTGCATGACCCAGCGCAGAATACATCAAGACGAGTGCCCGTACTTCGTCACCTTCAACACGCGGGGAGGGGAGCCGGTGTTTGAAGATGTGCGATTTGCAAAGTTACTCCAGGAGGAAATGTTTACCTCGGCCAGGTTGAAGGGTTTTGATATCTTGGCATACCAAATAATACCAAACCACGTTCACCTTTTAACCGGCACGCGCACGTTGGAGGAGGATGGTAAAAATATTGTTGGTGGTGATGCACCCACCTCCGAGGTTGATCCCGTCCCCGTCGAGCGCACGCTTGAGAGCATGCGCTCGGGGGAATTTAAAAGGATTGATAATAATAATTTCCCCGAACCCACTCCGATTCACGAACGCGCCTCCCTTGAACGCGCCTCCCCCGAGCGTACCTTCTCTAAGGTGCGCTCGTCCCCGGCGCGTACACCCAAGCCATTCACCATCTCCGACCTTATACAATCCATCAAAGGGAATTTCTCATACAAGCACAAACTTGGAGCAATTTGGCAACGCCGGTTCTACACTAAAATCGTTAATACCCCGGAGTATTTGGAAACCGTGGTGGAGTACATCCGCTACAATCCCACCAAAGACGGTTTACCCAAACGTTTCACCCAACCGCCGTACCAATATTTTGATTGGGGGAAGATTCGGAAGTTGTTTTAAGTCCATTTAATGCATAACAAGCGCAAGTTTGGTCATAACAGTGTAAACGGTGAAAATAATTCCTCGAGCGTACCTTCTCTAAGGTGCGCTCACCCAAGTTTATATTATTCATTGTTAATGAAAAATGCTCTCCCCGAAGAGAGAGCATTACTTTTTAGAGCATTTTCATTACCGCTTGAATTGCGTACTCAATGAATTCTGGTTTTGGGTTACCACTGGTATAGATTGCTGCAGAACGGTCACACTGGCTGCCGTCGATATTATCCCAATCTTGTGACCACGGCATGAGGACAAGAACCGTGCGTTTCCAGAACAAGATGCCGGTTTCAAACCAAAAGGTTGCAAACCAGTAGTAACCGTCACTTGTGGTTAGTCCAAGGGGAATATCCATGATCGTACTCGCAGTTCCCCTGTAATGTGGGAGCCGCTTGCAGCGGATACGGAGGTCATCCTGGTTTAGTAGTGCGCGATTTGGGTCAGCCAGTTTCTCGTTAAACTTTTCAATGATCGGCGGGAAAAATGGACCATCGAATTTTTGCAGTTTTGCTTTAGCGTGCCTTCTTTTACTCATATTTACTCCTTTGTGTGTATTTTTAATAGCCAATCGTAAATCAGAACTTGCTTTTTGTCAAGCCGCGCGCCAGATCAATAGTTTGGCCACCATGCAGTAGCCCTTTGCAACAAAGTAAACCCCGAGCATCTTGCCCGGGGTTTTTGTATGCATCGGAAGCAATTTAGAAATAAAAAAGCGCTGGTAACAGCGCTTTAGGTTTTGTCGTACTTCATTTGCTTGTAGATCGAAGCATGGTAACGAACATGAGTCGTTCATCTGCCACCCCGCCGTAGTGTTCCGCGACGAGCGCCCTGAGCTTTTCTCGTTGGTAAGTTGTGGGCAGATGCTGCACGGCAATGGACCGCAGGTGACAGCTCAAGCAAACGTGGATGTACACATTACCGCACGTCTGTAGCTCTTCGGGCAGCTCCTCTTTGAGGAATGCGCGGGTGGAGTCGCTGCTCCCTTTGTGGTTGCAAAACGGGCAACCGGATGTGTTGAGGGTCTTCCCAGTGACGATTTTTGTACTTCCGGGGGCGAAACGTATGTTATGAATATCCATCGTACCTCCAAACTGGTATGTTTTGTGTTTACGCCATCTTAGTCTGCCGGCACTCTACTGTCAAACCTAAGCTCAAGCCAGCAAGTGAAAGGGGATTGACAGTTTTTCTTTTTTTTCGTAAGGTAGACACACAAAAAAATACAAAGAGAAGGAGGAAAAATGGCAACGTACATTTTGCTTACAAATTTAGGCATTGAGGCGTGTGGATCAAACGAGCAAATGAAAAGCACTTTGCATTTGGTAGAGAAACGTCTGAAGGAAGAATGCCGAGGTGTCACTTTTGTTGAAGGCTATGGTTGCATGGGGACATATGACCTCGTCTATATTCTTGAGAGTGAGGAACCTCAAACGATTGAAAAAGTAGTTCCGATTTTACGGGAATTAGGCCACTCCACAATTCAGACCATGTTAGCTACGCCATTCGAGCAATTTATCAAGGCGTTATAGGTCCTTTATAAAAATCCACCTCCATATCGGACGGTGGATTTTCTTATACCCCATACACTTTTTTTACCTACCAGACTGGGTAAAAGTCTTTTTTAGCTGCGCTAAAGAATTTTGATTTACAAAAAGAGCCACCAATGTTGGTAGCTCGAGAAATTTTTGGTTGTTTAGAGTACCTGTAGTGCATGTAAGCCGGCGAGGATGAGGAGGATAAGTGATATGGCGACTATAGCGCCTGATACCGCCATACACACTTCAATGAACCGCATCTCCTTACGTGTGCCTCCTAGCATGACCAAGAAACCAGGAAACATAATTGCAAAGAAACTCAGAACACCAATGATTAGTGTGAGTATCCACACCCACCAATGCGCAACAATAAATTCCATTTTCCCTCCAAATTTCTTAGGATCAATTTTGGCTTCACCTTAGGCAGGGCAGGAGAGATTGTCAATGGCTGGTGCCCTACATTTTTCCAGGTTGCTAGAATACCCCCATGCCCCTCCTGGAAACCCTGAACCAACCAAGGTTTAGGATTTAGATGAAAAGTTAACCCCACACAAGTACTGTGCGGGGTTAAGGTACTGACAGGAATGCATTTACTTTGTTCCGAAGTACACACTGTTGTAGTTCGGGGACAAGTCGGCGTTCAGGCCTGGAACGAATTTTTCCCCTCCATTCAGGCCGGTATGGAAGAAGCGGAAGCCGTTTGCTTCATCGGTAACGGTGAGTTCGCCTGCCACCGGGGAGATAATGGCGGTTTTGCCCGTGGAAAATCTTCCTCTACTGTCACGCTTCTGCGTGAAGTGGTGTTTTCCAAGTTCCACGAGTTCACAATGAAGTGGGCACTGTTGCGCGATTTTGGACCAGGACATGAAATTACAATCCATTTTAAACCTCCAGTTTGTTTTACCTTTTTGCAATGGCTTAATGTAGCACATTTCTGTTTCTTGTCAAGTCTTGGCTCTTGTATGCGGAACCTCCTACAATACCCCCATGCCCCTTCTGCCAACTCTCAACCCTGCCCAAAAGCAAGCGATAACCCACACGGCTGGGCCGCATTTGATTGTGGCTGGCGCGGGGTGCTCAGTTGGTAATGAGGAGGTTTACCTGGTTTGCATTTGACATTATTTTGTAGGTGTGGCAAAGTCTTAGGTCTTCATGTATACTCAAGTACATATTAAGAAATGAGCAAAAATATGGAAAAGGGAACGGAGAAACAATTATTTACGGCTATTAAAATAGCCCGTAAGCAACTTTCTGAACTTAGTGTACATCAACGATCAACTCTAGAAAAAACTTGGGATATTGAGCATGCATATTATTCAAGCACGCTTGAAGGAAGTAAGCTGGATCGATCAGAGTTCAATCGGCTTGGTGAAGAGGTTCAATGATGGTAAGTTCTGATTTTCGTCGTCCACTAGACGAGGAAGAACTTCAAAAACGATCAGCGCTTGGAGTAATCCGAGCGTCACGTTTTATTAGAAAATTTGCTCACCAGCATCAACCGATAAACGTTGATGTATTTTGTGAAATACACAAGAAAATTTTTTTTGATGTGTGGCCTGAAATAGCGGGAACATACAGGCGTGAAAATTTAGAAATCACAGATTCTAAGCTTGTGCTACCCCATTATTCAGAAGTTCCTCAATTAATGCACAAAATGAACGAAGACCTAAAGGACAAATTATCCTCCTTAGGCCAGGTTGAAGGAATTATAAATACCTCTAAAACACATACTGAAGATGAGGAAAAAATAATTGAAGCAACCGAACATGTTATTGGAGTTGCAGCTTGGGCGCATCATCGTATTACCTATATTCACCCTTTCCGAGAGGGGAATGGTAGAACAGGAAGGTTAGCCGCAAATTTGATTCTAGAAAGGTATGGGCTGGTTGGTATTTCGGTAAAGGTTGAAAAGGAAAACAAAAATCGATATCGGAAAGCTTTAGCACAGATTGATGCGGAAAGTGATTATGAACCTTTGATAAGTATTATTTATGAAGGCTTGATTGACCGATATCAAGGGGTGAGTATTAAGTACTATGAGTATAAGGGAAAGACTCGGTAAACGGATTTTTTAAGACAGAAATAGAATTAGTACATCTGTGAGCAGATTGGTAGACTAGCATTATGCCCCTGTTGCCAACCCTGAACCCTGCCCAAAAGCAAGCGATAACCCACACGGCTGGGCCGCTTTTGATTGTGGCAGGCGCGGGCACGGGCAAGACGACGGTGGTGACCCAGCGCATTGCCTGGCTCATTACCGAGCAGAAGGTCAAGCCGGACCACATTCTGGCCCTCACCTTCACGGACAAGGCGGCTGGGGAAATGGAGGAGCGGGTGGACAAGCTGCTGCCCATGGGCTACGTGGATTTGTGGGTGAGCACGTTCCACAGCTATTGCGAGCGGGTGCTGCGGGACCACGCCTTGGATATTGGTCTGAGCCCGGACTTCACTTTGCTGGATGAAACTGACCAAGCGATTCTGATGCGGGAGAATTTGGAGAAGTTTGAACTCAACTACTACCGACCGCTGGGCAATCCCACCAAATTTGTGACGAGTTTGATTTCCCATTTTTCACGGTGCAAGGATGAAGCTATTCGACCTGAGGAATACTTGAAGTTTGCGGAGAAGGTGAAACTTGATTTGGATCAGGTGCATGGCCGCAAAAAGAAATCAGAGGATGATGCCGCGCAGATAGTAGAAGCGGAGAGGATAAACGAAGTAGCAAATGCGTATCATACATATCAACAGTTATTGTTTGAAAAAAGCTGCTTGGATTTTGGTGACCTTATCACACAGACGCTGTATCTGTTCCAGCAGCGGCCAAAGATTTTGCAGCGGTACCAGGAGCAGTTCCAGTACGTGCTGGTGGATGAATTCCAAGACACCAACTGGGCGCAGTACGAGCTGGTGAAGATGCTGGCCGCGCCCAAGAACAATTTGACCGTGGTGGGGGATGATGACCAGAGCATTTACAAATTCCGTGGCGCCAGCGTGGCCAACATTCTGGCGTTCAAGAAAGACTACCCCAAGGCAAAGGAAGTGGTGCTGACTGAAAATTACCGCAGCACGCAGAACATTCTGGATTTGGCGTATAAATTTATCCAGCACAATAATCCGAATCGATTGGAAGTACAGATGCAGAGCCGTAAAGCCGTAAGCCGTAGAGCTGTAAGTTCTGAGGGGAAGAAGGGACAGGGGATAAGTAAAAAACTCGTCGCACAGTCAGAAGACACTGGCGAAATTGGGGTGTGGCAAATGCCGACGTTGGAGCAGGAGGCGAGTGCGGTGGTGGAAAAAATAATCGAACTTAAGAAAAAAAATGCTGAGAGCTCGTACAATGATTTTGCCGTGCTGGTGCGCGCCAATGACCATGCCACGCCGTTTCTGCAGCGGCTAAAGGCGGCAAATGTGCCGTTCCAGTTTTTGGCCTCGGCTGGGCTGTACCGCCAACCAATTATTTTGGACATTCTGAATTACCTGAAGCTCTTGGACAACTACCACGAGACTGCGAGCTTGTACCGGATTCTCACCTTGCCCTTGCTAGCCATTCCTTTGCCAGATGTGATGCACATGCTGGCAGTGGCCAAGCGGGAAACCAAGTCCTTGTTCGACATTACTAAGCAAGCGCGGGCGCTCACCAGTTTGCAGCCGGCCACCATTGCATCGGTGGAAATTTTGCACGGGTGGTTGGAAGCGCACAGCCAGCTGGCGCGCACGCAGCCAGTGGGGGAAGTCACCCTGAAGTTCTTGGAAGACTCCGGCATGCTGCAGCAAATTACCGGCACCACGGATGCGGAGCATTTGGAGCAGGTGGGTTTTGTGAACCAGCTCTTCCAAGTGTTCCACAGTTTCCAGAGCCGGCACGCAGACCCTACGGTGGCTAATTTTTTGCGGGAGCTGGCTTTTGCCCAGGATGCTGGCGATGCTGGAACACTCAAGCCCCCGGAATGGGAGCAGGGGCCAGAGGCCGTGAAAGTCATGACTGTGCACGGGGCTAAGGGCTTGGAATTTCCGTACGTGTTCATTGTGAATTTAGTGGACAAGCGTTTCCCAACCGTGGAGCGGCGCGAACCCATTGCCATACCAGATCCGCTGGTGCGAGAAAAAGTACCGGAGGGGGACTGGCATGTGCAGGAAGAGCGCCGGTTGTTTTACGTGGGTATCACCCGGGCCAAGCGCGGCGTCTTCTTCCTGATGGCGGAGGACTACGGCGGCAGTCGAAAGAAAAAGCCTTCGCGTTTCATTCCAGAACTCGGAGTGCAGATTGTGTCGAAGCAGGTCCAAGGCAAACTCACCGAAGCACCCACGCAAGCACCGGGCCGCGTGGATGATGATCACGCCTTGCTGCGCCAGGCCATTCCGGCGGCATTCAGCTTCACACAAATTAAAGCGTTTGAAAATTGCCCTAAGCAGTACAAGTACGCGCACCTGCTGAAAATCCCGGTGCCGGGCCACGCGTCTTTAAGCTTTGGCCAAACCATCCACAACACTTTGCTCAACTTCTTCAAACTGGCGCGGGAGCGGAGCATCACTGGCCAAGCAGATTTGTTTGGGACCAAGCCAACGGTCGCGTCAGACAAGCCAGCTGTGAGTTGGGCTGAGCTGCAAGAGTTGTACAAAGCCGCGTGGATTGACCAGTGGTATGCGAATGTGAAGCAGAAGCAGGAGTACAAGCAGCGCGGCGTGCAGTTTCTCAAAAACTTCTACGACAGTTTGCCCACGCCCTGGCCGCAGCCTGTGGAACTGGAAAAAGGTTTTACCATTGCCATTGGCGGGCACAAACTACGCGGAAAAATTGACCGCATTGACCCAGCCAGTGGGGGCATTGCCATTCTGGATTACAAGACCAGCGAGAAACCGCCAACGGATCCAAGCAAAGCAGACCTGGAGCAGCTTCACCTGTACGCCATTGCCGCGCGGGAAGCCCTGGGCAAAAATCCGGTGAGCTTATCGTACATCTACCTAGCCACGGACAAACCCTACACCTACCCAATTGATGAGGCAGCCATTGCGAAAACTAAGGCCAAGGTGGAGGGGACCATTGCCGCAATCCTGGCTAGTAACTTCAAAGCCACCCCAGCCAAGCACATTTGCGACCACTGTGATTTCCGGAATATTTGCGAGGATCGGTGGCGGGGATGAAGCGGCAATCGGAATAGGTGGTCGCAGCCCGTATCGGTTCACGTTTTCGTAGGACGATATACGATACCTGCCTGCGCGAAGCCGCTTCGGCGAAGGCGGGCGGGTGGCGAAACCGTTCACCGTATGCCGAATTAGTATCAGTAGGGGAGGTGCAGGGTTTGGGTGTGGCGGCGTGTGGGGTTTGAGAGTGTAGATTGAAGTATGGATGGAGGGTTTGGAGGGAGGGTAGTCAAAGAATAATTATGACAAAGTGGGTAGCCCGGGTCCCTTGACCCGGGCAGATATCAGACGAAGGAGCTCTTGTTTGAACCCTACAATAGAGCTACCGTTATATTGGTAATTGACAGCACTGTGCGTTCTTACGCTTAACTGAAAAGTATGGAAAACGAGCGATTTATTCCAGGAGAAGCAAAACCCAGAGATAAAGAGCTACGTGTGCCACTGGAAGACGAGGCTGCACAGTTGCAGGCGGTTGCCGAACGCGTGGGCATGTTACGGAAGTTCCGAGAGAGTAAGTGGGTGAAGCGGCTTATCCTCATTGCCGGCTTGCTTGCAGGTGGCGAAGGTGCACTGGCCAGTAGCACAACTGAGCGTGGGGCTGCCCCGGATACGGCAAAGGTAGAGCAACTGCAGAGTCAGGTGAAGGAATCCATTGCTGAAGCAAAGGAGTCAGTTGCAGTTATTGACCAGTACGTTCGTGCGCATCCAGATCAGAAATTTCAAGCAGAGTATTTAGGTAAAGCATCAGCGGAATTTCGTAAGCAAATTGGAAATGTGGAAGTGACTGTTAACGACTTCTTCACCATGGCGGTAATGGTGGATACCAGTGCTACGGGTGAGATCAAGACGAAGTACGCCTTTGACAAAGGGAGTGATGGCTCACTGGAAAGTGTGGTCATGGTACCCGGGGAGTTATCCAAGGATGATCGTGCGATGGCGGTGTTAGATATCGATGCAGATCCGAATTCCCTAGAGACCAAGGTTGGTATGGCTGATTTGATGTTCGAAGATGAACGGGGTACGCCTTTCAACAATCGTGGCATCTTTGTGGTCAACCCAAATGCTTCTGAAGGGCGACGAGTCTTCGTTGGTTCATACAGGGATGGCAACTCTGGGTACATGGATGATGCCACAGAACTGAAACTGCAGCATTTGTGGGAGGGCATGACACATGCTATTCGTGCGGATATTGAAACAGCTCAGCCTGGAAAATAACCAGAATATATAGCCTGTCATTAAGGAGCAAGTTTATATTTACAACAGTTGTTAGTTTCAATCTTTAACCAACAAGCATATGGGTGGAGAAGGCGAAACAGGGTACGTGCCAGAAAACGAAGACGTAAAAGCAGGTGGGTACATGACGGCGAAACGAGCGGTAGAGCAAATCGTCAACGCGGATCAGAGTATAAATATGAAGCCGTTTCAGTACGACGCAGAGAACGTGCAAGCGCGGTTGATTGAAATGGTGAACCATGACCTTGCAGATAAAGGCCGGGGTGAGCTTGATCAAGACTCGCAGGATGCCATGGGGAATGCAGTCTCTGCTGCACTGGAGGACGGCAAGCTGAATGTGGAAACCTTGCAGGCAAAAGTCGCAGAAGTGGTGAGCGCACACCTGGAAAAAGCTGGGGGAGCGGAGTAAGGACAATTTTGTATATATCAACAAAACCCACCTTTCCAAAGGCGGGTTTTTGGAACTCCTACCGTATCTGTGCTACTGTAGGGATGAAAGGAGGCGGGGCATATGTCTGGTTTTACCCCAATAAAATACACGTTGAATCGCAATATCCAGTCTTCCGGGATGCAAGATCAAGTGGACGCCGCCAGGAGCCTGGAGGTCTTTTCTGAGGTGTTAAAAGACATCATGGGTGAGGATTTTGTGGATAAGGGGAAGGCGCTGTATTTGAAGAACCGGACCCTGACCATCTCCGTTACGTCGGCCGTGTACGGCCAGGAAATTAAACTCCAGGAGAAGAAAATTGTGGACGCCATGAATGCAAAATTGCAGGGTACCTTGGTGGAACGGCTGCGCTTTTTGGCCTAGGAAAAACTGCCAGAATGTGGTATATTTTTAGGGACGAACGTCCCATTTTTTGTATCTATGAGTCTTCAGAAATACTTGCTTTTTTTCTGCTTGGCCACCCTGTTTTCCTGGCTGGCCTGGCTCATCGTCCTCACGCAGCTTAACCCGGATGTAAACCGGAGCATCACGGTCATGGCATTTAGCCTGTCCTTGGGTTTTGCCGTGGCTGGAACCGTGACGCTCTTTGGCTTTGGGGTGCGCGCGTGGTTTGGGAAAAACGTGGTGCTCTTCCGCGCTTTGCAAACCTCGGTGCGGCAGGGTGTCATTGTTGCGGTTTTCGTGGAAGCCCTGCTGGTACTGCAAGCCATGCGCTGGTTTGCCTGGTGGAATGCGGTTCCACTCACCCTGTTTTTCATTCTGCTAGAAGCGTTCTTCCTGGCGCAGGAAAATGCTGGTGAACGGCAAACCCGATGAAAGACCAACTAGAAAAACTGCAAGCAGACATGCTGCAAGCCTTGAGCAAGGCTGCGGACGCAAAAACCGTGGATGCCTTGGAAGTGCAGGCTTTGGGCCGGAAAGGCGCCTTGGCGCAGCTGCTGGCCAAGATTCCTGACCTGCAACCAGAGGAGCGTGCGGGGGTTGGAACCCTCGCTAGTAAGGTGCGCGCTGCACTCACCCAGGCCATCATTGCTGCACGGTCTCGGCTTGCAGCAGTGCAACCCGCGCAAACGCAGTTTGACCCAACCTGGCCCGGGGTCATGCCCAGCATTGGCCATGCGCACCCGGTTGCCGCCTTTGTGGACACCGCGGTGGAGTTTTTCACGCGTCTGGGCTACGACGTGGCCGACGGCCCGGAAGTGGAAACTGCTGCGTACAATTTTGACAAGCTCAACATTCCCGCAGACCACCCCAGCCGGGATTTGTGGGACACGTACTACGTGCAGTCCAAAGGCGCAAACCCGCTTCTGCTCCGCACGCACACGTCGCCGGTGCAGCTGCGGTACCTGGAAAGCCATAAACCTCCTGTGTACGTCATGTGCCCAGGCCGGGTCTACCGCCACGAAGCCACTGACGCCGGGCACGAGACCACCTTCACCCAAATTGAAGGTTTGGCCATTGACCGCAACCTGCACGTGACAGACTTGATTGGTACGCTCACGGCTTTTCTGCGGCACACCTTTGGCAAAGTCAAAACTCGCGTGCGGCCACACTACTACCCCTTCGTGGAACCAGGGATGGACGTGGACATGTCCTGCCTGCTCTGCGGCGGCAAAGGCTGCGCCGTGTGCAAGCAATCTGGCTGGTTGGAAATGCTGGGTGCGGGTATGGTGCATCCTACAGTCCTGCGTATCATGCATGTGGATCCCAAGAAATTCTCCGGCTTCGCCTTTGGCATGGGCGTGGAACGCTTGGTCATGCTCAAGCATGGCATTTCCGATGTCCGCCAGTTCCTCAGCGGTGACCTACGCTTTCTCCAGCAGTTTCACTCTTAAGCACGCACTGTATGCACGATCCAAAAGAATTCACCGCAGAGGAATCCTTGAGCCACGTTGAAGCTATTGAAGAAGCAGAAGAAGAATTACCCCCAGATGAGAAAGATTTGGAGCTTGAAAAGGAAATGGAGCTCACGGGCAAAGAGCAGGAGTGGGAGGAGCATCTCTTGCATGATTTAAAAGACTGGAAAGCTGCACGGTCTTCTCAACCTGTTGAGGCACAAGATGCAATTTTGCACATGAAAGCAAAGTTTGACCGGGATGATATTGTGCTCTACCACGCCTGGCAACAAGTGAAGAAGTCGCCCAGCCCGTACTTCCGGCAGAAATTTGGCAAACTCTTGCGGCATCGTTTGGAAAAATTTGACGATAAGCGAGATTCGAATGAGTACCGCTTGGCAAAGACGCTCCGGGCTATGCAGCCTGAAGAATAATTTTTCATGAAGCTCCCACTTTCCTGGCTCAAAGATTTCGTCTCGGTCCGGCTCTCGGTTGAGAAGCTGGCCGAAGCTTTGACGTTGTCTGGCTCGGAGGTGGAGAAAATTGAGCGCGGGCCAAAGTTGGACGGTGTGGTGGTTGGCCATGTGCTGAAAGTGGAGAAGCACCCAAATGCGGACCGGCTCCGCGTGTGTCAGGTGCAGGTGGACAGCAACGCACCCAAAACTATTGTCTGCGGTGCGCCCAACATTGCTGTGGGGCAGAAGGTACCCGTGGCGCAGCCAGGCACAACCTTGCCCAATGGACTGACTTTGGAAAAAGCCACCATCCGTGGGGTTGCTTCGGAGGGGATGGTATGCGCGGCGGACGAACTAGGTCTGGGTGAAGACCACACTGGTATACTCGTCCTCAACCCAGCGGCGAAGGTTGGTGCCCCAGCTGGCCAGTGGCTGGGGAGTGGGGATACGGTGCTGGATTTGGACATTACTCCCAACCGGGGTGACTGCTTGTCCATTCGCGGTCTGGCACGGGAAGTGGCTGCGCTCACTGGGCAGAAGGTGCACACTCCCGCGGTCACGTTCAAGGAAGGGAAAGGAAAAGCTGACGTGAAAGTGAAAATTGCTGACACCCGTGCCTGCCCAGAGTACATTGTTCGGGTTATTGATGGTGTACAAGTAGGGGAGTCACCAATGAAAATCCAAGACCGTTTACGCGCAGCTGGGCTCCGGCCAGTGAACGCAGTGGTGGATGCTACCAACTACGTGATGTTAGAACTTGGCCAGCCCTTGCACGCTTTTGATGGAAAGCATATCCAATCCATTGCTGTCCGCCGCGCCCAATCCAATGAATCCCTCACCACGCTGGATGGTATTCGGCGTTCGCTGGTGCAAAATGACATAGTCATCACTGATGGGAAAAAGCCCATTGCGCTGGCTGGGGTCATGGGCGCCGCGGAAACCAGCGTGAGTGATACTACTACAAGAATTATTTTGGAATCCGCGCGGTTTGACGCAATCAGCGTCCGGAAAACTGCACAGCGTTTAAGTTTGCGGTCTGATGCGTCCACCCGGTTTGAAAAAGGGATTGACCCCGCTCTGGCCGCGGAAGCCGTGGACCGCGCCGCTGCGTACATTGCAGAATGGTGCGGGGGTACTGTGCTGCGTGGCCGGGTACGCGCTGGGAAAACCAGCCTGGCTCCAAAACGCATTAGCGTTTCACTGGATGCCATAAAAAAACTTTTGGGCGTAACAGTCTCTGCCAGTCAAGCCAAGAAATTGCTGGTCAGCCTCGGCTGCAAAGTTGCGGGCACCACCAAGCTGCTGCAAGTCACGCCGCCAACGTGGCGTTTGGATCTAGTCATCCCTGAGGATGTGATTGAAGAAATTGGTCGGTTGCTTGATTACAATACGTTTACCCCATCTTTACCCGTGATGCAGCAGCGCACGCCCACCTTCCCGCCTGAGTACCAGCTGGTGCGCGCAACCCGGCGGCGATTGGTTGCGGCCGGTTGCACCGAAGTTTCCACCTACAGTTTCTACGGCCAGCACTTGGCCCAAGCCTTTGCCTTGGCTGATGAGCCGCACATGGCCGTGGCCAACCCACTGAATCCAGACCAAGCCTTACTCCGCCGTTCGCTCATGCCTTTGCTGCTCAGCGTTGCTGGGAAGCAGAGTGCAGACCGCGGCCAGCTCAGCATCTTTGACGTTGGCCGGGTGTTCTGGCCAACCTCCAGCAACCGGCCGCCAGAAGAGCGGCGCATGCTGGGCATGGTCGTTGTCGATCAAAAAGCCGACGCGTTCTTGCGGGTCAAAGGTTTAGTTGCGGATTTGTGCCACGCCATTGGTTTGCCAGATGTTCGCATCCACGCTTCCACCAATCGCTCCGCACGTATCCTGGCCGGGGCAGAACCCATTGGCATCATTGGCTGGGTGGGGGAGAAGTACGCCGCGGCAGCCAAACTGAAGCGACCCGCAGCGTTCTGCGAAATTGACCTGAGTTTGGTTGCAACCTTGCCCACGAATGGCCTGAAGGTGAAACCTGTCCCGCTGTACCCATCGGTCGAGCGGGACATTGCCTTGGTCTTGCCGGCAGGCAAGCTGGTCTCGCACGTTGACCTGGCCAGAACCATCCGCGCCGTGGACCCGCTCATCCTCTCGGTCAAGGGTTTTGACCGCTTCACCTTGCCGGATCAGCGCCTGAGCGTCGCCCTCCATATCACCTTCCAATCACCCGGAAAAAGCTTGACCGGACATGAAGTGCAGGCTATTCTGGACACAGTAACCCGCGCCGTTCGGGACGCATTTGGTGCTGAACTTCGGTAGTTACGAATTACGAAAATGGATACGAATGTACGAATTACGAATACCGTTGCGCCCCTCTCCCGCAAGGGGGAGAGGAGGCAATAAGCTTATAAATATATGAAGAAATGCCCATACTGTAAGGAAGACATTCAAGATGATGCCATCAAGTGTAAGCATTGCGGTAGCATGTTTAAAATTGATGCAGAGAAAGCTTCTATTTCTACCAAAGAAGTTCCAAATTGTGGTCTATGTGGTAGTGTGATGAAGAAGTCCAAAGAGGCAAAATCTGGTGGTATGGGCTGTCTTCTGCTTATTATTGGTGTGCTACTTTGTCTGACGTTATACGGTGCCATTATTGGTATCCCACTAATTATCTATGCCCTCCATCTTGGAAGTAAGCGACGTGGTTTGTGGGTCTGCACAAAATGCGGGCACCAGGTTGAACGTAAGATTAAATGGAACGAGTGGGGGTAGAGTAGTGTCATTTTATAACTTTCTTTCCGCTTTATAAATAGTATGCCCAAGAAGTCCGCAAGTAGCGAATACTCCGCCAAGCAAATCACCGTCCTGGAAGGTTTGGATCCGGTGCGCAAGCGCCCGGGCATGTACATTGGCAACACTGCTTTTGAGGGTCTGCACCACCTGATTTGGGAAGTGGTGGACAACTGTTTGGACGAAGCCATGGCCGGCCACGCCAAGCACGTCAACATCATCCTCCTGCCCGATCACACCATGAGTGTGGAAGATGATGGTCGTGGCATTCCCGTGGACATTCACAAGCAAACCAAGAAGTCTGCGTTGGAAACCGTGCTCACCGTGCTGCACGCCGGTGGGAAATTTGGTGAAGGCGGGTACAAAATTTCCGGTGGTTTGCACGGCGTGGGCGTGTCCGTGGTCAACGCACTGTCTACGTACCTGAAAGCGGAAGTGAAGCGCGACGGCAAACTTTGGATGCAGGAATATGCTCGGGGGAAGCCAAAGGCCAAAGCGAAACCAGTTGGCAAAGCCCGCGGCACTGGAACGATTATTACTTTCCAGCCGGATGCGGAAATTTTTAGCACCCTGGATTTCAACTTGCAGTACATGAAAGACCACCTGCGCCAGCAAGCCTACCTTACCAAGGGCGTAAACATCACCATCCGGGATGAACGAGAGAAGCCAGCGAAAGGTACGGCTGTACCGTCCTACACCTTCTACTTTGAAGGTGGTGTGGCCAGCTACGTGAAGCACCTGAACCGGAATAAGGAAGTGAAGCACCCAACCGTTTTCTACGTTGATAAAGAATCAGGCGGGATTCAGGTTGAAGTGGGTATGCAGTACTCCGACGACTACAAGGAAACCGTGAATACCTTTGCGAACAACATTCACACCACGGAAGGCGGCATGCACCTGGTGGGTTTCCGCGGCGCGCTCACGCGTCAGTTGAATGCCTACGCTCGCAAGCAGACGTACCTGAAAGAAAAGGACGATAACCTATCGGGTGACGACGTGCGCGAAGGCTGCACCGCCGTCATCTCCGTCAAAATACGGGAGCCGCAGTTTGAAGGCCAGACCAAGGCCAAGCTGGGGAATGCGGAGGTCAAACCAGCTGTGGAAAGCGTAATGGCCGATGCCTTGGAAATTTTCCTGGAAGAACACCCCCGGGATGCAGAGGCGATTATTGGTAAGTGCGTGCTGGCGCAGCGTGCGCGGGTGGCTGCCCGGGCAGCGCGGGACACGGTGCTCCGCAAAGGTGCGTTGGACGGCTTTGCCTTGCCCGGCAAACTGGCTGACTGCTCCAGCAAGGACCCCAAAGATTCTGAGCTCTACCTGGTGGAGGGTGATTCCGCCGGTGGCAGCGCCAAGCAAGGTCGGGACCGAGCGTTCCAGGCCATTCTGCCCTTGCGTGGGAAAATTCTCAACGTGGAGCGCGCGCGCTTGGACAAAATGCTGGCGAACAATGAAATTAAGTCGCTCATCATTGCCATGGGCACGAACATTGGCGAGCAGTTCCGCATTGAAGAGCTGCGCTACGATCGCATCATCATCATGACTGACGCCGACGTGGACGGTGCGCACATTCGCACCTTGCTCCTCACCCTGTTCTACCGGTACTTTCCGCTGCTCATTGCGGGTGGCCACCTGTACATTGCCCAGCCGCCGCTCTTCCGCGTGCAAAAAGGGAAAGACTTCCGCTACGTGTACAACGAGGAAGAGCTAGACAAAGTGAAAGCAGAATTTGAGAAAAAGGCTGAGGAGAAATCAGCAAAGAAAGGCAAGAAGGTGGAAGCTGCGCCAGTTGCCGTGGGAGAAGATGGAACTGAACCCGTAGAGGTTACTTCCAGCGGGCTCAACATCCAGCGCTACAAAGGTTTGGGGGAAATGAACCCAGGCCAGCTATGGGAAACCACCATGGATCCGGCCCGTCGCGTCATGCTCCAAGTGACAATGGACGATGCAGAAGCTGCGGATCAAACCTTCGACATGCTCATGGGCAATGAAGTTGCCCCACGCAAGCGCTTCATCCAGACGCACGCGAAGAGTGTGCAGAATTTGGACATATAGTTACGTTCTGAGCTTGTGTGAGAGATGAGATATTAAGTTCTGTACAAGTTAGTATTTTTGTTAGTTAGATATTGACATCTTGAAATGGAATCTATACTATGAGATACTCTCCATAAGGAATGAGAATAGTCGAAAGAAGGATAATTTTATGAATATTTTTAGCTTATTCAAGCCTAAAAAACTCGATCAAGAAGCTTTTGAGGCCTATTGGCATAGGCTTCCAAATAATCTTGCGATTCAGTGGTTTCGAGATGGTAAATATATTGTTGGCAACATTCAAGCCGAAGGAGAGGTATTTATGACCCAGGGACGTACTGCTGATGAATTCATTGATATGGTCAATGAAACTGTTTACGCTGTTTACAATATTCCCAAAGAATATTTTAGTCTTTTGAAACTTTCTAAAGAGTTTAAACCAGTACCGGAGGAGTATGCAAAATTACATAATGCTAGCATTCATGAATCTTCACTTTCTTTGAAGAAATCGATCAAACCCCAACTAGCATGATAAGGTATGGGGACGTATGCAAATGTGAAATATAGGAAGCTTGCAGGTGGACTACTTCGGTGGCTTGCAAGTAAAGAAAATGTAGAAGTGCTCACTGGCGGGAAACATGTTATTGTAGTTCGGCATGCATTTGCGGAACGGCCTTTCCCTATACCGAAGCTAGGTAATGAAGTAAATAAGCACATTATTGCAAGTTTCCAAAAGTGGTTAGAAAAACTTGGAGTCTGTTCGAAAGAAGAGTTTGACGAAAGATTGTGAATAAAAAAACACCACTTGAAGACAGTACATCAAGAGGTATTTTTCGTCGTGATTCACTAAGAGTATACACCATAAAACAGTTATAGATGACTTATTCCACTGTACTGGATATACGCGCTCTCCGGACGCCCGCCCCTCGTTCCCACAAGTGGCAGAACGGGGCGGTCTTGGTGATTGGTGGGTCTCACCGGTACCACGGTGCGCTCATGCTGGCGGCGCAGACGGCTAGTGCGTTTGTGGACATGGTGCACGTTGCTTCACCAGAGGACTATGGTTACTTGCTGCCCAAACTCCGCAAGCAGAGTATGACCTTCATTCCGGTGTTCCGGAAAGAGCTGGGGACGTACATTGGGCATGTGGACGTAGTACTCATGGGTCCGGGCTTGGAAGTGAACCCAGTAAATCGTACATTGGTTAACCAACTCCTGCGGAAGTATCCTGAGAAACGCTTTGTGCTGGATGCTGGAGCATTCCGCATGGCAAATCTCAAGTACATTGGACCGCACTGCATATGCACACCCAACGCGCGGGAGTTCATAGATGTGTTTGACCTACAGCCAACCGCTACCAATGTGCGCCGGGTTGCAAAAACCTACCAGACCAATATCCTGGCCAAGAGTGCAGTGAGCTTTATTTCTACACCCACAAAGTTTGCCGAGAATCACGCAGGTCATCCAGGTCTGACCAAAGGCGGGACAGGGGATATTCTGGCTGCCCTGGTCACCTCGTTCTACACCAAGAATGATGCCTTCCTAAGCATGAAAGCCGCTTCTTTCCTTCTGGGCACAACAGCTGAGCAGCTAGCCAAAAAGCGTTCGTATGCGTACTCGGCTGAGGATTTACTGAAAGCCGTACCCGAAGTGTTTGGACAGCTCCGGTAGAATCCTGGATTTGACAGGGTAGTTTGAAGGTTGTATAGTCACCCCATCACGTCCCGCCCGGGCCGATTTTAGAAATCGAGAATGCTGGGTGTGTGGACGACATCGCATTTTTCCTAAGGATTCTATGGCATTTTTGCCAAAATACTTCCGTGAGAGCTACGAGGAACTGAAGAAGGTTTCTTGGCCTTCACGTAAGCAAACCATCAACGACACCCTCTTGGTCATCGCCGTTTCTGTGGGCGTTGCAGCTTTCCTGGGCGCTCTGGATATTGGTCTTACCTCCGCTCTCAACAAGCTCGTTATCCGATAAGTGTATGCCAAAACAAACCGTCCAACATGGTCGCAAGTGGTACGTGCTGCACACCTACTCTGGGTACGAAGAGAACGTGGCGCGGAACCTACGCCAGCGTATTGAATCCATGGACATGCAGGACAAAATTTTCAGTGTCCTGATTCCCACGGAGAACAAGATTAAAATCCGGAATGGCAAGCGCCGTGTGGTTACGGAGAAGATTTTTCCGGGGTACGTGCTGGTGGAAATGATTGTCACCGACGACTCCTGGTACGTCATCCGCAATACGCCGAACGTTACCGGGTTTGTGGGTTCGGGAACTACGCCAACGCCAATTTCCGAAGAAGAGGTGAAGGAAATTCAGAAGCGCATGGGTGTGGCTGAGCCGAAGTTCAAGATTGATATCATGGTGAACACACCCGTGAAGATTACTGACGGGCCGTTCAAAGACTACGAAGGCAAAGTGTCTGAAGTTGATGAAGCGCGCGGTAAGGTCAAAGTGCTGGTTTCCATGTTCGGCCGGGAAACGCCGGTTGAACTCGACTTCCTCCAGGTTAAGAAGATATAGAATTTTATGGCGAAGAAGATTAAGACAGTTGTCAAACTCCAAATTGTGGGTGGCCAGGCAAACCCGGCCCCTCCAGTGGGTACAGCCCTTGGGCCCCACGGCTTGAACCTTGCAGAATTCTGCAAGCGGTTCAACGATGCCACCAAAGATCGCATGGGTGAAGTTACCCCAGCAGAAATTACCATCTACGAAGACCGAACCTACGAGTTCATTCTGAAGACCGCACCCGCGGCTGACCTGTTGAAGAAGGCGGCGAAGATTGAGAAGGGTTCAGCCAAGCCATTGCAGGATAAGGTTGGCAAAGTGACCAAGGCACAGATCAAGGAAATTGCGGAAAAGAAAATGCCTGACCTGAACGCCAAGGATTTGGAAGGCGCCATGCGGATTATTGAAGGCACGGCCCGCAACATGGGTTTGACTGTTGTAGACTAATTCCATGTCTGACCAGAGTTCCAGCATTCGGCACCTGTACTTCTACCTCGTCGCGTTCATCGCGCTGGGTTTTGTGGTGGGTGCTTCGGTGTACATTCTCAACTTCGTGGGAAAGGTGAGTGTCTTCCCAGAAGCAGAAGTTTCGTTCCGTGGAACACCGCCTGGACTCTTCTTCAACCCAAGTAAAGATGGAGCAGCCCCCATTCTCACGGTTACCTGTACTGATACCTGCTCGCTGACGGAAGCTGACCGCACGAGTATTCGTGACTGGCAAGCAAACTACACGTCGTGGCAAGACCAACCTTCACGTTCTACCAACCGCAATCGAGGGTTGGTGAATGCATTGTCATTCCTCATTGTTGCCTTGCCGATTTTCTGGTTCCACTTCCGCACCGCACAACGTGATTTCAAAGCAGAGGCGCAGCAACCACAGCCGGATCCCAAACGAGCAGGCCGGACTATCCGAACATTTTACTTCTACTTGGTTGCCTTTGCGGCCATTGTCATGTTCATCATTTCCGCAGGGGTGACCATCAACACAAGTCTGCGTACCTGGCTACTTGCTGAGGGGTCAACGACGAATGAAATTGCAAAGCCATTTGCTAGTAGTGGAACGTCGGACACGGAAGGCGTAACCTCGCTGGCTGCATGTGCGGAGAAGTGTAAGCTGGATACAACGCTTGTTACACAGCTTGCAGACTGGCAAGTAGACTACGATCAAGCAAAAGCGGAGATGGAACAGCAGCGCACAAAAGATTGGCAGCGGACCCTCGCCATGTCCATTCCTTTCCTGCTCGCGAGCATCCCGCTTTTCTGGTTGCATTGGCTGGTGATTCAGCGCGAGCGCAAACAACTTACCTAACTATTTCTATGTGGGAGTCCTCCTCGTCGGCGGACGTTAACACCACGTAACACTTCATCCGTATGGCACAGCACAGTAAGCGCTACCGCGAGGTAGCCAAGAAAATCGACTCGACCAAGACGTACCCGCTCGCCGAGGCCGTAGCTTTGGCACAGGAAACCGCAACCACCAAGTTTACGGGCAGCGTGGAACTGCACATTCGTCTGGGGATTGACCCCAAGAAAGCAGATCAGCTTGTCCGCGGATCCGTGGTTTTGCCGCATGGGACAGGCAAGAGCAAGCGCGTGGCTGTCTTTGCCACAGGCCCAGCCGCAGAAGCCGCGAAGAAAGCCGGTGCGGCCGTGGTGGGTGGGGAGGAGCTCATTGCTCAGGTGAAGCAGAAGAATGGCATTGATGCGGACGTCGTGGTCGCTACGCCAGACATGATGAAACTGTTGAGCGGGGTGGCAAAAATTTTGGGCCCCCGCGGTCTCATGCCAAACCCCAAGAACGAGACCGTGACCCCAGACGTGGCCAAGGCTGTGAAAGAACTTGCCGGTGGCAAAGCAACCTTCCGCAATGATGAATCTGGGAATCTGCACCAAGCAGTTGGGAAAACGAATTTTACCGCCGAGCAAATTGCGGCAAATGCTCAAGCCTTCTTGGATGCGGTTCGGCGCGTGAAACCCGCTGCGGTGAAGGGAACCTACCTTCGCACGGTCACCCTGACCACCAGCATGGGGCCAGGGGTGAGAGTGCAGGTGTAGTTTTTCGGTTTTGGTGGGGCAGCGAGTATGGTGAATGGTTGTTGTTGAAGTCAGCCCAAACCCAAACCTCCAACCATACGAGCGTCCACACCCAAACCATGTAACCCACCAAACTATGCCCAAGCGCGAAAACTACCTTTCCTGGGATGAGTGCTTCATGCAAATGGCGCACCTCATTGCCGAACGTTCCAAAGACCCCAGCACCCAAGCTGGAGCAGTGATTGTGAATGACAACAAGATTGTGGTGGGTTTGGGCTACAATGGCTTTCCCCGTGGCATTAAAGACGATGAACTGCCATGGGAACGGGAAGGCGCCATGCTGGACACGAAGTACGCCTACGTGGTGCACGCTGAGGAAAATGCCGTGTACAACGCCAATGCCAGCACCAAAGGCTGCACGCTCTACACCACGCTTTTCCCCTGTAACGAATGTGCAAAAACCATTATCCAGAATGGAATTACCGAAGTGGTGTACACCTCTGACAAGTACAGCGACACGGATATTTGGAAAGCGTCCCGGAAGTTACTCTCCCTAGCAGGGGTAACCTGCCGATTATTCAACCCACAATTCAAACTCAAATTAGTATAGTATGGTCATTGGCATTACTGGTTTACCCGGCGCAGGGAAGGGGACGGCTGCAGCGTACCTGGTGGAAAAGTACGGCGGCGTGTCCAAGCAGTTTTCTGGGCCCTTGCGGGACATTGTGAAGCGCTTGCACCAGTCTGTGACGCGGGAGCACTTGCAGGAGCTTGCCAAAGCTTTGCGCGGGATTTTTGGGAATAATGTGCTGGCCGAGACGCTGCTCGGGGATCTGAAAGCCGATACCACGCCGCTGGTGGTTATGGAGGGTTTTCGGTACCACGATGAGTACAAAATATTGCGGCAACACCCAGACTTCCAATTTGTGGCAATTGAAGCTTCGTTTGAAACCCGGCTGGGGCGTATCCAGCAACGCACGGAAAATGTGGGTGATGGGCAAATCACAGCCGAGTCTTTTGCCAAGCAGCATGAGCACGAAACCGAGAAAGCCATTCCAGAGCTCATTGCTTTGGCTGACCATCACATTGATAACAGTGGCAATGTTACCCAGCTTTACGCACAGCTTGATGCGCTGATGACCAAACTCGGCCATGCACCTAAGAGTTAAACTTCTGCACCCAGACGCAACCCTGCCCAAGTACGCCCACGACGGCGATGCGGGGTTTGATGTGTTTGCGAAAGAGGATGTCACCATCCCAGTTGGTGAGCGTCGGGCGATCTACCTTGGCTTTTCCGCGGAAATCCCCGACGGAACAGTCGCGCTAGTTTGGGACAAAGGGGGGATTGCCGCTAAGCAAGGTATAACCTCACTGGCCGGTGTTATTGATGCCGGGTACCGGGGGGAGTGGTTGGTGGTGTTGCATAACCTTGGTTCTGAGCCGTTCACTTTTGCCAAAGGCATGAAGGTTGCACAAGTACTCATTCAGCAGGTGGAGCGCCCAACCATTGAAGTTGCTCAGGAACTTTCCGAAACCGCCCGCGGGGCAGGGAAGTTCGGCAGTACAGGCCAATAAGATGATCGAAACGTGGGTAGCCAAAGCCCTCGCTTTGGCAGTATTGGCGTACGTTTTTTACCAAGTGGGTAGCCCGGGTCCTTTGACCCGGGCATTTGGCCTCCCGCCTTGACTAGCTTCAGACATAGCGTTAGGGTCAAAGCAAACTGAAGGAGGTTTTGTGGTAAAAGCAGTTCTTTGCAAGCTCGTTTCCTCGAATGATACCGGGGAGCACGAATGTCCTGATGGCTCAATGGTTGGCGATCTCATTCGGCAAGCCAAAATACCTTTTGACCTTGATTCCGAAAAGGTGATTCGGGTGCACCTCCCGGAAGATGGGCGAGCTGCATGGGTTGAAACCGTAGGAATGAGTGATGAAGTTGACTATGGTGACTTTGTGGGCTACATCATTGTGCCAAAGACCTTTATTCTCTACGAACATTTGAGTAAGCCCATAAACGAGACCTAGTTGCTATCCTGGCATGAGCCGACATTCTTCTAGTGTCGGCTTTTGATCTTGCCAAATTCTTCAAACATGCTAAGGTACATCCTTCTTTGAAAACTAAAGAAATCCACGCGCATTTTTGTGTAATTGTTGTAACCCGGCCAGCCCAGCATGGGCCAGCCACAACCACGAAAGGTAGGCCAGTCATGAAAAATGACAAGCCAACTTTGACTTCAGGGATTCCACGCGGAGTGGAAACGCAAACCCTTTTGGCGCTACAAAAGCAAGGAGTCTCAATTGCTGACTATGCTGCCATAGGTACAAATTTTGCCCTGCGTGTCGAAATCGTTGCGACGCTCATGAAACACCGATTGTTCGCCACGCCAGAAGAGCAAATGACTAGTCTGCTTCGTATTAACGAACAGGTCTGGAAAGACCCGACTATCACTATGGCGGCAATGAAAGCCATTGGCGATCCTCCGCCGTGTCCAATGCTAGATGAAATACACCTGTATTGCGTCGTCCTGCTATCGGAAACCGGGGATCCAATCCGGACCTTTGCACGTAATTGGGCAGCCTGCGAGTTCGTCCATAGTGGCAACACGTGGAAGTACGATGGTCTGGTCTTCACCCCTCAGATTGTGCGTGTTCGGGAGAAAGCCATCCCTCGTCCCGTTGGCCTCCGTTGGGCGATTGCCGAACTGGGTCGCACGTATCTATACGACGACAAAATACCAGATGTGTTAGCAGAACTCGATCGAACCCAAACCATGGTTATGGGTCAGGAATTACCACTCATTGCAGCATTGCATCCAAAATGGGTAACGCAAATGAACACGACAGATATTCCTCCCGTATTTGCGCCTGACCTTGAGGTTTCACTCATCGGGGAGAGTCATTACGACCATCGGCCGTTACTCTTTTTCAGGAACCGTGGTGATGGAGTGGGGCTTATTCCGGACCTCATTGGCCGTACAAACGACGGCTATAGCTTTGGCTTCTTCCGCTAGTTTGAAATGTATTCCGCCGATCCTTTTCGAGGCAGCACATACCCGTGTTGCCTCTTTTTCATATTGCCAAATTTCTAAAACGTGCTAAGGTAGTTCCGCCATGCCAAAGGAAATCCTGTCCAACGAGCGCGACATCTTTGCCATTACCGGCCTGCCCCCGGAGGTCTTGGCTGTGGGTATGGCCAAGTACTCCCGGTCTGCCGCCTCCATTAAAGACACCATTGCCGAGCTGACCGAGGAGAAATCTGCCGAATTCCACGAGAAGTGGGTTATTGGCTATGGGGACGCGTCTGTGGCGGATATGGCTGTCATTGCCCTGGCCTGTGAAAACGTCTCTATATTGGCAAGTAAAGCCATTGAGGACCACCGTTTGGCCAGCTACCAGGAGAAGTCCACCCGGTATATCAGCTTTGAGCGGCAGGTCCAGCCAGATGGCTCTGCCTTGCCCCGGCGCTACTACCGGCCCACACCCATTGCAGAGTCTGCGCATGCTGGTTTGTACGAACGAACCTGCGAGCAGATGTTTGACGCGTACAGCGATTTGACGCAAACCATGGTGGAGTACTACCGACGGGAATACCCCATGCCGGCGGATGGCAAGGAAAAACTGTACACGGCGAAGTTGAAAGCGCGAGCCTTGGACATTGCACGGTACGTCCTGCCTGCAGCTACCCTGACGAATTTGGGCTGGATTACGTCGGCCCGTAGTTTGCGGCGGGCGATTTTCAAAATGGGTCAGTCAGATTTGGATGAAGTGCGAAAAATTGCCAGTGAGGTGCAGCACGCAGCCACGAGCCCAGCGCACAACCCACAAGCGCAGAAAGTGGAACCCTTACTCTGGAAAGCGGAAGAGCAAACCGACCCTATTGTCCAAGAGCTTGTCCAGAATTTGCGCGCCAATCTCAACCTCACAGTGAAAGGTGCACCTACCCTTATCAAGCACACAGAGCCCACACCCTTTGCAGCCGCGCGCCGCCGGCGTATTCGGGCTATGGCCGCCACACTCCTGGGTGACCTGCATGTACTGGACAATGAACCCCGTGTTACCTTCCACCCACATGTCCATCCCGAAGTGGAATTGGCTACGTCCCTCCTCTACGAAGAGACGCAGTTTAGCTACGGGCAAATTCAAGAGGTGGTCATGGGTCTCAGTGCTGCGGAACGGGCTGAAGTCATTGCGGCAGGAACCGCAGACCGTGGATCGCATGATTTGATTGGCCGGCCATTTGAAGTGGGAAACTTGGTCTTTGACACGCTCATGGACTATGGTGCCTTCCGGGATTTACAACGGCATCGCATGTGCACGCAAATCAACCAGCCACTGACGGCAGAGCATGGGTTTGAAAAACCGCCCGCACCCATGGGTATGGAAGCCGCAGGTGCCTTGGACATTTTTGAAACCGTTTTCCAAGAAGTCCAAAGTGCGTACCGCATTCTGGCAGCTGACTTCCCGCACGAAGCAGCGTACGTCTTGCCTTTGGCTACCCGCAAGCGCACGCTCTTTAGCATGAATGCGCGGGAGCTGACCCATTTGGTAGAATTACGTTCGCGCTCCGGTGGCCATGTCTCCTACCGGTGGATTGTGCGGGACATGTTGGAGCAAGCCAAAGCGCACTACCCAGAGTTGGTTCGGCATATTCGCATTGCGGACATTGACTTCGTAGCGGATTTTCACAAACGGTAAAGCAGACTGGGAGAAGCAGCTAGCGCCAATTTTTCCTATTCAAATTTACCAATCAACGCGCTCCATACCACTTTCAGGATGTGGCGGTTTTGACGTTTGTAGTATCGGTGGAGGTAGACGTAGCCAATAATGAGCCCAATGGCTACGGGGATACTAAAGGGCCAGTACTGCAGGAAGAACGGTTTTAGTTCCAGGGGGTAGTACCCAATGCCAAACCACAGGAAAGACCAGATGATCTCTCCAAACAGTGCGAGCCAGAAGAAACTCCAGAACGGCATTTTTAGCATGCCTGCGGCGTAGTTCACAAAACCTAAGATGCCGGCGAACAGAAATCGAGTAACAAAAACCAAGCGCTTGCCGCCGTGCTGAATGTAGTGGTAGGCCTTTTGGTAGTCTGGGTCATCTTCGGAAACCCCAAGCCACGCCAAGAAGGTATGGCGGAATCGGCGAGCCAGCGCGTAGGCAATAACATCACCGAGGATGGAAGCAATGGTGATAATCGCAATGGAAATGGCAGGCTGAAATTCCCCGCGTGATGCCGCTAAGCCAATGCCAATAGGAAGGAAGCTTGATGGCAGGCCAGCCAGAATATTCGCCGCCACAATCCACAGGAAAATAATGGGGTAGCCGTAGCGTTGAGTCCAGGCCAGCACGTGGACTTGCACCACGTCACTGAAAATGAAGCTCAGCACCCAGATAACAAAAAAGACCGTGAGGATCTTTATGGTAATTTTCCACCATTTTTTGGAGCGGATTTTTTTCGCCTGCATGTGGTCATTCAGCGAGTGCATACCTCCATATAGTACTGTTTTCCTCAGGCTTTGCCTAGGTAAAAGAAAACTGCCCTTTTGGAAAAGAGCAGTTTGAAAAGTTCGGGGCGCTAGGCTACGCGATGTCGTTTGAGAATGTGTCGGAGAACTGACTGTACTTCTTCGGTAAACTCAGCTACGGTGCCGTTATTCACAATAATGTCGCTTGCGCTGGAGAGCAGAAAGGGAATGTCTCTTTCTGTGGGCTGTTTATCTTGCTGTCGCAAGTCATCCACGCCCAGGTTGCTTTCAGAAGCATCGCGGTTTCTACTCCGTATGCGTTCTAGGCGCATGGCAAGGTGGGTTTGCAAACCAACGAGCACAAAGTCTGGTCGCTGAGCCAGCCAGGTGAGTTCCTCTGCATATCGCACTGCATCAATGACGGTGAGCTGGCTCTCCCGAGCCTTCCGGAGAAGGCTGCAGATTATGGATGTTGGCCCCTCGGTGTCGTGGATTTTTGCTCCCAGGGCTTGGAGGGTTCCGCGGCTGATCGGCTCACCACGTTCCTCTAAGATTTTTCTCAGTAGCGTTGAGGCAGAAAGAATTTGAGCATCGAATTGTTCCGCGGCAATTTTGCAGAACATGCTTTTCCCGCAGGCAGAATGCCCTGTTAGTCCAATAATCACATTTCCTCCTTTGGGTTAGGTTTTTTGCTGAAACGTCTTCAGGTAGTGGCTGACCAAATTTTCCAGGTGTTGCCGTGTGTCATTGTTCAAAATCGTGTACGCACATTTGGACAGGAGTGTTGGCACCTCGCTTTCATTGGGGTGCATATCCTGTTGGTGCAGGGTTTTCGGTGTCAGCCTGCCTTCCATGGGGTCTCGGCGCCGGCGCCGAAGTCGTTCTAGCCGCATGGTGAAAGGTGCTTGCACTCCAACGAGATGGAAATCTGGTCGGCTCCGTATTGGCGCAATATCTGCAAGGCGCCGAATGCCGTCAATGACGAGTAGGGGTTTGGCTGTTGCCACATGGAGGCGTAGTGCCTCAGCCAGAAAGTACTCACCACCATTTTGCTTTATGGACAAGCTGAGCGCCGCAACGTGTTCGCGGGTTGGTTCAAGCTGCAGCGCCTTGAGGATTTTCCAGAGTGGGTCTGACATGAGGTAGACTTCTGCGTCAAATTTTTTTCGCAAAATCTCCGCTATTGTCCCCTTGCCTGTGCCGGGTAGGCCAATGAGACCAAGAATCATGCGCTCTCCTTTGGGTTGTTCAGGTACTTGTTTTCTGGCCGTACCTTAGCATTTTTGTATATCAGGTCAAGGTTGTTTCCAGGCCCAGGAGACTGCTACACTACAGCATATGACCAAAGTCAAACGGGGCGCATTTATTATGGTGGATGGCATTGACGGCTCTGGCAAAGGTACGGTGGTGGATGCCTACGGTGCCTGGGCAAAGCAGAAGCAATTGACGGTATTTGACGTGCGCGCGTACGCCAAGGGGTCTGGGAAATTGCCCCAGCCAGCTGATTGGCAGGATGCGGATTTGCTCCTTTCTGCTGAACCAACCCATGCCGGGGTGGGCCGGGTGATCCGGGAAGAGATTGTGCACGACAATGGTCGAGACTACTCGGGGTACGTTACCGCTGAAGCTTTTAGTCTGGACAGACTCATTCTCTACAAGTCTGTCATTCTCCCTGCACTTGCAGCCGGGAAAACAGTCGTGCAAGAACGGGGCGTTTCCTCATCCATTGCTTACCAGCCAGCCCAAGGCAAGGTGACATTGCAACAATTACTGAAGTTGGAAGGGAATGCGTTTGCCCTTAAGTTTCGGCCTGACTTACTGTTAATCACGGTCTGCCCGCCCGACGTCTGCATGCGCCGCTTGCAAGCACGAACGAAGAAGCAGGACAAGGCAATTTTTGAAAAGCGCGCGTTCCTGGCCAAGCTCGATAAGCGTTACCGCAGCCCGTGGTTCATTAATCTCTTTCAGAAGCGGGGGAGTGTGGTGGGATTTTTGGACACCAATGATACTTTCCAGGAGACGCAGCAGGAGAGCGTGGGATACATTAACGACTTCTTGACCAAAGTATGAAGTTAGAAACCATCATTGGTTTGGAAATGCACATTCAGCTGAAGACGGAGAGTAAAATGTTTTGCCGGTGTGCAAATGTGGATACGAATGTCCCAGCGAACAGTGCAGTCTGCCCCATCTGCCTGGGCCACCCTGGTACCTTACCTGTCCCAAACGCGCAGGCTTTGGCGTTTGCTGTGCGGTTTGCCCAAGCGCTGGATTTCAAAATCCCCATGATCACCAAGTTTGACCGGAAGCACTACGCGTATCCAGACTTGCCCAAGGGGTACCAAATTTCGCAGTTCGACGAACCCATTGGTCAGCAGGGTCACTTACTCCTGGATGTGCAAGGGGAAGAGCGCCGTGTGCAATTTGAGCGGGTACACCTGGAAGAAGATGCAGCAAAAAATCTCCACACCCCAGAAGGTGAGGTGCTGGTAGATTTCAACCGAGCAGGTACGCCATTGCTTGAAATTGTCACCACGCCGTGCCTGACGACGCCGCAAGAAGCAAAACTTCTGCTACAGGAAATGCAACGCATTGCTCGCGCCTTGGGTATTTCTGATGCAGATATGGAGCTGGGGCATTTGCGGTGCGATGCAAACATTTCCCTACGGCCGGTGCCAGAAGAACTGGACAAGGCGCCTTTTCCTCCCAGTGCCCATGGCTACTACCCCAAGACGGAAGTGAAGAACCTGAATTCCTTCCGCCACGTGGAGCGCGCCTTGGCGTACGAGATTACCCGGCAAACGGAGCTGTGGGAAAAAGGCGAACCACCCAAGTTGGATTCCACTCGTGGTTGGGATGAGCGGCGGGGGAGCACGACCTTGCAGCGAGAAAAAGAAGCGAGCCATGACTACCGGTACTTCCCAGAACCAGACATTCCGGCAATTGAACTGACTGATGCATTTTTGACAACAACCCTGAAGGATGTTGTGGAATTACCCCGAGCAAAGCGGCAGCGCTTCCAAGAACAGTACGCCCTGACGCCAATGGACGCCGCCCTGCTGACGGAGAATTTGGACGTTGCCGATTGGTTTGAGAGCGTGGTCTCCGAATTGCAGAAGTGGTTTTCCACGCGGGAAGGAACTGCAGAAATGAGTGAGGAAGACTGGACGATAGCAAATCACAAAGTCATTCGCCAGGCAGCGAATTGGGTGACCACCCGCTTGTTCGCGACGCTGTCGGAGAAGAACCAAGAATTTAGCCAGTTACACATTTCACCTGAAGACTACGCAGAGTTTATTGTCATGCTCGTGGAGCGCCGGATGAACACGACCACCGCGCAGACAGTGCTTGCAACTATGGCGAATACGGGTGAAGACCCGCACCACATTTTGGAAGCTGGTGGCTTGCACCAGGTGAGCGATCCCAAAGACCTGGTTGTCCTGGTTGACCAAGTGCTGCGCGAGCAAACTGAGATTGTAGCTGATATCAAAGCCGGCAAAATTGCCAAAGCCCAGTTCCTCATTGGCCAGGTGATGAAGCTCAGCAAAGGCAAGGCTGACCCAGCTATTCTCCGTGAGCTTATTGCGGGGAAGTTGGGGATTACCCTGTAACTTCTTGGCGACTTTAGTCGCGTTCCGCCATAGTCATGTGAAGATAGGGATGCTTGCTTGAAGCAATCAAACCGGACTAAAGTCCGTGAGAAGAAGGGGGGAGCCTTGGTCTTGACATAGACAAAGGTTTACGTTAAGTTTTGTTGCTAAAAGAAAAGTCAATGTGAAAAAGAAATATTGAAAAACGCAGCAAAATGGCTGCAAAGGAGGAAGTGTGCATAAACAGAAAGCTGAACAGCTTGACCAGCTCTGGGCGGAATTATTGAAGCGGGTTGCGACAGAGCGGCCACATTCGCTGTATCCCATTGTGCAAGTCATGGCTGGAGTACCTGCTTTGCGTCAGAGAGCTTGGAATTATTATGTTCAAGCAATCCAGGCAGCGCTTGGGCAAAATGCAGGTAACGCGAAGTCGCGTTATACTTGGTATCAAGCCATGTCCGTTGTTATGGCAAATGTACCAAGTTTATTCACTGCGGCGTGGAAATTGCTCCAGCCGAAGTGCACAAGAAGAAATCTCGTTCAGTTACTCATCAGGTTTGATAGCAAACTTGCTTTTCGGCAGGAAGTTTGGGATCGACTCACAGGAAATCATCAGCTATCCAATCTTGAATGGTGGTTGATTATCCGCGGGTGTTCGCCAATGCGAGCTGAGGTGTGGAAGCATATCCCACCCAATTTCCCTAAGCGGAGACTCGTTAACCTTGTCAATGACGAACCTAGTCTGCGCAAAGTAGGTATGTCAGTGTTGTGGGAATATCATTTAAACAGCTATGAAGTTGCGCAGCTGCTTATCTACGATGCTAAAGGGAAATTACCGGGTGGTTGGCGACGACTGCGAGAGCTTCAGCCAAGTAAGAGCTTGCTATGGGATGTCATTCAGTGTGCACCGGGGTACAAAAAAAGTGCCGCGGCCCACCTGTTACGGAATTACAAGCTTACCCCAGACGAATTGCGTAATTTGCAATTGTTAGTTCCGGATCTGCGTAAAAAAATTTCATCGCGACTTCCAAAAGCAAAAACTCCAACAAAGCCGAAGCGTACTTCCATGAGTATCGCTACGGAGATAATCAAGATTAGTAACAGTGCGTAGGAAATGATTCAAAAAATTGTTTCCTGCAACAGGGTGTCATTTGATACCCTGTTTTTTCATCCACACTTTTACCAACCGCAAAGCCTGGACGGGGGAGTGGATCCAGTGGATCTCCTGGTTCCGCTTGAACCAGGTTCGCTGGCGTTTGGCATAATGCTGAATTTCATGCTCCAATTTTTTCACCATCTCATGCTTCGTCAGATTGCCTTGGAGGAAGAGGGTAATGTAGCGGTACTCCAAGCCTAAATCGAGTAAACGTTTTTTAGGTACGCCAGCTTTGAGCAGTTTTTTCACTTCCGCCACCATCCCTTGCTTGAAGCGTGCGTGTAAGCGCCGGTGAATATTCTTGTGGAGCTTTCCTTTGCCAGGATCAATTCCCAACCACAGTACATTGTATACTCGAGTTTGCTTTTGCTGAGGCACTGGCTTACCCGTTTGCATGACAATCTCCAGGGCGCGGATCAACCGTACGCGATTTTTTGTATCAATATTTTTTGCACGTTCAGGATCGAGCTTCTGTAACGTGCGCACCAGCGCTTGCGTGGTCCATTTCGCTAACTTTTTTCTAAGAACAGGATTTGGTGGAACCGATGGTAGGGTTTGTCCGTTGAGTAGCGAGTCAATCCAAAAGCCTGTCCCGCCAACAACCACGGGAATGTTACCCCGTTGGTAGATTTCTTTGAGCTTTCGATTTCCATTACGAACAAAATCAGCCACCGTGAATACCTGCTTTGGATTTGCAACATCCAGCAGGTGGTGGGGGACAAGTCGCTGTTCAGCCTTTGTTACCTTCCCAGTGCCAATATCCATTCCACGGTACACCTGCCTTGAATCAGCAGACACAATCTCACCACGGAGTTTTGTGGCTAGGCGAATAGCCAGGCTGGATTTTCCTGAGGCGGTGGGGCCAACAACTGCGATGATGGGTGGGTAGGGCATAGAGTGATTGGAGTATGATTTGCTTTTTTTGTCAAACTATGGTACAATATCCTTAGAATATCAAAAAAAGCGGAGAAATCATGCAGAATCACTTGAAGGGTACCATGCAACCACTTCAGTATCGTTTCCGGATCTAAGAACTCCGACGCTGTGCCGTCGGCTTTTTTCATTTTTTCCTTCACCATTTCCTAACCCCCAGGCATATGCCAGAACCAGTCAATCCAGCGCCGCAGAAGCGCGCAACCGCCGTTCGCACGCAGACCCCAACGAACACGGTTGTTCGGTCGTCGCTCCTCCTCATGACTGTGGCCGCCACGGTGAGTGCTGGCGTTTTGCTGGCCGCTTTGGTCATTCAGTCTTTGCCTAAGCGAGTGTTTGAAGTCAAGAAAGTTGCGGCGGTGACGTCGCCTGCGGGGTATGAAGGGAATATTCTCTTGGTGAAATTTGCAGATGCAAAATTAACAGACAAGCAACGGCTATCGGCTGTGAATGCCGCCCTGAAAAAGCCTGTGCAATGCACGCGAACGGAGACAGTGCGCGTGCGCCAAGGGTGGCGAAGAGTGAATAAGCAGGTGGACGTCAGTTACAACTGCACCGTGAAAGTGCAGCGCATGACGCCCGTAGTTCCAGCCAAGGAAGCAAGCACCGTATTGGCAGCGAACCGAGCAAGCAAAGTTGAGACAGCCGCTGCGAAGACTGCATATGCAACGCTACAACAGTACAGCATTATTACTCTCACCGGGACGCGGGTGAACGTTCCTTCAGCCATTGCGGTGTTGAAAGCAGCAGGTATTACCGCAGACGCAAATGGTGCCATGGGTATTGCAGCCTTGGCCAGCGATCCACGGGTTACCTCAGCCTTGCAGACGTTGGGAGTAAGTGATGCGCAGACAAACGCCTATGGGGTGCAAGGCGATGCAAATGGCGATGGTGGCCTGACCTGGGCTGACCCAGAAGTGATGGTGCAGTACATCTTCAATGGTGGTGCCGCACCAACGAATCGCACTGGGGCAGATATGAATGCAGACGGTTTGCTGAATATCAGCGACGTTGTGCAGATGGTGCAGTCCTTGGTTGCCACTATGTCCGCGCCAAATGATTTGACTAGCGATGCGAAAGTGAACATGGATGACGTGCACTTCCTGCAGCGGTACATCTTCAGCAATGGTGCGGCGCCAGTTCCCTTGGCAAGCGCAGACTACTCTGCTGATGGACAGGTGAACGTTTCCGATCTCGTGGGGTACGGGGTGTACGTGCAAACCCATCCCGCGGCTCCTGTTGCTGCTTGCACCCGGGGTGACGCAAACGCAGATGGAAAAGTTGACCTCGCAGACGTCACAGCAATTTCTGATTACATCTTCCAAGGTGCAACGCTGGCTGGTCTGCCTTGCGCTGACGTCAATAGTGATGGCAAGGTGAATATTAGCGACGCGGTTGCATTGGTTGCCTTACTCCAAAATCCAGTTGCGACAACGCAAACCAATGGACGTTCTGCAGTACTTGGCGACACAATTCCTGCAACCGACACGCCCACAGATGGTGATCCTGGGTACCTCCTGGGTGATGTTGATGCATCGAACCGAGTGAACAGCCAGGATGTCACCGCTCTTCTCAATTACATATTCCAAGGCGCGGCAGCGCCCAGCCCCTTGGCCCGCGCGGATTTGAATAGTGATGGACTGGTGAACATTTCCGACGGTGTAACACTAACCAATCTGATTTCTGCGAGCCAGAAAAACCGCTGCCAGGTTGCAGACCTGAACAATGATGGCCAGGTTGACGCGAAAGATCCATCCGTTATTGTTGACTACATTTTCAGTGGCGGGGCTGCTCCTGACACCACGAAAGCGGATATTGATAACGATGGCCGCATTACCATAAGTGATGCTGTGGCGCTGACGAACTGCATTCAGCTAGCCGCAGCACCCCTTGCTGATTACAATAAAGTAAACACCAATGGTGCAGGGACGGAATTTTTGTTAGGTGATGCAAACAACAATGGTGCACGGAATTTGGATGATGCACAGTACATCATTGATTACATTTTCAACAATGGCTCCGCGCCGGTGCCTATGGAAGCTGGTGACATTGATGGCAACGGGATAGTCAATATTAGCGACGTTGTTGCCTTGGTCAACCTTCTAGATATTCTGGCCAATAATCCAGCTGACCTGCCCGTGCTCTACGGTGATGCCAACAAAGATGGCGCGGTGGACAGCAAGGATATTGAAGCGCTTACTGCAGCGTTGATTGCCAAGCAGACAGACGCACAATTGGATGTGAATCGAGATGGGAAAGCCAATATTGTAGACGCCTACTACTTGCCCCAGCTTCTGAATGTTGACGGCGCATCAAAGCCATTGCCTGACGTGAATGGTGACGGCAAGGTGAATTTTGGTGATGTGGATTACCTTTTGGCATACATTTTTGCTGGTGGTCCTGCGCCTGCCAATATGAGTACGGCTGACGTGAACGGTGATGGTAAGGTGAACATTAGTGATGTTGTCGCAATCACCAATGCGCTGACGCAACAAGGCGTTCTGCAGTACATGACCGGTGATGCAAACCGAGACGGACAAGTGACAATGGCTGACGCGCAGTACCTCATTGCCTACATTTTTGCCGGCGGCCCTGCACCAGACCCACTGCTCCGCGGTGACGTCAGCGGCGATGGCGCGGTGAATATTACGGACGTGGTGATCCTGGTGCAGCGTTTCAACCAAGTTCTCGCACCCGTGGGAACCCCAGAAGCCTCGGTTGCCGTGCTGGATACGGGCGTGAAAACCAGTGGCACGGTGCTGAAAGCAGCTGCTGTGACCACAAAGGATATCCCCGGTAATAAGAAGGACGACGATAAGAACGGGTACGTTGATGATGCGTACGGTTGGAATACCTTGGTGGCTGGTGGCTCCACGATGGATACCAATGGGCACGGTACCACGGTCGCTACGGCGATTCTCCAAGTCGCACCAAAAGCACAAATTCTGCCGGTCGCAGTATTAGATCGGTCGGGTATGGGTACCTGCTTGTCGGTCGCGCGCGGGCTCATCTACGCCACGCAGCAAGGTGCTGACGTCGCCAACATCAGCGCCAGCGGCAAGGGAACCTGCACGCTTCTGAGCGATGTTGCGGTGTACGCGCAAGCGCGAGGCACTGTTTCGGTCTTCGCAGCTGGAAATGACAGCGCGAAGAGCTCCACGACCGTGCAAGGAAAGGTAGCCGCAGGTTTGCTTGTTGGTGCTTTGGATGGCACCGCAGTGGCAAAGTACTCCAACACGGGCGCAACCGTCGTTGCGCCAGGAGTTAGCACCTCCAGCCAGGGGACGTCCATCAGTGCTGCGTACGCCAGTGGCTGCAGCGCCTTGGTGCTCACGAAGCAGGCAAGTCTGACACCGGTAAAAGTTTTGGAACGTCTCACGACGACAGTGAAGGGCACAGCGCTCCGCTGTGATCTCGCCACTAATTTCTAAAGTATATGGGAGAAACAATAATGAAGACGGCGAGACTCGCCACTGGCACTAAAGTTGGGATTGCCCTTGGAACAGTCGCGCTCATCACCCTGGGAGTGGTCATGGGGTACGCCATCTACGCGGGTGGGTTCTCAAACTAAGCAGCTTCGCATCTGGACGCGCTGGGCGCTCCTGGTGCCGTACCGGCATCAGGAGCGGGAAGACTCCTGTGGTCCTGCTTGCGTGCAAATGCTTTTGGCTTGGCAAGGGCAAAAGCAGTCTCAGCGCGCACTGTACCAGCTGTTACAGACAAATTCCCAGATAGGCACAACCCGTACCCATATCCTGCATGCGTTGCGGGCATTGGGTTTTGCGTTTAAGGTAGAGGCAAAGCTATCGGTTCCCCAGCTACGCAAATGGCTGCACCATGGCCCGGTTCTGGTCCGCTTCATGGAACCCAAAGAGCAGGTACACCATTATGCGGTTGCTGTGGGTACGCACGCAGATCAGCTTCTCCTGCACGATCCGTGGAATGGAAAGAATATTCTTATGCACTGGGGAGAATTTGCGCGGCTTTGGCGTCAGGTCAGCCGCAAGCCAAAAACTGGCGGTTGGGCTGTTCTTTTTCCCGCCAAGATTCAGCGTTTCCGCTGAGTGATTTTCTTCAGGAGGTAAGCCAAGAAGGGCTTCTTGGAAATGACTTGCAGTTTTTGCTTTCCACGAACTCGGACGTGCAGTTTGGTTGAGCCAACTTCTTTGTCACCAATCACCAGCATGTACGGGATTTTCTGCTTCTCGGCTTCCCGGATACTCTTGCCCACACTCTGATCAGCCAGGCCCACATCCACCCGCAGTCCTGCGGCCTGGAGTTCCTTTCCCAGCTTGGCGCAGGCTTTCTGGTGCTTCAGACCCACTGGGATAATCGCCACGTGCACAGGCGCCAGCCACAGCGGGAAGGCTCCGGCGAAGTGCTCAATGAGAATGGAAATGTACCGCTCCAAGGAACCCATAATGGCGGCGTGGATCATCACAATCCGTTCATGCTCGCCCTGCTCATTAATGCAGTCCAGGTCAAACCGCTCCGGCAAGTTCATGTCCAGTTGGATTGTGGCTACTTGCCATTCTCGGCCTAGAGAATCTTTGGCCATGAAGTCTACCTTGGGTCCGTAGAAGGCGGCTTCCCCCGGTGCTTCCGTTGCCTGTGCTTTCATACTGCGGACGATTTTTCGTAAAGTCGTTTCTGCCTTGGCCCAGCGCTGCACGTCACCCAAGTATTTCTCTGGGTGCTTGGGGTCATGCAAGGACAAGCGAACATCCAAGCTGAACCCGGCGGCACTGTAGAACTTCTTTACAATGCCCCAGATGGTTTTGCACTCGGCTTCTACCTGTGATTCACGGCAGAAGACGTGTGCGTCATCTTGGGTAATGGACCGCACGCGGGACAGCCCGGCAAGTTCACCGCTCTGCTCGTCTCGGTAGACTTTGGTGGTGGAAGCGTAGCGCTGTGGCAGTTCGCGGTAGGAGAACTGCTTGCGAGCGTAGATTTGCGTGTGGTGCGGGCAGTTCATGGGCTTCATGGCAAAGGTGTGCCCTTCCCGTGAGGTGATGTGGAACAGTTCGTCCTTGAATTTCTGCCAATGCCCGCTCTTTTCAAAGAGGTCTTTTTTGGAAATGTGAGGAATGTCTACGCGCTCGTACCCGGCAGCTTGGCGCAATTCCCAGACGTAGGAGTCCAGCAGGTCGCGCAGCAGCGTGCCCTTGGGCGTCCACAGCGGCAAGCCACTCCCTACTAAATCGGAGAAGGTGAACAAGTCCAGCGCCGGCCCAAGCACCCGGTGGTCTCGCTTCTTGATCTCTTCCTGCAGCTTCAGGTATGCATCCAGCTCAGCTTTGGTGGCAAAGGCTGCACCGTAGATCCGGGTGAGCATGGGGTTCTTTTCATCTCCACGCCAGTAGGCGCCAGCCAAGTGGGTGAGGGTAAATGCATCAGCGGAGATCTCACGGGTAGATTCCACGTGCCCGCCCCGGCAGAGGTCGACGAATGAGCCAGTGGTGTACGAGGTAATGGTTGCTTGGCCTTTGCTCCCGTCATTTTGCAGTTCGTCAAAGACCGTGGTGCCTTTGGTGACCAAATCGTGGATGAGTTCCAATTTGAATGGTTGGTTACTGAATTTTTCCCGTGCTTGCTTTTCCGAAAGTTCTTCCCGTTTGAATCCCAACCCTTGGCCGATTTTCTTCCGCATCATTTTTTCCAGTTTGGGTAAATCTTGCGGAGTGAGGGGGCGGGGGAGGAGGAAGTCGTAGTAGAAACCCTGCGCAATTGTGGGTCCTACACCAAGCTTTGCGTCAGGCATGAGTTCCAGCACGCTGGCAGCCAGCAGGTGGGCCAGGGAGTGGCGAAGGTTTTCCAGATTTTTTTCGTTTGCCATATGGGTGAAGGGTAAGAATTGCAAAGAAACCAAAGCATTGCTGCTTCGGGTTCATCGTAGCCCTTCGACAAGCTCAGGGACTGCGTGAAGGTTCCACCCGATATTTCCTCCTACGCTCGGAAGCTTCGGAGGACACTTCATTCTACGGAGTTAGGCGATGATTCGCACCCCAGGTGGGGCAAACGCTTGGTAGGCGCTTCAATCCTCAGGCCACGAGTATAGCGGAAAAGACGCTGGGTCGTAAAGTAACCGTTCTCTTTCAGGTCAAATGCGACATAGCAAAACGTCCCGTATACGCAGGACGTTTTTTCGGAGTAGAGGCTTCAGCTTCTGGCAAGTTAGTGCATCAGCCCTAGCGCGAAGCCGAGTTCACCCGCTGCACGTCAGTATCCGTAATAAGGTGTTTCTTATGTAGGACACCCAACAGGGTATCCACCTTTTGGTCTGGTCGGCGGGTCATAACTACCAGGTCACCACGCAGGCTACCAATTTTCTGGTCCAGGTAGTCTTTGGTGACCATGCGCGTTTCGAATTGTCCCAGGCGGTGATCAATGTAGTCTTTGAGGTATTCCTTGGTTACCATAGTTGTCTGGAGCTTCTGCAGCCGTTCCTCAAGGTAGTCTTTAGTGACCATAAGGTCAGCCATGGTAAGAATTGCTTCGTGGACTTCGGTGAACCGGGTATCCATTGTGACAGTAATATCTCGAAACCGGCTATCCATAGTTTTTGATAGCTTTTGGACAGCCTGTAATACAGAGTTCTTTTTTGTTATAGCTTTTTTAGGCATAAAATGATGACGGATTAATGAGAGGAATCCGCCCGCTTGTCCAAATCACTATACCCAATCTTGCAAAGCCAGGCAAATGTCGAAAATGTGGCTAACCTAAGGCTTTTTGGCTAACTTTAGCCAAATTAGGTATTGACTTTTCCGATATTTCCTGTGTACTCTTTTGTTAACAAATACCTTGATAAATAAGGTCGAAGACCCCGTCGAATGGCAGGGCAGACCTTCAACCGCGGTTCCGACGGCATCGGACAACGAAAAAAAGAAAGGATGACGACATGGGTTCTTCCATGACCACATCCAAAATGACCGACGGTCAGATTAACCGTGTGGTTGAAATTTTTCGGGCAAAGCTTGTCAAGCATGCATCCAACTTGCCCTCGGATGCAGTGCAAGCAGCTTTAGGCGACGCCTCGTTAGGACAGGACTTGTTCGATGTTTTCCAGCGGCACGTAGAAGTCCACCTGATCGACACCCAACCCCACCTCCTCCAGCGTAAACCCTTCAACCCCAAAAAGTTCATTGGCGCAGGCTGGAAGGTCATTGAGGTGCTGCAACCCAGAAATGATGGCATCCTGGATGCCAGTCAGATCGTGACCAAGGACTACCTTAAAAAAGGTGAGTCCTCCATCAATGGCGAAGAGCGCCTCCGCCGCATCAAGGCGAGTCCAGCCGACGTGAAACTCCAGCTGGACGCGGCCGATTGCCAGGCATTGTACGAGGAGAAAGGCCAAGTCACCCTCCGCTGGCTCGACGAGACGAAGGGTATCAAATTCCTTTCGGGCTGGAACACCATTCTGCAGAGCCCGCGCGGTAACCGTTGCGTCCTCTATCTGGTTCGGCGCGTTGACGGTTCCTGGCGCTGGAGCGACGGTTGGGTCGGCGGCGGCAACTGGGATGCCGATCGTCCTGCTGGTCTGCTCGCAAGTTAGCACTTGCATCTCAGTCCCTTAGAGTCCTGCTCTTTGATTCGTTTATTATGAACTTTGTAGCCCTCTGGAAATTCTTCCAGAGGGCTTTTCTTATTCAATCATTTTCTCTTACTCCACCTTCAGTTCTAGCTTGCTAGCATCATTCGGAATGTTCTTTGTCCAGAAAGGTGTAACGTCAATAGTGATATTTCCCACGGCGCTTTCTTTTTGCAGTAAGGTCTGCACATCCACGATGCTCTTGCCCAGGTAGGTTGCTGGGGTCAGGAGGGGATGGGTGGCTGAGGGTTTGCTGGTGCCCTTCACTTTGACGGTGACCGTCGCTTTTTCAGCTTTGCTGTCCAGGGTATCCACTTTGTAGGTGAAGGTTGTTGGGTTCACATTCTGCAGTTCCAAGTCACTGGACACAGCTGCGCCAAGCGTGAGCTTGGCAGCCGCGGTGAGCGCTTGGGTATCCACGGCAATGCCCGTGGCTTTCACCGTGAGTTTGAGGGTGTAGGCCTTCGCTGGGTCACCCGCGGCTGGGCCAACGCGCTTGGTCACAGTGGTGGCAATCATCTCGGGGTAGAGGGTAAAATCTTCGGGTGCCAGTTTCTGGAGCGCAGGCAGCGCGTCGGCCGCAGCTGTGGCCAGGAGTTCGGTTTGGGCATTTGCCAGTTCCGTCTGCGTTAGGCCAGGCAGTGCGGGTTCACTGTTCTCACCCGTAAAGTCGCTGGCCGCAACCGCGGTAATTTTGTCCTGTAAACCAGCCCACAACCCTGGGAGGATGAATGTTGTTCCCTTGGTTTTTGCCCCGGCTTCACCTGCTTCATCGGCAATGACCAAGGTGGTTACGCTGCCGCCAACCGGCACGTCCACGCGTGCTTGGGTGCGAAAAATCTTTCCATCAGCTGATCGGACGCGGGTACCTGCTTGCAGGGGTTGGGTTTGGGACCAGTTGTTGGTAATGGTCACTTGGCCGCGGGCTTTGCCGGTGAACACGGGCGTGGCGGTTGGGGTCGGATCCGTTTCCGGGGTGAAGTCTTTGGTTACCTCCACCGAGGTTTGTACAAAGCGCGCAGGGAGTTCTTCGGCATTTGGCTTGGCGGCAAAGGTTGCGGTTGTTGTCGCCTCCACTGCCTGGGGCGTCCAGGTAAACCTGATGCTGCTACGGCCCATGGCCAGCACCAGGACGCCAGCGAAGAGTAGTACGGCGGCGGCGAAGAAGCAGAGAACCATGATCTTCTGTTCCGAGGTGGTTCGGGGTGTTTTTTTGGTCATAGGCGTTGGAGGCTACCCCGGCCCAACAGCGCGGTGAGTTCTGTCCACGCGGCTTGCGGGTCAGTGGTGAGGTTAGCGGAAATTCTTTTGGGTCCAGTGCCATTAGGGACAGTGTACTCCACTGGAACTTGGCCCGGGTAGGCAGTGAGGATGCGCTGGAGTTCGTCAAACTGTGGGCGGGGAAAATCTTTGGGCAGCGCAATGACTAACGGGCGATCCTGGTGGCCACTGCGTTCAGCGTACGCCTGCAGCGCGGCGGTGTCGAGTTCCCGGGCAGCATCAGCCAGCAATTTTGGCTCACCATCTTTGTCCGACACTTTCCCTTCCACAATCACCAAGCGTTCTTCCACCCACAGATCCGCAGTCTGCTGGAGCAGCTTTGGGAAGACTAAAACTTCCACGCCACTGCTAGCGTCTTCCACTTTCACGAAGAGCATCGCCTCATTTTTCTTCGTCATCACCTTCTGGACTTTGGAGACGATCCCGCCAATGCGAACCTTTGCATCCCGCGCGTGCTCGGCCAGGGTTCGGATGGGTGCGGCAATCAGGCTGAGGTTATGCTGGTAGTCACGGAGCGGGTGGTCTGAGAGGTACAAGCCCAGGAGTTCTTTCTCCCACTGCAAGCGCTGCTGCTTGCTCACTGGTTCTGCCATACCCAGCCGGATGGTGGGGGCGGCAATCATGCTGGTGCCGCCAAAGAGGGAGCTCTGGTTTGACACGGCAGCCGCCGAGGCGTTGCGGTTGAACTGCAGCAGCCCATCCATGTTGCTCAGCAGCGCACCGCGTTCACCAAAGCGATCCAAGGCGCCACTCTTCACCAAGCTCTCCAGAGATTTCTTGTTCAAGTCCTTCACCCGGACGCGTTGCAGGAAGTCTTCCAGTGAGGAAAAAGCCCCGTGCTCTTTGCGTTCGTGCACAATGGCAGCCACCACATTTTCCCCCACATTCTTAATGGCGGAAAGGCCAAAGCGAATGGTCCGAGTTGGTGCTTTGGTCTCGGGTTCATACACCGCCGTAAACGTCGTGTAGCTTTCGTTAATGTCTGGGGGGAGCACGGTGATGCCCATGGCGCGGCACTCTTCAATCTCAATGGCAATGCGCTCAATGAAGGCGTGGTCACCGGTCAGCAGGGCGGCCATGAAGGCTTCGGGTTCATTCGCTTTGAAGTACGCGGTTTGGTAGGCGATGAGCGCGTAGCAGGCGGCGTGGGAGCGGTTGAACCCGTAGCGCGCAAACGGTTCAATGAAGTCAAACACCTTGGCGCCCGTGGCCTTGGGAATGCCGTTTGCCACGCAGCCGTCAATGAACTTCTGCCGTTGCTCGTTCAATAATTTGGCAATTTTTTTACCCACTGCTTTCCGGAGGACGTCAGCTTCGCCCAAGGTAAAGCCCGCCAACTCTCGCGCAATTTCCATAATTTGCTCCTGGTACACGGCCACGCCGTAGGTTTTGGCCAGTACTTTCTCCAGTTTGGGGTGAATGTAGGTAACAGTCTTCTCCCCGTGCTTGCGGGCAATGAAGTCAGGGATGAATTCCATTGGCCCAGGGCGGTACAGCGAGACCATGGCGATGATGTCTTCCAGCGTGGTTGGCTCCAATTCCCGCAGGTACCGGCGCATGCCTGAGGATTCCAACTGGAACACCCCGGTGGTGTGCCCTTCGCGCAGCAAGGCAAAGGCTTTGGGGTCGTCCAGGGGAAGCCGATCTAGGTCGTACTCTTTGCCGTGGCCTTTGCGGGCAATCTCAATGGTCTGTTCCAGCACAGTCAAGTTCCGTAAACCCAGGAAGTCCATTTTCAGTAACCCCAGGTCTTCAATGGGGTGGAGTGAGTACTGGCTGATGATGCTCTCGTCGTCCGGGCTTGCGTGCTGCAGGGGCACGTGGTCAATCAGGGGGTCTTTGGTAATCACCACGCCGCACGCGTGCACGGAAGCATGCCGCGCCACGCCTTCCAGTTTCTGCGCCACGGTCAGCAGGCGGCGGCCGTCTGGGTCTTTTTGAATAATCTCCGCCAGTTCCGGAATGTCTTTGATTGCTTCACCCAAGGTGGTGAACATGGGAATGAGTTTGGCCACGCGGTCGCAGTAGGTATAGGGGAAGCCCAAGGCACGGCCAACGTCCCGGATGGCAGCGCGGGCAGCCATGGTCCCAAAGGTAATGATTTGCGCCACGTGGTCTGCGCCGTACTTGTGCGCGACGTAGCCGAGCACTTCATCACGCCGGGTATCGGCAAAGTCCAAGTCAATATCCGGCATGGAGATGCGCTCGGGGTTGAGAAATCGTTCGAAGAGCAGGTCGTACGCCAGCGGATCCACGTTGGTGATATTCGATAGGTACGAGACAATGGAACCTGCGGCTGAGCCGCGACCAGGGCCAACGACAATCCCTTGGCTCTTGGCCCAGTTCACAAAGTCTTGGACAATGAGAAAGTAGCCCGCAAAACCCGTGGTGGTGATGACCTCAAGTTCGTAGTCGAGTCTTTTGAGAATGATGGGATCAGTTTCCCGGCCAGGGTAGCGTTTGGGGATACCTTCCAGGCAGAGCTCCCGCAGGTACACGTCAGCGGTTTTGCCACCCGGCACAGCAAAGTGGGGGAGCTGGGTCACCCCCAACGGTATTTCAACGTTGCACTGCTCTGCTATCTGTAGGGTGTTCGACACCACCTCAGGATGGTCAGGGAACGCTGTAAGCATCTCGGCCTCTGGTCGCATGCTGACATCAATGCCTGTCATGGTAAGACGGTTTGGATCGTCCACTGTGGTTTTCGTTTGAATGGCCAGCAGGACATCCTGCATCTCCGCATCTTCGGGCTGCAGGTAGTGCACGTCGTTCGTAGCTACTACCATGAGGTCATACTTCTTGGCCAAGGCAAAAATTGCCGAGTTCACTTTTTGCTGGTCGGGCAGGTCATGCGGCTGCACTTCCAGCACGTAGTTTTCTTTGCCAAAAATGGCCAGGTGCTTTTCAATGACTGCCTCGGGGCTAGCGTTAATTTTTCCCAGAATCGCTTGGGCCAGCTCACCTTGCAGGCAGGCGGAGAGAGCAATGACGCCTTCGTGGTGCTGCTGGAGGAGGTCATGGTCAACCCGTGCCCGGTAGTAGTAGCCTTCCAAGTGCGCCGTGCTCACCAAGGCAATGAGATTTTTATACCCCATGGCATTCTTCGCCAGCAGCACCAGATGGAAGGGCCGCTCGTCAATGCGCGGCTCCTTGTCAAAGCGGGTGCGTTTGGCCACGTAGGTTTCCACGCCGATGATGGGTTTGATCCCAGCCTTGGTCGCTTTCTGGTAGAACTCCACCGCCCCGTACAGTACGCCGTGGTCAGTCAGCGCAACGGCCGGGGCGCCCTGCGCCTGAGCAAACGCAACCAGCTCGTCGAGTTTTGGTAACCCATCGAGGAGGGAGTAGTGAGAGTGAACGTGAAGGTGGACGAATGCCATGGGTGCAGATACAAAAACGCGCTCGTCCAGATGTTCGCCTGGATCGTGGGGCGCTAGAAGTCCTCGGATTCTTCAACAGATCGCTTTGCGGCGCGCTTCGCTTTTTTCTCTCGGGCAAAGGAAACAATTTCGGTTACCGCGCGAACTACGCTGCTCACCGCCGATGCCGAGGAGCTGACTTTGGATTGGATGACGTCGAGCATTTCCCCAAAGTGCGTGAGACGCTGGTGGACACCTTGGATCATCTGTCGGAATTCCGTAATTGCCCCGTGAATGTCTTTGACAATCTGCACGAGGTAGTACAGGAGCCAGACAATGCCGGTCCCGACCCCAAGCAGCACAACCGCCAAAACGATGTTGAGGATGTCTCCAGTGCTCATAGGCAGAGTATAGCACAGTGCCAAAAAGGGGGTACGGCGTAAAAACCCGCACGACTAGCGGAGATATGGGGGGAAGAGATATACTGCAGCCATGCAAACGGACAATGTTTCGGACCTCAGTTTACGCTTGAATGCCTGGGTGCTGACCAACCGGCAAGAGCTCCGGAAGTGGTGGGTTATTTGCATCCTGGGCGTCAATGTTTTTCTGCTGTCCGCCGTGCTCACCCAAGGTTTGCTCTTCCTCTTCAAATTCCAGGATAGCGGGAGTATCACGCAAATCATTGTCGCAAGCGTTGCATCGGTTGGGGAGCAATCGGCTGTCGTGGCGCCAAAACCCCTTGTGACCGCGGCACCAGTTTCTGTACTCCACGGTGCTGGTCGGTTTGATTTTTTGCAGCGGCTGGAAAATCCAAATGCAAACTGGCAGGCAGTCGCTGAGGTGACCTTCCAAGGTGGGGCAAAAACCTTACCTCCTGTACGAGTTGTCCTATCACCCAAGTCTACCCTCTACGCCGTTGCCTTAGACATTGAGCCAAAGTCCACCACCGGGGTGCCGCAACCAACGGCAACGCTCACCAGAGTTTCGTGGACCCGGCAGGTTATTGATCCGTTTGCAGACATTCGGGTGAAGATTGAAAATGTGCAGCAAGCACAAGTTGAGCTGACCACAGGTGACCAGGCGAAGCGCATGGTAACGCAGGTGACAGGTACGGTCGTCAATCCGTCGCTCTACGCCATTCGTGGGTTACGAATTGGCATTCTGCTCCTCCGTGACCAGAGCGTGGTGGGCGTCCGCACGGCAATTGTCTCAGTGCCACGGGAAGCGCGTGCACCTTTTTCGGTGGAGTGGGAAGACGTGGTGAGTGGTGTCACTTCCATTCAAACGTACCCTGAACTTCACGCTGAGATAATTGTTGCATCGTAGCATGGCGCGTTCGTCATTGCGGATTCTCGCGCACCTTGATTGGCCACTGGCTGTCGCCAGTGGTGTGCTCATTCTTTTTGGGCTGGTGGCTTTGGCGAGTGTCACTGTGGCAAAGAGTCCTCCAGATTGGTCAACGTTTACCCAGCAGGGTATTTTTGTTGGCGTCGGTTTGGTCATTTTCATTGGCGCGGTTTTGGTTGACTATCGAACTATCCGTGGGCTGAGTACGGTAGCGTACGTTGTTGCCGTGCTCCTTCTGCTGGGCGTGCTTTTTTTTGGGAAAGAAATTCGGAGTACGACTGGGTGGTTCGTGATTGCGGGCGCCAGTTTTCAGCCGGTCGAGCTGGCAAAACTGCTATGGATCATTGCGTTCAGTGCGTACCTCGCCAGGTTTGCCCGAGCCTTTGACCAGTGGCGGCACCTTTTCATTTCCGGTGGCTTCGTGGCTATCCTCATTGGCTTGGTGCTCCTCCAGCCTGACCTGGGGTCAGCGGTTGTCCTTGGGGGCATCTTTTTGGGTTTACTGCTCATGGCGAATATTCGTGGGCGGCAAATCGCTATTCTCCTCACCCTGCTTGTTGTGCTCGGTAGTCTGAGTTATGCATTCTTGCTACGTGACTACCAGAAGAATCGGATTCAGCAAGTCTTCCATCCAGAAGCCGACCCTTTAGGCCAAGGCTACAACGTCACCCAAGCGCTCATCGCGGTCGGCTCGGGTCAGCTCTTCGGCCGGGGATTTGGCCAGGGCACGCAGAGTCAGTTGAACTTCCTTCCCGAACAGCAAACAGACTTCATTTTTGCGGTGCTGGCAGAAGAGTTTGGATTTGTTGGCGTCCTCCTGCTCCTGGGCAGCTTTGGGGTAGTGCTCGTACGGACGCTTTCCATTGGCCGCCACGCCCGGGAAGATTTTGGAGCATTCCTCTGTGCCGGAGTTGCGATAGGCTACGCGGTGCAGGTAGGGATTAATGTGGGCATGAACGTTGGTTTGTTTCCGGTGGCTGGTATTCCTTTGCCCTTCGTCAGTGCAGGGGGAAGTTCCATGGTCGCCAGTCTCCTGGCCTTGGGTATGGTGCAGAGCGTGGCTGTCCGTCGGCGAACCAGCGGTTTAGAGAGTTGACGAACAGGGAGCCACGTGGTATGGTCACCCCGTACATTTCTTGTACCTATGCCCATGCTCCCTTCATTCCCATCTCGTCTGCATGCCCGGTTTACCGGGAGTTGCCCTCGGTGTCGAAGCCTCTTCCAGCCGGCGAATGTGACGGTTGTGGCTGAGGATGAGGAGCAGCAGCTCTTACACCTGGTGTGCCAGCAATGTCGCACCGGCCTTCTGGCCTTGGTGGGGATTACTGTCAATGGCTTACGGTCTGTGGAAATCGTCACCGACTTGACTGGAGCAGACGCGGAGCGATTCATTGCCGCGCAGCCAGTCAATGCCGAAGACGTTCTGGCGCTGCATACAGCGCTGGGCCGATCCACCTTCCGGCTTCGCTAGGCAAGTCGCCAACTGGAGCAGATGAAGCGCTCAGTCTTTTTCTTTGATTGTCTTCTTTCTCATCTCTTTGATTGATTTGTATGACGCTCTCGCTTACTGCTATTCCTCGCACCGCTTCCAAAGGTGAACGCACTCGCGTTCGCAAAGAAGATCACATTCCAGCTGTGGTGTACGGCCATGGTATTGCCAGCCAAACAATTGCGGTTCCTCGTAGTGACTTTGAGAAGGTTTTCCGTGAAGCTGGCGAATCAACATTGGTAACGCTTTCACTCCAGGGTGGCGCGCCAGTGCAGACCCTCATCCAAGATGTCCACCGTCATCCAACGCTGGGTACTATTCAGCATGTGGATTTCTACCAAGTCCGCATGAATGAGAAGATTAGTAATGATGTGCCGTTAGTCTTCACCGGTGAGTCCCCAGCAGTCAAAGCCTTGGGCGGCATTCTGGTGAAGAACATTGACACGCTGAAAATTACCTGTTTGCCTGCAGATTTGCCATCAGAATTGACGGTTGATATTCGCCGGTTAGAAAATTTTGAATCTCGTATTACCGTTGCTGATATTCCGTTACCCAAAGGTGTTACGCTGGAAACGAAGGCGGAAGAGATTATTGCGGTGGTTGAGGCACCTCGAACAGAAGATGAACTGAAAGCTCTGGATGAAAAAGTGGAAGAGAATGTGGAGGCTGTCCAGAAAGTGGAGAAGCCAGTCGGAGCTGAAGAAGAGGCAGTTGTCGCTGCACCAGGTGCAGAAGCTGCACCCGCGAAGAAAGCCTAGGGCGCCTATGGGAGGGAGGCTCACGGATAGACCTAGTGACTACACCTTTGGCAAGCGCAAACGGCGTTGGCCGTGGGTGGTGGCTGGTGTCGTGGTAGCGCTGGGGAGTATTTCCACAGGTGGTTACTACCTCTACCGGAGCAAGAGTGTAAAAAAAAGTAGTGCCGCAAATGTCGAGACGGTCACCAGTGCAGAACAAGCACGGCGTCTTGATGGCGTGCTTGTTCCGGCTGTAAAGGCAAATTTTTTGCCATTAGCCGTAGTAATTGAAAATCACTCCAGCGTGCGGCCGCAGAGCGGGTTGAGCCAGGCTGGCGTGGTCTACGAAGCTTTGGCTGAGGGTGGCATCACCCGCTTCTTGGCCGTGTTTGCAATCAATGGTGATCTACAGATTGGTCCAGTGCGTTCGGCACGGCCGTACTTTGTGCAACTCGCGCGGGCGTATAACGGGATGTTCGTCCATGCTGGATACTCACCCCAGGCGAAAGAGCAAATCCAGAAAACCGGCATCGTTGACTTTGACCAGTTTGCAAAACCCTATAATTTTGACCGCATCAGCGGCCGTCCGTCTGAGCACGCGCTTTTCACCTCGCTTCGGTTGCTAGAGCTTGGTCGGAAGGGTTTGAAACTTGACGACAAGGGCACATTCACGCCCTGGTCCTTTAAGGATGATCGCCCAGTGCAACCTCCGGTGGCCACAAAAGTGACGGTGGATTTTTCTACGGCATCGTATCGGGTTGGGTATGCCTATGACGCAGCCACGAATAGCTACCTTCGTTCGCAAGGGGGAATAGCAGCGAAAGACAAGGAAAACGGACAGGGGATTACCCCCAAGAATGTCGTGGTCCTCTTTACGACGTCAACGCTCTTCGATGCGCTTCGACGGAACATTTTGGTCGTGGGTGAAGGCAAGGCGTTGGTTTTTCAGGATGGAAATGTTATTGTAGGGAAGTGGCGAAAGCCGGAGGCGGCTACGCAGCTCACGTTCACTGATGCGAATGGGGAACCGCTTTCCCTGAATCGTGGGCAAACCTGGGTTGAGGTGGTTGATCTGCCCGAGCGAAATGTCACTTATTCATAAATTTTTTCCTTTTCAAACAACGCACATGGCAAAAGCTCCCAAAAAATCTGTTGAAGAAGTCAAAGTCACCCCCAAAGCATCGGCAAAAAAAGCACCAGCAGCAAAACCAGCGCCCGTGGTTGATCCTGCAACGGATCTGAGTAATACTTCTAAGAAGTCCATTCCTCCCGCAGAAACCCAGAGTGCCTGGCAACGACTGTCAGCCAAATTTGGTACAGGTGGTTCACGCTGGCTTGCGCTCGGTGGTGCCGCGGTTGCTCTGGCAATTATCATCATTGGGGTTGGCATTGCGCTTAGCTCTGGCTCATCGGATGATGAGACTGAGTTGGTGACCAATACTGCAGGGTATGAGAATGTAAATGTAGCGAATATACCCTTTTCACCAGATTTGGCTGGTGGGAACCGGTACGTGCACGGGCACTACTACCCGTTGGCAGTCATGATTGATAATGCATCGCCCGCACGGCCGCAGTCCGGTCTGCAGGCTGCTTCTGTAGTCTACGAAGCATTGGTGGAAGGTGGCATTACTCGGTTCATGGCAATTTTTGACCAAGGAAAGGTTGATCAAATTGGACCCGTTCGTTCCGCCCGGCCATACTACCTGTCATGGCTAACTGAGTATGATGCTGCATACGCGCATGCCGGTGGTTCACCGGAAGCGCTGGGTGATATTCAGAAAAATCGCATCCATGATATTAACGGTATTGGCAGCGCGGCCGGTGCTTTTGTCCGTGATCGGTCTCGCCCAGCACCGCATAATCTCTACACGACATCGTTCAAGATGTATACCATTACCCAGAAGCAGAAATTAGCCTACAGCGATGCGGTCATTGAGCCCTGGACATTCGCCCAGACCGGGGCAGTTGCTCCAGCTGACGTGACGGCCGCGAAGAAAGTTACCTTCTACTTCACCGGAACAACCAAGTCCACCAAGATTGTCTACACCTACGATGCTGCGAAGGGTGGGTGGCTCCGCAGTCAGGCAGATGCGGCGCACCAAGACCGGCTTACGAAGCAGCAGATTGTGGTGAAAAATCTCGTCATTCAAACTATTTCGAACAACATTTCCGTGGGTGAAAAAGGCCGGCTGACCATGACCGTGACCGGAACAGGAACAGCGAAGGTGTTTGGGGCTGGGACGGTCCAAAACGCAACCTGGAAAAAAGCAGAGAAGAACAGCCGCACGACCTTCACTGATGCTAACGGCACCGCGGTGGTTTTCCAACCGGGGAATACGTGGATTGAAGTACTGCCCGCAGGCCGGACCGTGGTTGTTGAGTAAATGCGCCAACGCGTTAAACTGCTGACCATCGACTTGGACGATACACTCATCGGCCAAGACTTGGTGGTATCCCCGCGGAATCGGGCAGCCATCCGCCGTGCTGTGCGAGCGGGGATTATTGTGACGTTGGCCACTGGGCGCACGTTCAGCACCACCCAGCCCTTTGCGCAGCGTTTGGGTTTGCACCATACTTTGGCCTGCTTTCAGGGAGCGTTGCTACGTGGGAAGCATAAAATTCTCACCTCACGCACCATGCCGCCGCAATTCTACTTAGATATTATTAAATTTGGTTTGCGACACAAGGTCCAGCAGTGCGTGTACGCCTTGGACCATGACACGGTGTACTTCCAGCGGCCACTGAATACGTTTGGCAAAGAGTACCTGGATCGGATTGAGCAGGTTCGGCAAATTAGCTTGGTTAATCTGGTCAGCTATCCCTTCCCACATCCGCCTATCAAAGTCATGTTTATAACCAGTCCAGAGAAGGTGGTCAAACTAGAGGCCATGGCCAAACGCAAGTGGGGCGATGCACTGTACATTACCCAGACCCGCGCCAACCTGTTGGAGTTTTTGCACCCACAGGTGAATAAAGGTTTTGCCTTGCGGTACTTGGCGAATCACTACCACCTCCCACTCTCGCAAACTGCCGCAATAGGTGACGGGCATAACGACATTCCCATGCTGGAAACAGCCGGGGTTTCTTTTGCGGTCCGGAATGCGCCCCGGGTTGTGGAAGCGGCGGCAGATCACGTGGTTGCCGCCTGGGATCAAGACGGGGTGGCTGAAGCCATTGATTGGATTCTGGCCCACCAACCCAAGCGGACGAAGAAATAAAAAATACCGTCCTGCCAGGGTCTGACAGGACGGAGTACTTAGGCGACCATACGCGGTGGCCGTGTTTTGTGTGTACGCGAGCGAATGTTCATCATGTTCTCCATCTGCTCGGCAACTAGACCCCTGGTGTAGGACGAATCCTCCGTTTCGAGGAAGTACGTCAGTGGTTGGAAATGCGCTACATGCCCACTGGTTCTGACAATCCGCAGATGATTTGCACAGAGGATTGTTCGTGCGTGAATGGGGGAATCAATTGCGTAGAGGTGGGCGCCGAAGAGCACAGGCTTGCCTCTTTCGCGGTGATTCTTGAGTGCGCTGATGCCACAGCTTGGGAAGTAGCAACGATAGCCCCGGTTTGTTGAGCACATGTGTGCCTCCTAGTGTGTGAAGTACAATGTTGGGGGAACCGCGAACTCTAGCACCCTACCCCCGCCATGTCAAGTGCAGGAAGCGCGGGCGGTTTGCTGCATCGTTGATTGTGGTTTGTGCATATCCCAAGCGCTTGATGAATGTCTGAAGCAGTTTTGGGTGCTGTGGCCCAACTTCCAGGTATAGGCTTGGATATTTGCGGTTTGCACACTGGGTCAAAAACGTCCGCAGCAGCTTGTCGCCATTTTTTCCGCCTAGTAATGCCAGTTTTGGTTCGCGGGTGAGTTTCTGTGTTTCCGCTGGGGTAAGGTAGGGGAGATTCGCGACAATGACATCAAATTGCTCGTTTGGCTGGAGGGGGGCTGTGAGCGAGCCATGGCGGAATTGGACGCGTGGATGAACCTTGCTCAGTCTGGCGTTCGTACGTGCCACGCGGAGGGCTGCAGCTGAAATGTCTGTCGCAACAACTTTTGCATTGGGGAAAGCTTTGGCTAAGCCAATGACCAAGCAGCCAGAGCCCGTGCCAATCTCCGCGATCGTCTTGGGTGGATGGCCAGCGAAGTCTGAAATGATACGCTCCAGCAATTCCTCCGTCTCCGGGCGGGGGATGAGCACGGCGGGCGTAACCCGAACCGTAAAACCAGCAAAGGGTTGCGTTCCAATAATGTACGCAAAAGGCATGCCAGCCATTCTCTGGCGGATGGCTTTTTTAAGTCGCGACATCTGTGTTAGGGTCAGCAGCTTTTCTGGATGCGCCAGAATGTGCGCTGGGTTTTTTCGCAGAACAAAAGCCAGCAGATCTCGGACTTCTCGAGGGTCTATGCTTGGTGCTTGGAAAAACGAACCAACAGTCTGCCGGGGCATTACTGTGCGCTGGGTTGGTGGGCAGCAGTTTGCACGGCCGCAATAATGTCGTCCAGTTCACCTTCCATCACGCCAGTGAGATTGTGGAAGTTCTGCTTGATGCGGTGGTCAGTCAGCCGGTTTTGCGGGAAGTTGTAGGTGCGGATTTTCTCACTCCGGTCACCCGTGCCAATTTGCTGCTTGCGCTGCTCAGTTGCTGCCTTGCGTTTCTTCTCTTCTTCAAAGGCAAACACCCGGGCACGCATGATGTTCATACCCTTTTCTCGGTTCTGCTTTTGCGATCGCTCATCCTGGCACTGCACCGTAATCCCGGTGGGAATATGCAGCAGGCGCACAGCAGAGTAGGTGGTGTTCACAGACTGGCCACCGTGCCCAGAGGAGGTCGTCACTTCCATTTTGATGTCCTCGGGTTTGATGCTCACGTCCACCTCTTCCACAATGGGCAGCACGGCAACCGTCGCCGTGGAGGTGTGCACGCGGCCAGCCTTTTCCGTTTCCGGCACGCGCTGAACGCGGTGCACGCCAGACTCCCAGCGCAGCAGGCCAAAGGCACCTGGGGTGGGGATTTCAATAATTGCTTCTTTGTACCCGCCAATGCCCGTGCGGTTCGTGCTCACCAAGTGTGGGTGCCAGCCGTGATTCTCAGCAAAGCGGGTGTACATGCGGCAGAGTTCCGCAGCGAACAAACCCGACTCGTCGCCCCCAGCGCCAGCACGAATTTCCACCAGGGCACCGCGCTCATCCATGGGGTCAATGGGTTGCTCCAGCACGCGCAGCTTCTCCGCCACTTCGGCCAGCTCTTTGGTAATCCGGGTGTGATCTTCAGTAGCAAGTGCCGCCAGGTCTGGGTCTTCCAAGGCGCTGGCGGTGTCCACCAGTTGTTCCTGCAACGATTGCTGGTCGCCCAGCAAACCCAAGTGCTCCACGACGCGTTTGTGCTCGCGGGAGAGCTGTTCCAGTTTTTTCCCATCACCCGCCCCAGCAGCAACTTGGAGTTCCTGTTCCAGAGCATCACGTTTGGCAGTGAGTTCGGGGAGCGTTGGCATATGGGCAAATAGCAAAACCGCCCACAGGGAGTATAAGGGGCGGCAGGTTGCGTTACTTCTTGGCTTTGGTGGTCTTCGCGGCCTTCCGTGTAAGTTTGTCTGTCTTCTTCACAGAGGTCTTCTCTTGCATCTTCTTAAAGCGTTCCACCCGACCTTGGGCGTCCATGACCTTTTGGGTGCCGGTGTACAGCGGGTGGCAGTTTGAACAGACCTCAATCTGCAGGTCTTTTTGGGTGGAACCAGTGGCAAACGTATGCCCACAGGCGCAGCTGACCTTTGCGTCGTGGTGGTAGGTGGGGTGAATAGCGTCTTTCATAGTTCGCCTACTATACCATGGTTTGAAGATTCGTCAAGGGAAACTGGATTCTGGGAAATAAAAAAGGGATCCAGTTGTTGGATCCCTAAAGAACAATTAAATGCCCAAGAGTTACTTTTTGTCTCCTTTTTGAGCTTCGAGAAGCTTTTTTAGCTCCTCATCGCTCATGTTTTGAACGGTGCCGCGGGCTGTTTCGTTTTCCCGCTGCGTGGTTATGTGTGCTCGCTTCTCCAAGTTGGTTTCGTTCACCGCCTGTTGCGATTTTGAAACAACAATTTGTACCGAGGTATTATCGAATCCCATCATTGGCACTATTGATTCGGGGGTATCGATATACTGGATGACGACTGTATCACCAACCTTGGTAATTGGAAGTTTCGGCGATAGTCCACTGGCTCCCGCAAATAGTTGTTCACCGTCTTGCAGAAGCAAAATGTAATGCGTTTCTGAGTTTTTATTCTCAGAAGCGAAACGCTGAACAATTCCGGTAATAGTTTCATTCTCGTGAGCTAATTCGGCAGCAATTTGGTGACCACTGCTAGCCAAAAGTTCTTGGTATTTCCGGAGTGCATCGTATTGGTCCTCGCCCTCAGCTACCATCATCTTGTCTACCTCGACAATCGCCACTCCCAGAAAAGAATGGTTTTCACCGAGTAGTGGGACGATGGATGCCATTGTGCCGTAAATGTTATACAACACTGGCCCAGAGCCATGCTGGTTTTTATAGGCAACTTTGTTATTCACTGCCTGTATTACACCAGCTTCGGTTCCACCTTTCGCTTTGTAGCGAATCGAATTGCCGGTTCTCGAGTCAGTATAGATAAGACCCACCATTGACTCGTCCGCCGCTGCCGTTGAAGTGAGTGTGGTGACCCAATATGGTCTCCCATCGGAACCATAGTTTATGCTCGGTGTCTCTCCCTCAATGATGTCTTTTTTTCCTAAGAAAGAATTCCACCAACTGATTGAGTACTGACCCATATCGTCAACATAGGTCTGTACAAAATCTTTTGGGATCACTCGATCAATCCACTCTGGTATGTTGCCGATTGCATACTCAGTTTTCTCGCCGGTTGTTGGATTGACAACAAGTACACCGCGAACTTTTGGTCCCCAAAATGATATTGTAGGCTCAAAAATGGTAATGACCCAGTAAGGTTGTAGACTGTCATCAACTTCAAAAGAAAAGTCGCATAATCCAATTCCTCTGTACCCATTGTTCCATAGGTACCGGGGCAAATTATTACCGAAGCACGCTTCATTCATGTAGACGAATTTGTGATTCAATTTAATTTGTACTGGGAAACGTGGATCCTCAGCGTCAACCATGACATAGCCCGGACTTACCTTAGCAGATGACCATTCCCAAAAACCATTAAATTCAAATGGCGCCACGTACCACAGTTGACCGTTGACGATCTGTAACGTCATGTGATCTTTCGATACATGAAATTGTGATCCTAGGGCACCAGGGGCATCGCCTAATTGCTTGTCGGCAAGCCATTCGGCGAGTTCCTTCGTTACCATTCTAATATCTTCAGGATTTTTTGGCTGGACGTCTTGTGTCCAGATCCTTTCTTCGACATCACCAATCATGCGTGCATATTCGTCGGAATGGAACAAGCTACCGCCGTACATTGCAGTTATGATAATGATGGCAAATCCAATGACCGGAAATGCAAGGGAGAAATTGGGATGAAACTCGTCTCTACTTGAATCAAAGCATGCTACTATCGCGCTGATGAGCCACAGAATGCAAACCATCATTCCATAGTAGCCAAAAAGCGGCCAGACCATGGAGGGAAGAAATGACCAAATGATGAACCAATTGGCGAGTATGCTGATGATCACCGTAATGACCGCAGCAGCAGTTTTCCGAAAAATCAGCATGGGAATCACGCCAATAATGGAAATAATAAATGCTAATAAGAACGACATGCGTTCCTCCTTCTTGAGTTACAGTTATTCAGTTTTCAATATTCAGTAGTTACTTCAAAAACATTCCACAATAGCATAGAGACGACAATTTGTCAACCCCAAGCCGGTGAACCCTTGCCATAGAATCGCGGACATGGTAGATTCATTGCGCTTTCTATCTCACATACGTCCGGCCGCATTTCGGTGCGGCAGGCCTGCAATTCCTGGTTCCTGCACATGGGAACCCTGCGGGTACAAACGACGTAGCGGCTAATTTCGAAAGGATAACACTATGCGCGAGGTCACACTCCTCGAAATGCTCCAAAAGGGCGTCCACTTCGGGCACCAGGAATCACGCTGGAACCCCAAGATGGATCAGTACATCTTCACGTCCCGCAACGGGATTCACATCATTAACCTGGAATCCACCTTGGCCAAGCTTCAGGCCGCGGCCGTGTTTGCGCAGACCGTGGGTAAAGGTGGTGGCAACGTGCTCTTCGTGGGCACCAAGCGCCAGGCCAAGGACATTGTGCGCCGGGCAGCAGAAGACTGCGGCATGCCCTTTGCCGTGGAACGTTGGATTGGCGGCACACTGACCAACTTCAGCACCATTCACGAGCTCATCAAGAAGCTCCGCCGGCTGAAGAGCGAGAAGTCGGTTGGCTTGTTTGAAAAGTACACCAAGAAAGAACGCCTGAGCTTCCAAGATGAAATTGAAAAATTGCAACGGGATATTGGCGGCATGGAGTATATGGACACTCTGCCTGCAGCCTTGTTCGTGGTTGACGCGGCGAAAGAGCGGACGGCAGTGCGTGAAGCGCGGAAGATGAACATTCCGATTATTGCCATGTGCGACACGAACGCCAATCCTGACGCCGTGCAGTACGCCATTCCCGCGAATGACGATGCCACCAAGTCCATTGACCTGGTTGCCACTGTGCTGGCTGAAGCGATTGCCGAAGGGAAGAAGCTGATGCCTGCTACCGCACCTGCTGCGGCACCAGCGGTTCCCGCAACCCCAACCGTCTAACCATTTTCCAAGGAACACTCCTATGCCCGTATCCATTTCCGATATCCAAACCCTACGTGAACGTACTGGTGTTGGCATGATGGATGCCAAGAAGGCATTGGAAGCGCACAACGGCGATATTGACGCGGCCATCACCGAGCTCCGGAAGTCTGGCCAGAAAGTGGCTGACGCGAAGCAGAGCCGCCAAACCCGAGAAGGGGTGATTGGTACCTACGTGCACTCGAACAACAAGGTTGTGGGCGTCATTGCCCTGGCGTGTGAAACTGACTTCGTTGCCCGCACCGAAGCTTTCCAAGAGTTGGCGCATGAGCTGGCTATGCACGTGGCGGCCATGTCACCAATCTACGTGAGCAGTGAGGACATTCCCGCAGACGTGCTGGCGAAGGAAGAGGAAATTGCCAAGAGCCAAGCCGCGGGGAAACCGGAAGCTGTGGTCGCAAATATTGTTGCTGGGAAAATTCGAAAGTACGCGGAAGACCATTGCTTGCTGGACCAGGCGTACTTCAAGGATGACAGCCTGCGCGTGCGTGATGTCATTGGTGCGGCAGTGCAACGCTTGGGTGAGAATATCCAAGTTCGCAGCATTGCCCGGCACGCTCTGTAAGGTATGCTCACGGACTGGATTCTCCTGGGGATTTTCGCAGCAGCAGTCATTACCTGCGCGGTTATCATCTGGCGAAAATTGCCAACCCTGGCTGGCATCCGCATTGAAGCAACAGCAAAATTTCAAAACGAAGCAAAGAAGCAAGCTATTCTTGACCAACGGTTACAGCAGAAGCTGGGTACGGTGGAAGCGGCGATTGCCCGCAATGCCAAACGCGTGTTTGCGAAGGGTATGACAGGGATGCAGCGTCTGCGTCAGCACTTGGTCAAGATGGAACGCGAGTACCGGCGGAAAGTCATGGCGCAGAAGTCGTTGGAAGATCCACTGGCACTTCGGTCCCGCGTCGCAACTGGACTGGCTGATGCGCAAGCCGCTTTTGAACGGGAAGAGTACGCCCGGGCAGAGCAGCTGTACGTGGATGTGGTGAGCCTGGATCCAAAGAATGCAGATGCGTACCTGGGTTTGGCTGACGTGGCCATGGCGCAGAAGAATTACCCCAACGCCCGGGAAGCTCTGCAATTCGTGCTCAAACTCCGGTCGTCCAGTGACGGCGCCTACTCTCGCCTGGGGCACATTGCCAGCGAAGAGGGGAAGCTGGCTGAAGCGGAAGCTGATCTCTTACAATCCGTGGCCCTGAATGCAAAAGTGGCCAGTACGCAGTTTGACCTGGGGTTAGTAGAAGAGCAACTCGGTAACCAAGACCGAGCCACTGCAGCCCTGCGTGAGGCCGTGATGCTGGAACCGGCAAACCCAAAGTACTTGGATGGTGTGCTAGAGTACGCGCTCCGACGGCAGGATCGCGCCCTGGCTGAGGAAAACTTGGCCCGCTTGCGCGAAGCAAACCCAGAAAACCAGAAGATTGTGGAATTTGCTGAACGTATTGCCGCACTGCCAGAAAAAAAAGCCGAAACCAAAACAGCAAAGTAGGGGAGAGAGATTTCCAATTTGGCAGAGTTAGTCTATTACGCCCACGTAGTCCCGCCCTCGACACAGAAGTGTCGGGGCGAGGATCCACGACCCCGCTGCGGGGTCGGGACTCAGTGGTAGAGTAAAAGCAGATCATTACAATCGAGGTTTTAATATTTATGCCCACGTAGCTCAGTGGTAGAGCAGCTCCATGGTAAGGAGCAGGTCAGCAGTTCAAATCTGCTCGTGGGCTCCAGCCTTCGCCCTATGAGGACTACGGCTGGCAAGCCATCCGAAGTCACGCTCAGGCGGGACGAAGGATTGGCAAGCCAGCAATGTTTATTGGTAAAGTGTATCTTTTTGCATGAGAATGTTGGCGAAGGCTGTCCTCCATAGCTTCTGAGCGACGGAGGACAAAAAAAGTTTGTCATCAGCCCACAGAGACAGGAGAACGTGCGTACGCCCGAGTAGCTCAGTGGTAGAGCAATCGCTTCGTAAGCGATGGGTCGGAGGTTCGACTCCTCTCTCGGGCTCCAGCCTTCGCCCTCGGAGGGCTTCGGCTGGCAAGCCATCCGAAGTCACGCTCAGGCGGGACGAAGGATTGGCAGGCCAGCTATGTACCTCATGGAGTAGTCCTTCGTAGAGAATAAGGCAAGTCGGCGAAGGCTGTCCTCCATAGCTTCCGAGCGACGGAGGACACAAAGTGTGTACTAAGGTATCGGCTGGTTAACCAGCACAATTGGTTCTGTAAAATTCATTCATCACCTCATTCCTGAAATATTCCTATGTCTCAAGATAATCTGATTAAGTTAGAGTGCACCGTGTGCAAGCATGTGAATTACCACACGCACAAAAATGTGAAAACCATTAAGGTGCGTTTGCAATTGAAAAAGCACTGCACCTGGTGCGGCAAGCACACGCTACACAAAGAGTCCAAGTAAAGCACATGCTCCGAGCAGAAGCTGAGGCGTTGCTGCACGAGTTCACGAAGAATGTAAACCTCCGCAAGCACGCGCTGTGCGTTGAGGCGGTCATGCGTTTCTACGCCAAAAAGTTTGGCGAAAATGAGGAGCAGTGGGGGATTGTCGGACTCCTTCATGACTTTGATTACGAAATTCATCCGACTATAGCCGAACATCCCCAGAATGGTTCGGCAATTTTACGGGAACGCGGCGTAGCAGAAGAGGTCATCCATGCCATTCTGGCACACGCTCCACATACTGGTGAGCCGTGGGATACGCAACTGAAGAAAACTATTTTTGCAGCTGATGAACTGGCTGGTTTCGTGGTCGCGGTGGCGTTAGTTCGGCCCAACAAGAAGCTATCTGAAGTTACAGTGGAAAGCGTGTTGAAGAAGTTGAAATCTTCCGCATTTGCTGCCAATGTGAGTAGGGAGGAGATTACCCAAGGCGTGAAAGAGTTGGGCATCCCCCTAGAAAGTCACGTCCAAAACACCATTCAGGCTTTACAAGGCATTAGTGATACACTGGGGTTGTAGTTTACCAAGTTAACTGTGGGGGCATGGTGAAACGGCTATCACAGCGGTCTCCAAAACCGCTATTCAAGGTTCGAATCCTTGTGCCCCCGCCAGCCTTCGCTCTCAAGCTTTGTTGAGAGCGAAGGCTGTCCTCCGTAGCTCATAGCGTAGGAGGACACCTCCTGGATCTTTTTGAAAATGTGGTTTCCCATGCGACGGCGGGCAAAACCGCTATTCAAGGTTCCCTGTCCACCGAACTTCGTAAGCGAAGGTAGGTGGGGAATCCTTGTTCCCCTGCAAAGAGAGCCAAGTATCGGTAGACTCTAGTGGTTCAATAACAATAAAGCTTTGCCATGAATCTTAAGCTGATATTTGGAATAATTTCTACGGTTTTCGCAATCGTCTGTTTTCTGCCGTACTTTAAGGATATATTCGCAAAGAAAACAAAACCTCACATCTATTCGTGGCTGGTATGGAGTATTCTTCAATCAGTTGGCGTTGTGGCAATTGTCCGTGGGGGAGGACATTTTGGCGCTCTTGGCTTAGCCGTTGGGGCATTATTTTGTATTTCAATATTTTTTCTTTCGTTTAAGTACGGAACAAAGAATATTACACGGTTTGATACACTCTGTCTTATTGGGTCAATCGCCACTATTATTGTTTGGTTGCTGCAACATAATCCCACGCTTTCAGTAATTCTAGTGACCCTAATCGACTTTGTTGCATTTCTTCCTACCTACCGAAAAGGGTATGTTGACCCAAATAGTGAAACCGTTCCCACATACCTATTAAGTGCAATTTCAAATGTTTTCGCACTACTAGCTATCGCAAGTTATTCGCTGGTCACGTCACTCTATGTATCGAGCTTGGTAGTATCGAACGGAATTATTGTGCTGATACTCATCCTCCGGAAAAAATATTTACGTCCGATTTAATTTTCCGGGGGCGACCCACGTTCCTCATTTTTCCATAGAAAAATCGTAAGAAAAGCCGTATAATACAGCTCTGGCAGTGCTGCTTAACGAGTACTCCTTCGCACCGCTTAGTCTATGCTACGTTCGCGAGGACCCCAGAAGAACTGAGTCACCATATGACCGAACCGAAACCACGTGCTGTACTCTTCGATGCTGATGGAGTGACGATTATTCCCCAGGCGCCGTTTTCCGTGCAGTATGCTGCAGCGCATGGACTTGATGCCAAAGTGCTTGGGTCTTTTTTTGATGAGCGTTTTGGTGAGGCGCTCATTGGGAAGCGTGATCTCAAAGAGCTCCTGGAAGAGCGTCGTGCACTCTGGCAATGGGATGGCTCCATGGAAGACCTTTTGAAGCAGTGGTTTGCAGCGGAGAATGTGAGAAACGAAGCATTGGTAACGCTCATCCAACAAGCCAGGAAAAATGGGATTCGGTGCTACCTTGCTACAAACCAAGAGAAGTATCGCACGCAGTTTATCAAGGAAAGTATGTTCCCTGGGGTATTTGATAAAGTATTTTCTTCGGCGGATATTGGGGTCAAAAAACCAGATCCAAAGTATTACAGGTTTATCATTGATGAATTACGTCGTTCTCAGGTCATTACCGAGCCGGGCGACCTGGCGTATTTTGATGACCAGTCTTCAAATGTGGAGTCAGCTGGAAAGCTGGGGATACGTGCATACCTCTATTCCGACGTTTCTCAGGTAGAGAAGTTGTTGCAGTTGTAATTCCATTACTATGACAAAATATTTTGTTAATTCCGGTGGACTATCCAACAAGCCTGAACTCGCAAAAAAATTCTACAATGAATTGCTGAAGGAATTTGGCACAAAACCCAAAGTATTGCTCTGCTATTTTGCAGTACCGCGAGAAGATTGGGATGAAAAGTATAAACAGGGGATAGAGAGAATTCGTGCGGCGGTTACAAACGGTGTTGAACCGATTTTTGATATTGCATTTCCCGATACTTTTGAGAAGCAGGTTGTTGACGCTGACGCAGTGTACATTAGCGGTGGAGATGATCTCTTATTGCAATATTGGTTACGGCAGTTTGATTTGCAGAAAATATTTCAAGGAAAAACTATTGGTACAAGTTCAGCAAGTTCCCATGCAATGGCAAAACATTTTTGGACCTGTGACTGGCGAAAATGTATGGATGGACTTGGGATACTTCCAATAAAATTTCTAGCTCACTATAAGTCTGCATACGGCCAAGATGATTTACGTGGTCCCATTGATTGGGACAAGGCATATGCAGAGCTTTCGAACTATGGCGATGCATCCCTACCCATTCATGCACTTAAAGAAGGATATTTTGTGGTGATTGAGGTCTAGCGAGTATTAGGAAGACTGGTTCCCAAACACATTATCAAATGACGTATTGTAAAAGCACCGCATGATCCAGACGCTATTTCAGAAATTTGTCCAAGCTATTTTCCGACCCAAAGTTCGGAAGTTTGAGCATACAATTGGGTATGCGCTCGCTTTTCGGAAGATTCCTGGCCGTTTTATTCAGGGCATGGTTGAGTGGGACATAACGAATACATTTAAGAAATTTGGAATCAATGTGGAAGAAGGGGTTGATTACTGGACCATGGGGCATATTGTGCATGGCAGTTCTACTCGATTTGACCGACATGCCCCGGAGTATCAAGCCTGGCTTGGAGGATATATCGTGAAGCTCCCATCGCAAAAAACCTGGACAGTACAGGATCATTTTCAGTTGGCGATCGCTGACCAAAACAGTTGGCTGCATACCTTTGGCGATCCGCAACCAATGACCTCCATTGAAGGATGGGAATTTACGACTAGCGGTTCACTTACCGCCGGTCAGTATGTCGGCCAGCTCTACGAAGGTGGCTGTACAACCCACAGTGATGTTGGCAATGGCACACCCTCTTTGAAGCTCCGTCTTGAGTCTGATGTCATGGCTGACTTATTTAACCTTTCCAATCCTGACTTGCATATCACAGGGAAAATGTTGCTTCCAGGCATAGCCCCAAATCCTTACGAAACCTTGAGACTTCGAGGCTATGTAGCAATTTTTCATGTAGACGACAATGTGAAAGTTGTACTGTATGGAAACGGTGCAATTGTCCAAACTCCGGAGCGTACTGTTGATACGTTTGAAGTTTTGAAGCATGATTTGCTTGCAGCTATGCAATCCTGCGAGATTACAAAGATAGCTTGAACTCATAAATATTTATCAAAGAGATACATGTCTCTAGTCCTCATCGCACAGTTCTTCATAGCCGCAACAGTCAGTTTTTTGCTATGCAAAATTTTCCTTGGCAAGTACGAGGGTGATAAAATTGGGCGGTCTATTCGGCCCAAGCTTGGAAAGTATAGAGTGCATATCCACCATTGGATTTGGCTCTCGGTTGCACTGATCATTCTCCTCGTCGTTAATGTGCATCATCCAGTACTTCTTGGCCTTATTGTTGGCTCCATTATCCAAGGCCTACTGTACAGAGACAGGTTCATCATCGTCTATCAAGACAAAGATTTCGAAAAGATATACTCGAAGTATAGAAAAATCCCCAGCTAATATGAGAGTAGGGAATGCGCAATTCAAAATTGGCTTCTGGCACCCATTTGGTCCTCACGCCGGAGAGAACGCTGATGAAATTATTGTAAGAAAGCAACGTGAGATTAGGAGAATAGGTTGGACCCTTTGGTCTTTCCAACATCGGAAAACCCTTGAGCTTTGGTATCATGAGATTCAAAAGAAGAAACCTGGTAGGGTTTTGGTTTTTTGTTCTGAAGGTAAAGGATCACGCGATCCAATAGGGGAACGAAAGAATTGTAATTACTTCTTACCAGTAGGTAAGAAAAAGGCACAAAGAATTCCCTTCCCAATAAGCGTTCCTCACCCGATGGGGAGGAAGACGCAAGGATCAGCTTTCATTGTCAAAAGAGTCATGTATCCTGTACATTTCAAGACAGCAACAATTCAATGGTTGAAGGATGGAAAATGGCAAAGTAAGCAATTACCAACACGACCAGAGTATTTAATTAAACCTGGACATGGGAAGCCAATGAGAAAATTTCGTGCAGTACTTGAATTGAGACCTCCCTACCTCGCTGAAGTTAGAATAAGGCCCTAGTATTCGCTGAAAAATGTATGGCGAACCAAGAATCTCAAAAAACCATTAAGGCTATTATTTTTGATTTTGGAGACGTTATTTGTTTTTGGGATGATGAGACAATGAGCCCCAAACGGGCACAGTCCCTCAATTTACCCAAAGACAGTATCCATGATCTTTTTTTCGAGTATTTACGAGAGGGTGGAGATGGAAAGTACCATAGCGCGCTTGATTTTTACGACCGAGCAAAACCGCAAACCCCAATTTCCCGTGAAGTTTTTGAGCAATTATTTACAGAATGGGATAGCACCAGCCATATAGATGAAGAAATGGTTAGGCTCATTAAAAAATTGAAGCGCACCTACAAAATTGGCTTGCTTTCCAATTTTACCAAAGGGTTAGAAGAGTATTTGATTGACCGCTTTCATATGCACCGTCTCTTTGATTCAATTGTTAGTTCTTACAACTTAAAAATGCGAAAGCCAATTTTGGATGTGTATCATTATTCGGCCAAGGATCTTGGCGTCCAGCCTGAGGAATGCCTCTTCATTGATGACATTGAAAAGAATGTCCAAGCTGCAAGGCAAATTGGGATGCAAGGGATTGCTTTTACAAACCTGGAAAAATTGAAAGAGCAGTTGCTTGGTATTCTTGGCTTGAAGGTTTAGACTTGGGTCCTACTACCATGGCTCCCACCCGCCTCCAAAAATTTATTGCCAGTACGGGCATTGTGTCCCGCCGGAAAGCGGAGACGCTCATTACTGATGGTCGGGTTTTTGTAAATGGCGAAAAAGTGACCAAGCTTGGGACAACCATCAACCCTGCCGTGGACATGGTGGAGGTGAATGGGCAGATGCTCACCTCCGTTACAGACTTCCGGTACATTGCCTGCAACAAACCTGTTGGCGTCACCTGCACCCGGGCGCAGTACCAAAGTGAGCGGACGGTGTATCAACTTATTCCCGATGCTCGTGATTTAGTCATCGCTGGTCGCTTGGACAAAGACTCGGAAGGCCTGGTGCTTCTTACCAATGATGGCGAATTGACCAACCTGCTGACCCATCCACGGTACGAACATGAAAAAGAGTATGAAGTCACCTTGTCCCGGCCGCTGAGCACGGAGGCAGACCGCGCGCTTACTGAAGGAATCAAGCTCAAAGAGGGGATGGCCAAGTTTGATAGGATCGAACGGGTGTCGCCCCAAATCTACCACGTGACCCTGCACCAGGGCTGGAACCGGCAGGTGCGGCGGATGTTTGGGCAATTGCAGGGTGATGTGCTCCGGCTCCGTCGGATTCGAATGAATAAGCTGACTTTGGGTCGGCTGCAGCCGGGGGCGTGGAAAGCAGTCCAACGGGCGGATATTCTGTAAAATTGGGGTGAACAACCTGTGAAGGCGAAAATGTGCTATAGTTGACGAACCGGTAGTTTTTTGTCAGAATAGTAACCGGTGCATTCACACATTTCGTCATGTCTGCAGCAAAAGGAAAAGGAAAATTTGCGCGTCTCCTGACCTCCCGAGGCGTCATCGTGCTCGAGGTCTTGATCATTGCCTTTCTCCTGGTAGGGATTACCAAAGAGATTGTCCGGCGGGTGGCGTTGCGGCGTGAAGTGGCCGTGCTGGAAAAGCAGATTGCGGAGCTGGAAGCGCAGAACCGCAGCCTGGGCGAGTACGTGGCTGCCATTAATACGGACAGTTTCCGGGAGCGGGAAGCGCGCAAACGCCTGAATCTGCAGAAACCTGGGGAATCCGTGCTCATTGTGCCGGATACCACAACAACCGAAGACGCCACGGACACAGTTGCCACAACGCAGCAAACCACTTCCAAATCTTCAAATTCTCATCGCTGGTGGACGTACTTCTTTGGCTCCGCCTCCTAACCCCGTGCATATGCCTGACCAAAACCCAGTAAGCAACGTGCCAGATACTTCACTTCACCCAGAGCACGCGGCCGTGCACGCGGAAATTGCCAAAGCCCCTGGCAGCTTGCCAGATCCAGAGCACCATGGCTTGAAGCAGTTGCCACCGCCACCTATCCACTGGGCAAAGCGGATTGGGTTGTGGCTTGGCGCGGCCATTGTAGTTATTGTTGCCGTTTTTGCCGTTGGGTACATGCGCTTTAGCTGGCAGCAGTCCACTCTGCTTTTACCGGCACAGGTGTTGCCCTACCCCGTGGCTATCGTCGCCGGGCAGTGGGTATCCTACGCTGACTATCAGAAAGATGTGCCAAATATTTCTCGGTATTTGGAACGCAATTCGCCACCAGACGCAAAGGCGAATGAGCCCTTGCCGTGGGACGTACGGGTGCGCCAACTTGCGCTGAACAAGATGGTGGGGGAGGCGCTTTTGGCAAAATTGGCCAAAGAGCGAAAAGTGACGGTGACCGATGCAGATGTGAACCAAACTTTTGACGCTTTTGTGCAGCAGTACAGCGGCACGAACAACGTGGAAGAGGATATTCAAAATCTCTACGGTTGGACCGTGGAGCAATTCAAGGTGAAAGTGATTCGACCGCAGGTGTACCAGCAGAAGTTGGCAGATTCCTACATTGCGGAAATTCGGAAGGAAGCTGATGGTGTGCGTACAGAAGTGATGGCAGATACCAAGCGGTTTGCTGACATTGCCAAAGAGAAAAGCGATGACGTGAGTGCGACCAAAGGTGGCCAGCTGGAAGCAATCAAGAGCGACAAGATCGCTGACGAATATGGCACTGCGGCAGAAGCGGTGGGTGCGTTGAAGGAAGGTGCAATTTCTGAGGTGCTGGAAACCCCGCGCGGGTTTGAAATACTGTGGTTGGAAAAGCGGACGGCAGGCGCAAAGAGCACGGATCCAGCCACGCTCATGCTTCGTCGGATTCTGGTCACGGCTGATGTGAGTACCTGGCTGCAGGACAAAGTGAACACCTTGGCGGAAGAAGCAAAGGTGATGCTCTTTGAACCCCGGTTCCGCTGGGAAGCGAAGTGTGGCATTTTGGAAAAGAGCGAACCAAGCTGTACGGAAGCTGCCACGGACACCAATACCAACCAATAAAATTTGTTGGCGGGTATAGTACAGTGGTAGTATGCATCCTTCCCAAGGATGAGATACGGGTTCGATTCCCGTTACCCGCTCCAGCCTTCGCCTCGAGCTCTGGCGAGGGCGAAGGCTGTCCTCCGAAGCTTCCGAGCGAAGGAGGGTACGACGTCTGTACTCAGGCTACGGCCGGCAAGCCAGCTCGCATAACTCCGCCAACGCGGCGAACCTTTCCATCGTTTTCCAAAAGTGTATGCCGATGTAGCTCAGTGGTAGAGCAACGCTTTTGTAAAGCGAAGGTCGGCGGTTCGAATCCGCCCATCGGCTCCAGCCTTCGCCTCGAGCTCTGGCGAGGGCGAAGGCTGTCCTCCGAAGCTTCCGAGCGAAGGAGGACAAAAAGTTGTTCTCAGAGCTACGGCCGGCAAGCCAGCTCGCTTTGCCCACAAAGTCCAAGAAAAACCTTTTCATCACACACATCGCCGCATAACCCACATACCATGACTCAGCGACAGTACATCAAAAAGAGTCTAATCATCCTCGCCTTGGTTGTTGGCATTGGCTTGGTTGCGCCAGCGCGCGCAGCTGAACCAACTGTGGTGCACCTTTCAGCAGACTATGCAACCAAAGGCCAGGAAATCCGAGTAGAGAATGCGTTCATCCTTGGTTTACGGCCAAACCTTTTTGCTGCACCTGCGCAGGTCACGGTAACGCCTGATGCAGCCCTCCCAACCGCGCTACCTAGCCGTTACACCGCTGCTGGCCGAGCTTTCAGTGTGAGCATCACCCCAGCGGATGGCGCAACCATTGCTTCGTCTGACCTCTGGTTGAAACAGCTCGCCACGCCCGTCGTCAATACCAAGACTGTGCTCCTGAGTTACGCAAACGGAACCTGGAGTATTGTGGGTACCAAACTTGGAACTGATAATTTCCTCACCGGCGCAACCCGCGCTTTGTCTTTCACCGTTGTTCCGGTAACCGATGTTGCAACCACGGCTGGAGTTTTTGGTCCCGATGCGGTGGTTTCGCCGTCCAGCACGGTTCTCCCAGTTGATCCAACAAGCGCAGCACAGCAGATTGGGTACAAATCCTACACGCTGACCCTACCCAAAGGGGTAGTTCCAGCGGCTGGGTCGTTCCTTGCAACACCAGATGTTCCATTACCTTCACCACTCCCAACCTACGTGAAGCAGCGCGCGGCTGCAGTGTACGTATCGCTCAATGCCCCGGATGCGTCACTCCTTCGTTTCAATGCGCCCGGCTTAACCATTGCACCAAAAGTTGCGGTGCAGAATTACCGTCCGCTGTACATCTACTTCTACAACCCCGTGCGGAAAGTGTGGGAGGTGACGAAGAACAAACTTTTTACCAACGGCTACCTGGTGGTGGTGGAAGATCTGCGTGAAGAAGTGGGGATTGCCAGCTGGTATCGCAGTACCAAGTACCCAGATGGCGTGGCGCACAATGTCTACCCCATGGGCACCAAGCTGAGGGTAACGAATGTAGAAAATGGAAAATCCACCATCGTCAGAGTGGTGTCCCGAGGACCTTACGTCCGCGGGCGGATAGTGGACCTGGTGTATACAGCCTTCAAGAAAATTAAAGGAACAAATGGTGGTGTGGCAAAAGTGAAAGTTGCAGCAGTCACCCCACTCGTTGCAGGTGAGCAGGTTGTTGCCCCAACGCCAACCCCAACCGCAACGTCAACTACCGCGGTTGCGCTGCCAATTACCAGTACGGCGGGCGCTGTCTACGATGTGGATAAGGGGGTACTGGTTGCGGTGAAAAACGCTGATGAGCGGCACCCAATTGCCAGTTTGTCCAAACTCATGACTGCCCTGGTCTACCTGGATCGGAAGCCAACATTCCAAAATGTGGTGACCTACCAGAAGAGTGATGCTACCATTTGCTCCTGCCTGCAGGTGTCGGTAGGGGAAACGATGACCACGAATGATTTGTGGCATGCCATGCTCATTGGGTCGGCGAATAATGCCACCCGCGCCTTGGTTCGATCCACCAAACTCACGGATGCGCAATTTGTGAAACTCATGAACGAGAAAGCCCAAGCATTGGGTTTGACCTCACTGACGTTTGGCGATCCCACAGGTCTGGACCCTGCAAACCAGGGCTCAGCTGCAGACATGGCCAAGCTCGCCGCTATTGCCTTCAGCAAGCCAGAAATCCAGCGTGTCTCGGTGAAGAAGTTCTACACCTTTAGCACCTTGAATACAAAGAAAGCGCACACCATAACGAATCGGAATAAGTTGTTGCAGACGCAGTGGCAAATTACCGGCATCAAAACCGGATACATTGAGGAATCCGGTTACTGTCTCATTGGCCAGGTGAAAGGGAAGACCACGAGCCGGACACTGGTTGCCGTCACCCTTGGGAATATTTCCAGCACCAAGCACTATGCGGAAATGGAAAATGCCTTCAGCGTCGGTTTTGCAAATCTCAAATGATTACGCTGGAGAACGTTACAAAGTTTTACCCACACGGCGTGACAGCGCTGAAGGATATTTCGGTGCGGATAGAGTCGGGTGAGTTTGTCTCCATTGTGGGGCAGTCGGGTACTGGGAAGACGACCTTGGCAAAACTCATTATTGCAGAGGAGCAACCCAGCTCTGGCCGGGTGATTATTGGCGATTGGGATATTACAAAAATTAACTCCAAGGACGTGCCGCTGCTTCGCCGGCAAATTGGAGTGGTGTTCCAAGATTTTAAACTCCTGCCCCAGAAGACGCTGTTTGAGAATGTCGCCTTTGCCTTGGAGGTGTCTGGAGCGTCAACGGAGAAAATTAAGCAGATTGTCCCGCAGGTGCTAAAAATTGTGGGCCTGGAGCACAAGCAGAAACGTTTCCCCCGGGAAGTGTCGGGTGGGGAGCAGCAGCGGGTAGTCATTGCGCGGTCATTGGTACACCGGCCCAAGATTTTGGTGGCGGATGAACCAACCGGGAATTTGGATACTATTAACGCTCATGAAATTGTGGAGCTGCTTTTGAAGATTAATAGCTTCGGCACCACCATCGTCTTGGTGACCCACAACCGGGAAATTGTGAATGGTCTGCGGAAACGCGTGCTCACCATGGATCGGGGGCACCTGGTGGCTGACCAGAGTACTGGAAAATACCGCTTATGATCCTTCTGCAAACTTCACGCGCGCTCAAGTTTGCCGCCCAGAATTTTAAGCGAAATTTGTGGTTGTCGATCGTGACCGTCATCATCCTCACAGTGGCAACCTTTTCCGTAAGCTTAGTGGCTGCCCTCCAAGCCTTAGGCCAACGTGCGTTGCAAACCGTGGAGCAGCGCGTGGATGTTTCTTTGGAATTGAAACGGGAGGTGACTGATGCGCAGGCGCAAGAACTCCGGGAGCGTTTGGCGCAATTGCCACATGTGCAGAAGATTGTTTTCCAGAGCCAAACTGAAGCGTTGGAAGCGTTTCGAACGTTGCACGCCGATGACCCAAATATTCAGCAACTGCTACAAGAGCTAACGGAAAATCCTCTACCAGGTCGGTTGGTTATTACCGCTGAACGATTGGAGGATTACGAAACTGTGCTGCAAGCTATTGATTCCCCTGAGAACAGCGGTCTGGTAGAGAATAAAGATCGAGACTTCAAGGACGCCAAAGCTGTGATGGAGAAGTTGCAATCCATTACCCAACGAGTACGGCAAGTGGGTTTTGCGGTGAGTGCCGTGTTCGTCTTGCTCTCGCTCATTGTGGTGTTCAATACCATCCGGATCGCCATCTACACTCATCGGGAAGAGATTGGGATCATGCGCTTGGTAGGTGCATCCAATGCGTTCATCCGCGCGCCTTTCATACTCGAAAGTGCATTGTATAGTATCATTGGCGCGGGTGCTGCAGTGCTGCTGATGCTCTTCCTGTGGCAGAGCGCTGCGCCAGCGATGCATAGGTTTTTCTTCAGTGGCACAGATGTGAGTGTCCAAGGGATTTTGCAAACCAATTTTTGGCCAATTCTGGGCTTCGAATTTTTGGGCGCTGTGGTGCTCTGTGTGGTCAGCGCAGTCATTGCCACCCGGCGGTACTTGAAAGTCTAGGCAGGGGAGTGTAACCTCCAGGCAATACTCCGGGATCGTCTAACGGCAGGACATGGGCCTTTGAAGCCCAGTATCTTGGTTCGAATCCAAGTCCCGGAACCATAGAGGAAAACCAGTATCTTCGGAACAACTTTTGCCCTTGCTTGTGGATAACATGCGTCTGCCAGGCCTCTTGTGGGGCTAGAGCATCGGCTTTATCATTGCGTTGGTGGAATAGTATTGATTATCTATGGAATGAAAAGGAGCAAATCAATGGCAATAAGATATCTCATTAATGCAGATGGCAGACCCTTCGATACTGAGGAACTCAAGGTGCTTCGTCAGTCCCTTGAAAGGCTTGATGACACAAAACGTGCTGAATATAGGAATGCGAATGCAGCGGCGATAGCCCAATTGATCGGATCAAATGACTTGATTGTGTCGGGTCCAGGAACTGGAAAAAGCCATCTGTTTCTAGAGAGAATCGATGCTTGGTACACGAACGACAACGACGCTGAAGTTATTGTAACAACTTTCGTACGCAAGCTCGTTGCGGATTTACAAGGCGACATACAACAGGACACGAAGCTTTCAACTGAACAAAAGAAGAAAATAACAGTTTCGACACTTCACAGACTAGCTCGAAGCGTTCTAGAAGAAAATGGTGGTACCCAGGAGTGGCCGTTTGAAAGGTATATTCGAATCATTGGTCAATCTTGGAAGACTGTTGTTTGGGCCGATGCCCTTGCTCTTTCATCGGTTCAAGAGGACGCTGAGTACACGTGGAGTGCGTTTGAAGAGCAACTACATACCGCAATTCCAAAGACGACTGGTGAATGGAAGACGATACATTACTCATACAATACTTTGTGCAAATTTTATAACGCTGCTGGCTTCGCTGATCTCATTACTAGAGCACGTGATGCCTTGCAAGAGAACGCAACTCTGATTGAGCCATCTTACTATATCGTGGATGAATATCAGGATTTCAACGAGGCAGAGAATCAGTTCATTAGTCGACTTACGCAGAACGCTAAGGAATTGCTGATTGTCGGAGATGACGAGCAAGTGCTCTATGAGAAACTTAAGTCGGGGAACGCTGCGCTTATTCGAGGACGCTATAAGGACGAGAAGATTGTTAACGCAATGTTACCGTTTTGTGGACGCTGTAGTTATCACATCACTAAAGCTGCAGACGCTTTCATCTCACAGTCTGCGGATGCGAACAGAATTGAGAAGCTCTACCTTCCAATTAAAAGTCGGGACGATAAACCGAAAGTGCAAGTCGTTGCATGTGCTACACCATCAGCAGCGATCGACTACCTTTCGAAATTCGTCAAGGATCATAAACTGGAAATCGAAGCGCGAATGAAAGAGTTAGCCGAAGGAACGAAGAAAGACGCTTTCCTGTTAATTCTTTCGCCGTCGCGTGGCGCAACGTTCTTGGGAAAGGATAACGTTGGAGAACTCGAGAAATTGATTGCACCGTTTCGTGGTGAGGGGCATGGTTTTGACAGTGACTACTATAGACTACTAGCCTACTATTCGGTTGCAAAGAATCCCAACGGGAACTTCGCTTTCAGGAAAGTCATGTTCTATGAGAACCTCTCTCCAGAGAGATCTGTAGAGTTGATTGAAAAGGCATTAGCAAACGGTGTCCATCTTTGCGATCTTGATGACGAAGAAATCGTTGACATTAATAAGAAATGTTTGCAGGTAAAAGCAATCCTGGATGAATTGTCGGATATATCTAAGTCGCTCAATCTACTTAGCAAAATTTTAGGTGAGTTGAACAAAGAGGCACTTCTTCTCGACCTGGAAAATAGACCGATAAAAGAGCATGAAATTGCCACTTTGGAGGAAGAGGCTGATGACGCGGCAGAAGTATCGGAGCTTCAGGCGGGTTCAATGAGTGCTGTTGAATTCCTCACTATAGTTGGGTCCAAAGGGTTGTCGGCAGACAATGTTATCATCTTAGGGTTTGACAATGTGAACATGAGCTACACAACTCAAAATGCTTTCTATGTTGCAGTAACTCGTGCGAGAGAAGGTCTACATTTGTTAACGGCGCTGCAGGCGCGTGGAGCGAGTGCAGCTCACGGCTTCTTGGAGCGACTCCCAGACGATAATACAGATTTCAAGTCTTACAAGAAGACCGGCGGAGTCTTGTCGGATCTTGGGTCAAAGCAGGGGTTTAAGGATTACTTAGGAAAGCTGGTTTATGCGAGGAATAGGCGTTAGTTATCGTCAGAATTGCAATATTAGATTGTCCAACAAAGCGTTCAGGATATTCAATGCTGTGGAGAGTTATCCCCAACTTTGCGTAAAAGGAGTTCTTTTCGACAATTGATCTCCAAAGTGGACGAGACTATGATGCTTTCATCGCTGAATCCGTGGCACGCGAAATTTCTAAGCTCTCCAGCGTCTGTTTGAACGTGGGTCGACCGGGGTTTAACAGGTAAAAGGTTCGAACATCCTTCACCAGGGTGAACCAGAAAAATATGTGGACTCCAATGTAACATGGGGTTGCTTTAGTTATTATTCGAAATTGTGGTTCGAACCGAAGTGTATTTCTGATTTTTAAAAAACACGCATGATGGATGTTGTTGACAACCCTCGAAAACTGCGCGAGGCTGAAAGTATCTCATTAACCAAGCAAACGTATGGATTCCACACCATCGAGTCAGCCAACCCCCAAGAAGCCAAGTAGTACCCTAAACTGGGCTATTTTGGTGGTTATTCTCGTGGTAGCTGTTGCTGGGGCCATCTACGCGGTAACGCGAAATACTTCTACATCGAACAGCAATGACAATACTAACGTTGTTCTCAACCAGAACACGAATGTCGTAGCTAATTCAAATACTGTCTTGAACACGAATACTGTCGCAAATGCCAATTCGACTATAAACTCCAATGCTAACGCTGCGAACAATTCGAATACAAATACCTCTGTAAGCACAGCTGGGTGGAAGACGTATGAGAATAGTGCCTGGAAGTTTTCTTTTAAGTACCCCAAAGAATGGACATTTATCCGCGATTTGTTACCCAAGACAACTAAGGATGGAACATCACCAACAGAGAATTTACTCATTGGTTTACCGATAGCAGATAATCAGGATGCCCGTCCTTCCATCAATATCATAATAAATCCAAGTGGATTCGGACCAATTTTCCCCGACTTGGTGTATACAATTAAAAAAGCAGCAACAGGCTTCGCCATTGTTGAAGAGAAAACAGTTACTACCGATGCGGCCACCGAGCCTGGCTTCTACCAAATTCAAGCAATAACTTCGTCAGATTCACAAGTCTTTGATATATTTTTTAGCACAAACGAAAAGGATAAAGACACATGGGCTCCGCTAGTAAAAACAATCTTATCCACATTTCGATTCACAAACTAAGCATCAGCAAAGAGGTAAAAAGTAATTTGAAAATTGAGACATAAAAAACAAAAAACCTGAAAGGAGAAACAGTAATGAAGAAATTGTTGTTCTTGGTGTTGGCGATAATGATTGCTTTCACAAGCAATGTTTATAGCCACGATGGAGTTCCTGAAGCTAGTACAGGCTTCAGGCAACCGCTAGATAACTACAATTATAGTGGTTATCACTACAATGAGTGGTCAGACGTATCAGGGTGTTACCATCCCGGTTCTGACTACAACGGTGCAAATACTTCTGGGGATGGAGACCTCGGCAAGGACGTACTTGCAGTAGCAAATGGTAAAGTTGTTGACATAGTAACCAATGCCTCTTTTGGGCTCTGCATGACTATTGAGCATAGATACTACGATACAACTGTTTACAGTCAGTATGCCCATCTCCAAAGTACGTTGGTCTCGGAAGGTGGTAACGTTACAAAGGGGCAGCATATTGCCGAACTAGGCAATTCTGGTACATCTTGTGGCACCAACAACGCACACTTACATTGGGAGATTAGAAAAAAGGAGAATGATGACGCGCACACCGCTGATTGGTGGAACACGTCATCATTTCAGTCGAGAACCAATGTAAAGAATGGGTACGAAGATGCTACTCTCTGGTGTTCTCATCACGCGTCATACGAAGATATTCAAGCCAAATTCGATGACGTGAAGCAGAGGAACGGTGGCACCTCAACGGTTGGGTCTAACACCAACGCTATACACTGGTATGGTGCCTACTTGCGGCAGGACTTCTCTGGTGGTTCATATGGTACCTGCTGCATCATGTTCGACCCGTACAACCAGGTGTATAACCCAGCTGCGACGAACGAAGCATACCTGCTCCGTACCGGCTTCTACAGCTACTACATCAACAATGGCGGATGGGGAGCAAGAGGTTGCCCCTCCCGTGACGAGTACACCACCGGGGACGGAACGAATTCCATCCAGTTCTTTGTTCGACGCGTCTGGAATGCAACGAAGGGTGGGTATCATGATGTGGGTATATGGGAAACCCAGTTCCACTATATGTACTACGACCCGACGCCACCGCAAGGGAACGACGTCATCGAGTGGTACTCGACCTACGCCACAGACTGGGTCTCCCAAACTCCGGGCGGCGTGACGACCATGGTCCAAGGTTCCAGCCAGACGTTTACCGTGCACTTCAAGAACACGGGCACGACGACCTGGTACAACAATCTCAGTGCGTACCCGTACGACTACATTTCCCTGAAGTCCGCAGACCCGAGTGGGAACACGGCCGTGAGCCTCCTGAACAACCCGTATAATGGGAACCTCGGCTGGCTCAATGATCAGACCCCCTGCACCATGCAGGAAGCTTCGGTCGCACCCAACGGCACAGCGACTTTTACCTTCACCGGTATGGTGGCCCCTGACCGGCAGTTGGGGCTCATGGACGTGTACTTCCGCCCCTCACATAGTCTTGCAGGTTTGCTTGACGGCTGGGACGGCATGCACTTCCAGGTGAACGTCGTTGCGGCGCCAACCACGCCACTCACGTACATGACTGGCCCCGCACCAGATGCGACGATTGCAGGGATGATTGCGAGTAGGAAAACCACCCCGCTGAACAACAAAAACCCGTACGGCTTCTGGCAGAGCCCGCAGCAAGTGAGCGGCGGGTTCAATGCCACGTACTGGTGGTACGACTACAGTACAACCGAGGCGTACATGCCAGACTACACCTCGAGAATCTGCTACGTCTCCGTTGCCACGGGTCAACCCGGTGCAATCGTCCACGACGTGTACGGGGCTGCCCGGCAGTCCTTCTACGTGGGCTGGTGGCCGTGGGATCACTGGGCGCACATGGGCTGGAACTGCGGTGCCTGTCCGAATCCGGCCGGTACCCAAGTAACTAACCAGGGCGGGCCCTACTCCTGCCTGGGCATGCCCATTACCAATTTGTACCGACCCACGCCGAACGAGGGCTACGGACGTCAGGACTTTCAGCGTGGGTACATCATCAACGGCGTGATTTACTGCTACGACCACATCACGGCGTTCACCCCCGGCTGGACCGCGAGCGGTTGGAACCAGTTCTGGTCGTACGCCATCACGGACTGCTACGACCGCTACGGTGCTGCGGCTGGTCTGGGTCACGCGACGCAACTGGTGAACGAGAACTGGGACGGCACGGGCTACAAAATCCAGCCGTTCGACGGCGGGATTTACGGGTCTATCATGCTCGTGTACAACCCCAACGGGCCGAGTGAGGCGTACGGTGTTTCCGGCAGCTTCCTGTATGCGTACACCATGGCCCTCGACGGCAGCGGGGTCCGCATCTCCACGCGGATTGGTTCGCCCACCGAAGCTTTCTCCGGCAACCGGCAGCAGTTCCAGTCTGGGTACATGACCATTAACTACGGGACGAACGAGACCTTTGTGTACCTGAACGACAACACCGAAATCTGGAACAGCCAGACCGGCGCGCACCTGGGTAAAGTCGCGCAGACAGCGCTCCCGAGTGTGTTCGCTGTTGGGCAGAACTACCCGAACCCATTCAACCCGGCAACAACAATTGCCTATACTCTCCCGAGCGCCACGCACGTAACCCTGGATGTGTATAACATCCTCGGCCAACGTGTAGTAACGCTTGTGGATGAACAGCAAACAGCGGGTGAGCATACCGCTACTTGGGATGCTAACCCCTACTCTTCCGGTGTGTACTTCTACCGCCTCCAGGCTGGAGAAGCCACGGAGACGAAAAAGATGCTCTTACTGAAGTAACTCAACCTAAAACCTTAACACGCCCTGCGGACACAATCCGTGGGGCGTTTTTCTATTGTAGCGTTTGCGCTCAGAAATTACTCGACCCAGGCCGCATTCATACACGGTTCTATGGTTTGTGTGTTTTTCGTTTGTAGTGAATAAATGTCGCACTTCCTCTGCCCAGAGTCTGGGTTGAACCCCTGGAGCAGGATGTTTGTACTATTCGCTGACCATACGGCATCAATGTTGCCACCCAAGGGCTCGAGGGGGTAGTTAGCGAACAGTTGCTCTCGCGTATTGTTCCTGAGGTCGAGGAGGTAGATGTCAGCTTTCGGGCTATTGCCCGCCGTTGCGAAGATGTTGTGTGCTTGGAAATCCGTAAAGTTAATCGACGACGCGGCGTAGACAATCTTTGTCTTGTCAGGTGCGATGCGCCAGAAGATATCCCAGTAGTAATCTTCAGGAACAATAGGTCTTTCTTGGCCTGATGCAGTCGTCACCCTGATGATCCGATAATCTCCGATTTTATTCTCGACACGGGCGAGTATTGTCTGGTTATCGAGCCAGCCAAGGAGGTAGGCTCGTTCATTCTTGTAAAGCTGATTGACGGTGTATGTTTGTAAATTCAAGACGACAATTCCCTTGCCACAATTATCAATAGCGAGCTGATTGTTGTCTGGTGAAAAGTATTTACTGCCGTTCCACCAGTACTGCTGACTATATCGGGACTCATCAAACTGGCATATGGGTGTGTCGGTATCGTAGGTGGAGTACGGGCTAAACTGGATGCTTATTGGTTCATTCTTTTGATTCAGGAATTTTTTCTCTGTACCATCCCCGATATCAAAGGCGTAAATATTGGTATTCTTCCCAGTAGGTTTTTCGTTTTTAGTGTAAAGAATACTTTGCACGTCTGGGGTCCAATAGGATGAGCTAATCGGACTGGGCAATGTTATGGTCTTCTGGGTAAAGGTTGTTGGGTCGATACTGTAGATGGTGCCTTTGTCGCGATCGGTCAAGAAGTACGTCCGTTTATCGAGTTCGCCGATTCTCCCAGCGTTCTCGGGATTGAATACACCTATTTTTTGTAAGGCTGAATTATCAAGGGGATTCACCCGCACAAGGCTTCGCTGCACCGGTTTTGAATACGGTGCGATATCCTCAATGTACGTTAAAGTTGCGTCACCGTTAATTTCCATGCTACTCGGGACAACCCATGGATTCTTTAGATCGAAGCTACCAACCCCTGGGGAGTTCAAAAAATAGATTTTGCTATACAGCGTCTGCATTTGATCCTTGTCGTAGTATTTGTACACAATTTTCTTAACTTGGTCATTCAATAATAACCCTTGAATACTCTCACTGGACGACGCGTTCGTGTTGTCTACGCTATGAACTTTTTGCTGCAGCAAAAAATACCCGCCCAGAACTAGAGCCAGGATAACCATTCCAAAGACTACAGTGAGGGCTCGCTTCAATGGTTTCGATAGATTTTTCATCTCTCAGTATGAGTTACGAACACACCTACAGACTAACCCCGTCTCGGCTGTGAGTCAATTTGGTTGCCGTTATTAGCACTGGCGGAAGGTGTAGGATTCGAACCTACGAGGGGTTTGAGCTCTAATGGGGCGTTTTTCTGTTCAGCAATGCAGGCCTGAAACAATGTTGAGTAGGGTGTGGGGTATCTTACAGAGCTACTGTTTGTAATCAAAAATTAGACTTTCCGCTCAATGCATCGGTTCTAACGTCGTCCAGCAATCGGAACCAGCTCGTTTCGTGCTCACAGTTCCGCGTGACGCGTTTTCGCGCATCCCGCTCCACCGTTCACACGAAGCCTCGCTTTGCCCCACAGACGCGTGCTCACCACGAAGACGTGGTTGCGCGCCACATCTGTGGGGACCCCAGAAGAAGTAGAGAATGGCTTTATTGCCTGATTCTCCCACACAATTGACAGTTTTTGATACTCACGTTATCCTCTTTGTGTATGCAACACACTCGTAATAATAATTGCACAGAAATTTCCCGACAAACGCCGGTGTAGTCTTGCATACGTAGAAACATCTTACCCGGCGAATGTCGCCGGTTTTTTGTTATTTCCTCCTGCGCGAAAGCTTCGGAGGACAATGGTCCGGGGTAGTTGAGTTGGCACAACGCCGCGCTGTTAACGCGGATATCGCAGGTTCGAGTCCTGCCCCCGGAGCCAGCTCGTTTCGCGCTCAGAGCTGCGCGTATCCGGTTGCTACCGAATCCGCTCCGCCCGTCGCGCGAAGCCTCGCATTACCCCACGAACGCGTGCTCACCCCGCAGACGGGGTTCCGCGCCACATTCGTGGGGGCCCCAAAGATTTGGACGATCCTGCATCCCGTCGAATTTATTCTGTCGAATGACAGGATGACGGGGCTCGCTTGACCCCAAGAGGGGTACAACCTTGGCGCTGAGGAGTTTTTGTGTTACACTTTTTGTACAATTTCATACGTATCAAGAGTGCTGGGGAGGGATCTCGCCCGCGTGCATCACAAGGTGCACATGACCCAGCCGACAACCTGTCACTTGTTTCGCCCCACGGCATGCCGTGCACCCGAGCGAAGCGAGTGGTGCACGGTGCCACTTCGAGCCCCTCGTGGGGGAGATACCAAACACGTCTGCTGACGTCCTCCCTGTACGAGTGACGTCATCTTTTTTCGCTCCAACGCATCTTCCTATGCCTACAGGTACGCATATCTTCACCTCCGAGTCAGTCACCGAAGGTCACCCAGACAAAGTGTGTGACCAGATTTCCGACGCGATTTACGATGCGATGGTCAAGCAAGATCCAGACACGCATGCGGGCATTGAGTGCTTTGCCACAACCGGTTTGGTCATGGTTGGCGGAGAAGCGCGCACCACAGCCTACGTGGACATTCAAGACGTGGTGCGGAAGACGTTGCACCGCATTGGGTATGATAGTCCGGATTTTGGATTTTGCTATAAAGACATTGGCGTGATCAGTACTTTGCACGAACAGTCTCCAGATATTGCCCAAGGTGTGGACGAGGGTGCAGGTGAATTCAAAGAGCAGGGAGCAGGGGATCAAGGGCTGATGTTTGGGTATGCGAGTGATGAGACACCAGAATTCATGCCCTTGCCTATTTCGTTGGCGCACAAGCTGGCGCGGAAACTTGCGGAAGTTCGAAAAGATGGGACACTGCCATACCTCCGACCAGATGGGAAAACTCAGGTGAGCATTGAGTACGTGGATGGGAAACCCACCCGCGTGGTCACCGTCGTCGTGGCTGCGCATCATGCCGAAGATGTGGACATGGCCAAGTTGCGGAAAGATATTACTGAGTTGGTTATCAAACCTATTCTGGGTACCTGGTATAAGCCGGAAACGAAGACGTTCATTAATTCCACAGGGAAGTTTGTCCTGGGTGGTCCACCAGCTGATGCGGGACTCACAGGCCGAAAAATTATTGTGGATACCTATGGCGGGTCTGCGCCGCACGGGGGTGGGTGCTTCTCCGGTAAGTGCATTACCAAAGTTGATCGAAGTGCAGCCTACGCTGCCCGGTACATTGCCAAGAATGTTGTGGCCGCTGGTCTGGCCAAGCGCTGCTTAGTGCAGCTGGCGTACTCCATTGGCGTGGCTGAACCGGTTTCTATCATGCTGGAAACCTACGGCACAGGGACACAGACCGACGAAGTCTTGGCAAAACTGGTTGCGCAGCACTTTCCCATCAAACCTGCAGACATCATTGCTCAGCTGAACCTGAAGCAGGCGATATATGAGCCGACTGCAGCGTATGGTCACTTTGGTCGCACGGACGTCCAATTCCCTTGGGAAAAGCTGGATAAGGTGGAAGTGCTGAAAAAGCACGTCGTATAGTAGTCTCGCATTTTTGGATTTCCGAGCCTATACTACGGGTAGGTGGATTTCCTATAGTCTAATGAAACCCCTATGCCCCAAACAGAGGCTCGGAATTACGACATGTTTGTAGAAGCAGAGCGTGCAAAGGAAATGCAGAAACTGGAACTGCAAGCTGCGCTGCTAGAACTGGCAGAGCAAATTGAAGGTGCCATAACCGAGGCACATTTTCAGGGGTTGATTACAAGAACCGTAGAGCATTATTTAAAGAAACACCAAATGCAGCTTTCCACAGAAGGACGTGTTTGTATTGCTGAACTAAAGAATCATGGGGAACTGACAGAAACGACAGTTCCAGGTATTGTTGCACGTATCGTTGAAAGTGCGGAGCCAATCTAATCAAGCCTGGGGGAAAACACACCAGGAGAACCCGCAAGTATGTTGGGGTGCTTGTGGTATACTTTGCATATAGTATGCCCTATGGCCCACTTAGTTGAAGATCTCATACACAAAGGCGCACTTTCTTCCGAACCGGTGATTGCCGCGTTTCGGAAAGTTCGACGACAAGATTTTGTGCACCAAGATATGCTTCTACATGCCACGGAAGATACGCCCTTACCCATTGCGCATGGACAAACTATTTCCCAACCAAGTACTGTAGCGACGATGCTTGAATTGCTACACGTACAACCTGGCGACCGGGTTCTCGAAGTTGGTTGTGGGTCTGGATGGCTGACTGCTCTACTCGCTGAGCTGGTAGGCTCTTCAGGTTTTGTCTACGCCATTGATATTATCCCGCAGCTGGTTGACTTGACGATGGAACATTTAGAGAAGTACAAGTTTACCAACGTGGAAGTGAAGTGGGGGAATGGGTGGGAAGGGAATGTGACCCATGCACCCTACAATCGGATTATTGTTTCCGCCGGCGCGGTTGAAACCCCCAGTGTATTGGTTGACCAGCTAGCACGCGGTGGTCGACTGGTCGTTCCTGTGGGTGGGGATGTACAAGATTTAGTTGTCGTTGAGAAACGGAGTGACGGGAAAGTGGATACGGAGAAGTTTCCTGGTTACCAATTCGTTCCTCTGGTTGGCGAAGTGACGCCAATCAGCATCAAGTGATAATTCTATGTACGCTGTCCTCTTAGCGGGTGGTGGTGGCACACGGCTCTGGCCTGTGTCTCGTACCAATAATCCAAAGCAGTTTCAACCCTTCTTGGGTTCTAAGACATTGATCCGGGCAACCTACCAGCGCCTGCGCAAGGGTTTTCCGGTGGAGCGAATCTACGTATCAACGAATGAGCTGCAACGAAAGCTCATTGCTCGGCAACTCCCCAGCGTTCCACTGCGGAACTACATTGTCGAACCTGCGAAGCGGGACACCGCGCCAGCCATTGGTTTGGTGGCAACCGTCCTTGCGAAGCAAGACCCAAAGGCAGTTTTTGTTACTGCGAATGTGGATCACTACATTGAGAAAGAAGCAGCCTACCACCAAGCACTGCGTGCTGCTGGAAAGGTTGTACAGAAACATCCAGATACCATTGCACTTCTCGGTGTGAATCCAACATACCCGGAGACTGGGTATGGATACATAAAAATGGGCCGTCCCGCATTCCGAATCGGCAAACAGGAAGTTTTTCACGTCGATCGCTTTGTGGAAAAACCAGATTTCGCCACGGCCCAAAAGTACCTGAAGCGCTGGGAGTACTTGTGGAATCCAGCCATGTTTGTGTGGCGTGCCAGCACCTTGCTTCACCTTTTCCAAAAGCACTTACCTCAGCACGCAAAGATTTTGCATCGTATTGGCGCTGCGGTGGGCACACCTCAAGAGCGATCAGTCATTCGTAAAGACTTCCCAAGCCTCAAGCCAATTTCCATTGACTACGGGATTATTGAAAAAACCAAAGACATGCTGGTGTTGCCGGTGGATTTGGGTTGGGCGGATGTTGGGCACTGGCGCACGGTGCGAGATGTGCTTCGGGGTTCACCCAAAGCGAACGTTCTTCGCGGCACGCACATTGGCACCGCAGAAAATTGTTTGATCTACGGATACACCAAGCGGATTATTGCCACCGCCGGTTTGAAAGATATGATCATTGTTGATACCGAGGATGCGCTGCTGGTTTGCCCGGCTGACAAGGCGCAGGATGTGAAGCAGATTGTGGATGAACTCAAAGCGAAGAAATTGAAGCGCCTGCTATGAAGAAACTCTGGTGGCTTCTCCTTGCTCTGCCCTTTCTCTTTCTTGTTATTTTCATTGTGTGGTTTGGGCAGGCGACGTCTGGAGAGGGTCCGCTGCAGAGCCCACAGCAAGTAACCATCACCGCTGGTCAAGGGGTGAATGCCATTGCCGCAGACCTCTCCGCAAAAACCGTGATTGGTTCTGATCTAGCATTCAAGATCAGTGTTGTGCTGGAAGGCGCACGCAACTCTTTTATTCCGGGAGAGTACACCATCCCTGCCAAGGCGAATATCCGAAAAGTCATTGAAATTCTCATCAGCACGCCGGAAGCAGAAGAAGTGAGTGTACGGATTCAAGAAGGCTGGACTGCCAGGGAAATTGGGGATGCTCTGGAAAAAGCGGGTGTGCTTTCGGCTGACGCATTTGTTACTGCTGTCAGCACCCCGGATTCCCGTACCATTGCGCCAGACCGAACCTACGATTTTTTACGCGATAAGCCAGCAACTGCAAACTTGGAAGGGTACTTGTTTCCTGACACGTACAAATTTTTCAAAGATGCAACGGCGAAGCACGTTGTGCAGAAGTTCTTGGATACCTTTGCATCGAAAGTCTCGGCAACGATTCTTTCTGATATTCGTAGCCAAGGGCGAACCGTCTTCGATGTCGTAACCCTAGCAAGTATTGTGGATAAAGAAGTTCGGACTGACGCAGACCGTCGCATTGCCGCTGGGGTTTTCTGGACACGCCTGGCGCATGGCATTGCTTTGCAGTCTGACGCAACGGTGAACTACGTGACTGGGAAGCAAGCCCTCCAGCCAACGAATATCGATCTGAGTACAGCTTCACCGTACAACACGTACCAGAATCGCGGCCTGCCCCCAGGGCCAATTGGCAACCCAAGTTTTTCCGCTATCCGCGCAACCGCGAACCCCCAAGATTCAGACTACCTCTACTTCCTCACCAAGCCAGACGGCACCACGGTCTTCAGCAAAACCTACGAAGAGCACCTGGCCAATAAGCGGAAGTACTTACAGTAGTATGTCCAAAACCCCAATTGTCATTTCGCTTGGTGGCTCGCTGGTTGTACCAGATGAGCTGAACGTCCGCTTTTTGAAAAAGTTTCGTGCGCTCATTTTGCAATTAGTGAAGCGAGGACAACGGTTCATCCTCATCGTTGGCGGAGGGAAAGTCGCCCGGCGGTACCAAGCAGCTGCCAGGCAGGTGACCAAGCTCACCCCAGATGACTTGGACTGGCTGGGTATCCACGCCACACGATTGAACGCTCACCTCTTGCGGACGTTGTTCCGGGATTACGCACATGCGCAAATTATTACCAGCAAAGAGAAGATCAATTCGCGTATCCGATCGAAGATTATAGTGGCTGCAGGATTTCGACCCGGTTCATCTACAGACTACGACGCCGTGTTGCTTGCCAAAGCTTTTGGCGCACAGACAATCCTCAACCTTTCGAACATTGACTACGTCTACGACGCTGATCCGCGCAAGCACCCAAACGCCAAGCCACTGAAGCAGCTGGATTGGCGAACCTTTACGAAACTCGTTGGCACCACCTGGGATCCAGGCGCAAACGTACCGTTTGATCCGGTTGCCAGCAAGTGGGCAGCCAAGTGGGGGATGCAGGTGGTCATTACCAGGGGTACGGATTTCGCAAACCTCCGTGCTTGGTTGGGGCAGGGGAAAGGGAAGGGGACGGTTATTCAAGGAAAGCGGTAGGGTAGAGAACTGTAAGCTGTAGAGGTCTTGGAGGTCCGCAACAATCTGTCATTGCGAGTGACGTGGCAATCTTGCTGTACCACAGAACCAAGATTACTGCCCGTGCTCTTTTTGCATACCTGGTTTCAATAGCACGGTCTGTCCATTAGGATTACCACCCCCTACCCCCTCCTTATGCAAGGAGGGGAGGAGTTTCTCTGTTAGCCATACCTTTTGCCCATCCGACACCCCGACCCTTCAACCCCACTCGCCGCCACACCCAAACCCTACCCTTGACAAGCCTATAATTATTGCATAAGCTCCATACACAGCATCCGTAGACCGCAGGTCCCTTTAGGGATAATGGCTCAGCCACCTGCGCAGGAAGCACCGCTCAGCTTTTTTGAGCGTTTCCCTGTCTACGCCTGCGTAGGCTATTTTTTTACCCACCTATGGCAAAATCTAAACAGCAGAAGCAAGCGACCGTCGCCGGCCTGGAAGCCCAGATTGACGGCATGAAGTCCGTGATTTTTATCGCCACGGATAAGCTTACGGTCAAGGAAGAAACCAAGCTCCGGCAGCAACTCCGTGCGGGTGGTGTGCCGTTCTCCGTGGTGAAGAAAACCCTGCTCAGCCGTGCATTGGAAGCGAAAGGTATCAAGGCTGATGGTACCGCGCCTTTCCGGGGCACTATTGCTGCAGCCTTCGGTGTCGCTGATGAAGTGCAACCAGCAGCTTTGCTCAACAGTTTCATGAAGGGCATCAAGACCGTGAAATTCATGGGCGGGGTGCTCAATGGTCAGTGGATGACCGCGGCCCAAGTCTCCAGCCTGGCAAAACTCCCCAGCAAAGCTGAACTCTTGGCCAAGTTGGTGGGTACACTGCAAGGTCCAACCCGTGGCTTCGTGGGCGTGCTGGCCGGCCCCATGCGTGGATTTATCCAAGTGCTGAAAGCCAAGGCCGAAAAAACTTCCTAAGCTATTTCCTTTCAATAATTTCTTAACCCAGAAACCTATGTCAGACGAAAAACAGCCAGTCGAAGTGCCAGAGAAGTTCAAAGCCCTGGTGGAGCAAATTGAGAAGCTCTCCGTGCTAGATCTCTCTGAGCTTGTGAAAGTGCTCGAAGAGAAGTTCGGGGTTTCCGCCGCCGCGCCCATGATGATGGGTGCCATGCCCGCCGCCGGTGCAGCTGCCGGTGGAGAAGCGGAAGAGAAGTCCACCTTCAACGTGGAACTCACCAGCGCTGGTGGCAGCAAGATTGCGGTCATCAAAGTCCTGCGCGAAGCAACAGGCAAAGGCCTGAAGGATGCCAAGGACATGGCCGACGCCGCACCAAAAGTGGTGAAGGAAAACGCCAGCAAGGAAGAAGCAGAAGACCTGAAGAAGAAGCTGGAAGAAGCCGGCGCCACCGTTACTTTGAAGTAAGCATATCCAGTAAGAAAAAAGACCTCTCCAATTGGGGAGGTCTTTTTGGTAGGAAGAAATAGACCAATAGAACATCGGATATTGACAATCCCCCTTACTTTTTCTAGGGTAAAATGAAACGAAAAGAACCTTAAAAAACTGGAGGAAACATGAGTATAAGAACACTCACGCATCGAAACTTCATTGGCGCTTTGTTTGGTGGTATTGCAGGAATTTTGACCTTCGCCATGGTTGCAGAATGGCTACTCCCCGTTGGTCTGCTGCTCGGGGTGGTCACTGGCTTCTGGTACGATGTCATTTTTGAACGCTGCACGAAGCAGTTCTTCGCAGATCTCGCCGCGGTCTACCTCGCTGTTATCCCACTCCTGGGAATTATGCACCCACTTTGGTTGTGGCAGGGGAGTATGCATGGTGCAACCGGCAACATTGTCATCTCTTGTGTGCATGCTGCAATTTGCGTGTACACCGCTGTACTAACAATTTGGTTTTGCAGCAATATTGTAAGTCCAAACATGAACAGCCAATTTGAAAATATGTCGGTTTGGAAGTACATTCGTATGCGAGCAACTTTCTTTACACTGGCACCAATTGTCGGACTACAATTCTTACTGATTTGTGTACTCTGGGTCACTTTTGGCCTTGCGTACCTAATTGTTGCTGGCATCGCTCTTCCGCCAGTGATATTTCTCCGTAACATGGTTCGGGTGATGGGTCGGTCTGAACATTGGACATGTCTTACAGTAACGTTGATTATTACTGGATTGTGTGCCATGTTTCTACGCCCAACGGTTGAAAACCAAATTGTCCTTTGGGTGACTGCGCTTGTTTCTGGTGTACTATCTGGCTTGTTCACTATAGCTGTGCAGCACTATGTGGCGCCGTACTTTGGAACGAAGAGAATCATTCAATCTTGGATGCAGTCGGGAACACTCAAGTCTGAGTGGAAAAATCGATGGACGCAATTGGCTCTCATAGATCGACTTTCAGTTCTTACGCTTACAAAGCGAGTTTGCGAAGTACTCGATGGGTATAAAGAAATTCTTTGGCCGAAAGAGTCAGAACCGAAACCTGAAAATGCATAAATAACTCATTTAGCGGACTCACTTGAGTCCGCTTTTTTATGCTTGACCAAACCCGTGCTTCCTTTATACTGTAATGCTAACCGAAAGGAAAAAATACAAAATTGCGGAGGAAATATGGCTCAGCAAAAAAAGTGCAAAGGTTGTGGTAAAGTCCTGAGTATGGGTCAAAGTCACAATTGTCCCCGGCTGGATGGACGTACCATAAGCTACAATGATGACAGCTTTCTGGAAATCCTTGCTGACCTGGGTACTGCCGTTATCGATGCAGCAGCAGATATTGATTTCGACTTCGATATTGACTGAGCGAACCTTCGCGAACCCCACCAGGGTTCGCCTTTCTTTTTTTGAGAGGTTTAGCGCTTGACAAAGGCATGTCCTTATGAGAGGCTTTTGGGAACATAAATACCCACATGAGGATAGGTATGCGAAGTACATTACTACAGTGCTTTTTTACATGGCGAGTGAAAACAGCAAATGAAGCAGAGTTAGCTAAGGCAGATGTGATTTTGGTGCAATCATTTGGCCTTCGGTCAGATTCCTCAGGAAAGAGCAACCATATGCTCGCTGCTATAGTTTATCGGTTGCATCATGAGTTGCACATTCCGATCATCGCACAGCATGAAGTGGCAGACTACCTGCCTGAACCGCCGCTCTACGTTATCCAAAAGCACAGGGTAGCAGGGGAGTACCTTGATACGTTTGAGGTCATGGCACAGAGTTATGATGTCTGCGTGCAGCATGCATTCACAAATCCAATTATCGTCGCGCACCCAGACCATCAGTGGCGGGTGATGAAAGTCAGCGAGCGGTTTGGTCTGCATCCACTAGCCGCCGATGTTACGCTTGTGCCGTATGATTGGCTATCGATCCAGTGGTGGACACGGAGGAAAGCGTTTTTCATTTTTCGGGAGCTTCTCGCCCGGTTAAAGTACTGGAAAGAGGGGAAGATCTAAGGTATGCGAGGTCTCAACAGGCCTCGCTTTTTTATACCGATGATGTTACTTTTTACTCATGCAGGCGCACACGAAAGTTCTATTCAAAAATGCGACATCTAAGAAGGCGTTGCTGTACATCTTCCTGTACATAGTCTTCATTGTCGTCGTTGCCTTCTTGGCGAAAGCCTACATTGACCGAGAGCAACTTCGGGTCTTCATCGACGATACAGGCACGTTGGGCATGCTCGTCTTTGGCGTACTTGAATACCTGTATGTGGTTTTTGTGCCCATCAACACCACAATTCATCTCATTGCCGGGTACCTTTTTGGCGGGAATGTCGGGTGGGTATTCAATTTTGTAACCACCACTGCTGGACTATTCACCATTGTGCTGCTGGTGAAAAAGTATGGCCGGCCGCTCCTCATGAAGATTGTTTCGCCACATTTCTTAGAGCAGTACGATGCGCTTGCGGCTAAGATTGGACCCTTCACCCTGTTTGCTTTTTACGTCCTCCCCCTTTTCCCTGATGATGAATTAACCTACGTTGTTGCCGCTGCCAATATTCGATTTTCTCGGTTTGTCCTGCCAATTCTTTTTGGGAATATCACCAAGGCGGCAATAAGTTACGTCGGTGCTGAAGGTGGGGGTGGTTTTCGTCTTGCACTTGGTTCCAGAGTAGTTGTCTTTGTGATTGGGGGAATTTGCATTGGTCTGCAAGAGTACTGGGTGCAACGCAGACAAAGGAAGTTGGAGCAGAGGGATAGTCGCGCTTTGCATAAAGGGGGAGCTTAGGTCAGGTAGGAAGATAGCTTTGGGAGCAATTTTTCTTCTTCTTGACCTTCGGCTATTCTTCGGTTATACTGGGAGGTAGCAATATGCTGCTTTTCCACGAACAACCTAAGGCTAAGGTTCGAGTCTTCGTTGACTGCAACAAGCAGGTAGTAAAGCCTGTAGCCTTCTTTTGGGGTGGGAAACGGTATGACGTCTGCAACGTGAACCTGGTGTACCAGCGGCGGCGAGGGGATCGGTATGATCTCTGTTTTGCTGTGTCGGACGAGGCGAATGCGTACGTGCTCAGCTGCAACCCGGAGAATCTCGAATGGACGTTGGAGGAGGTGCGGGGGGAAGGGTGAGGAAGCGGCTAACGGAATACGGTATCGCAGCCCGTATCGGATAGCGTTTAGTCGAAGTGGTTATACGGTACGTTAGCCGAAATCCGATACCGTAAACCGATACCTGCCTGCGCGAAGCCGCTCCGGCCACCAGCCCAGTGGGCGAAGGCAGGCGGTTGGCGACACCTTCCACCGTATGCCGAGTATAAAAATACGGCCCACATCACTTTACGTAATGCAGGCCGTTCAATGCCGAACCTCGGTGAAACTGAAACGGTTTGTAATCAACGAGATCGACCGATAGTAGCAATCTACACTTTACGTAGAAGTTGTCAATAACGTCTATTTTCAAATTAAGTACGGGTACTCGGAAATGAAGTTTTTCCAAATCCGCGGGGCAATAGGCGCAACGGTCGTCGTCAGCTGGTTTGCTGCCTGCAACCGCACAGGATGTTGCTCACGCCACTCTGCTGCCGTAATGCCGAACATGACGCCGTCTACCCGTTGACCATTGATAAAGGCGATAGACCGACGCACGCCTTCTTGTTGGTAGCCGCAGGCGAGGAGACACTTCTGGCTGGCCAGGTTATGACTGAACGCTTCGCTATCAATCTTCTGCAAGTCCAGCGTATTGAAAGCGTACTCCAAGAGTGCCAGCTTGGCTTCCCGGCCATAGCCTTTGCCACGGTGCTGTGCGTTACCAATGTAGGAGCCAGTGGCTGCTCGGCGGTTGAACCAGTCAATGTGGTGCAAGCCCATGGTGCCAATGAGTGTGCGGACCTCGTTCTCTACTAGATCAATGGCAAAGACAATGTCTGATGGTGGAATACCTGGGCGCATGATGCGCTCCAGCCAGTCCCGCTCTGCCAGTTCGCTGTACGGTGTGCGGACGGCAAGCACCAAGCGGAATTCTGGCTGATTGATCCACCGAGTGAAGAACGGCAGGTCAGCCATTTCTGGGGGGCGGAGCACAAGGTTTGGGGTGGTAAGGAACGTAACGGATTGGTGTTGGTTTTGCATGTGAACCTCCAAAAAATGTTTGAGCAAAAACAAAAATCTGCACCAGTCATATTTGGCGCAGTGCGGGTGAAAAAAAGTAGTTTCTCCAGTCTTACTTCACTCCCACAACGCCGAACATGCGGCAATCGCTGGCCTGTTTCCAGGTCAGAAATCCCATGCTGCGGTAGTGGTGAGCGAAGTTGTACATAACGATTCGAAGTGTACACCCCAATTCCACTTAATGTCAATAATGTTTCTATGCAACGTGTCATTCTCCACCTAGACATGAATTCGTATTTTGCATCTGTAGAACAACCTTTCGACTTCGCTCAGGGTTGCTCTTGAGAATTTCCATTTATGAGTCTACCTCGAGTGATACTGCACTTAGACATGAACTCATACTTCGCCTCGGTAGAGCAGCAGGCGAACCCGTTTTTGCGTGGGAAGCCCGTGGGCGTGTGCGCCACGCTCACCAACCGCGGCTGCATTATTGCGTCGTCCAAAGAGGCAAAAGCATTTGGGGTAAAGACGGGCTGCCGGGTGGACGAAGCTCGGCAGCGCTGTCCGAACATCCGGTTGGTGGAAGTGGATCCGTCTAAGTATCGTTCTACCACCGAACGGATTTTTAAGCTTTGTGCAGAGTACACCGAAGATCTGGAGGCGTACTCTATTGATGAAGCTTTTTTGGATTTCACTAGCACAGTCCCAGATTTACTAGCTGCGGCAAAGCTGGGTGAAGAAATAAAAGTGCGGATTCAGCAGGAGGTAGGCGAGTGGCTGAAGTGTTCCATGGGCGTGGCGCATACACGCTGGTTAGCAAAATTCGCCGGGGACACTGCACCCAAGGGTGGGTTGGTTATCCTGGATGACCGCAACCTTGGTGCCTACCTCAAAGGCCGTGACGTGCAGGAAGCCTGGGGGATTGCCGGGGCGACGGCTGCGCACCTGGCGCGGATGGGGATTACTACCCTGGATCAGCTGCATCAGGCTTCGCCAGTGAACCTCATGGAGGTTTTTGGCATTCGCGGGTATGAGTTCTGGGCAAACCTGCATGGCGTTGAGCTGGGTGGCGTGCAGGAAGAACGTCCGCCAAAGTCCATTGGGCATAGCCACGTCTTGCGCGTTCGTACCCGTGATTTGCGGTTCCACCAAACGCTGCTCATGCGCCTGTGCGAGCGCACGGGCCGGCGGCTACGGGCGCTGGGTTTAGAAGCGCACGGTGTGTACGCGCAGGTACGCCTGGAGCGGGCCGGTGGGCTGGGCTCCTCACACAAACTTGGCCACGGCATCACTGATACGCTGCCGCTCTACCAGGAGGTCTGGAATATACTCAGTCCAGGTGTGACTACTGACCTACCTACGTTCTACGCCCTGGGTTTGTTCCGGCTCCGGCCTGTCACGCGGCAGCTCTCACTTTTCACTCCACCCAAAAATCACGCCCTTAGTGCGGCACTAGACGCAATCAACAGTCGGTATGGCGAAGAGACTGTTACCTTTGGTCGGCTCCGGATGCTTCAAGGTCACCATGCGCCAGACCGCATTGGCTTCCGGAAGAGCGTGAGTTGGAAGTAGGTACAGTATTACGAATTACGAAAAAATCCTACGAATATACGAATTACGAATGGGGGAGGGGGGATGAAGAATGCGCAATGCTCCGAGCGTGGATCCCTGTACCCGCCCACGCACCATCTGGTGCGGAGCCCGCGCTCGACCCGGATTGCTGAAGGGTGAAGAGTGTATGACTGACTGAAAAAACCATTCCCTCTCTGTCATCCTGAGGAGTCTTCGACGAAGGATCTTGTTGGTAGTTACATACAAAGAGCAAGATCCTTCATATGATTCAGGATGACAGAAAGAAGGAGCGCAGCTAGTCTTTTTGATTCCGTGTTACAGCAAGATTGCCTGCCTCGTCGGGAGACAGGCCACGCTCCTGCTGGAGTTCGCAATGACAAGGAAAAGATCTCTACAACTTTATAGCTTTACGGCTCTACTGCTTCCCTGGTATCTATCAAACCTGTCGCTTTACAATAGTCAAAGTTTGGATTTCATTGCCAACCAGGAGGTAGATTTTTTGGTTTGCCTCGTTGACGGTAAAGGCAGTCACTTCACCAAAACGTTCATGCGTGTACTGGTTGACAAACTTTCCGGTTTTCGTGAAGACTACCAGGCGTTTTCCAGCTGTGTCCAGAATGTAGATGTTCTGCAGGGTTTGATCCGCGGCAATTTTGGTAGCGGTGGTCAGCGGCGGGTCAATGGTTGAAAGCGCCAGCTGCACCCGATTCCCCTGGGTAAATTTTTGCACTTCACCATTTCCGGCAAGGGTATAGATGGAACCATCCACGGCCAGGTCAACAGTATTGCTCACGGTTGCGGTTTGGCGGAGCCAGGCTGCTGCGCGGAAGTTTGCTCCACTGCGGGTGGCGCGCAGGATGCTATTACCCGCAATGTCTACGGTGTACAGTGCAGTGTTGTAGGTTGCCAGACCAACGACATTCGCGTTGGTGTTTGGGCTGGTCAGGCTCACCCGGGTATTGCTGCTTACCCCCAGGCGTTGCTCCACAATTTCCAGGGAACCCGTAAGACCCAGGACGCTACTACTCCCGTAGCCAGCCAGGGCTTGCACGTCGGTGGCGCCGGTGAACGTTCCAGTAGTTTGCGCTGTGCCACCTGCTGCAGGGAGGCGGTACAGGATGTTGCTGCCGCTATCCAGGGTGAAGAGTGCGGAGCCCAGCATGGTTACGCTAGTGTAGGTCTTTCCCTCTGGTAAGCTAGCTATTTTTTCCGGTGTCGTGGAAATGGCGTGGCGGGTCTGGGTGAGTACGTCGTTGATAGAAGTGGCAATGCTGCTACGTCGCGCGGCATCAGCTTCGGCTTTTCGACCCTTCACCTGGGGCAGACCAGTCAGGGTTTTTTGCGCGTCCTGAAGCAGCTCTTTGGCTCGATCCTCATCGCCGTACAGCAGGGTGGTTCGCGCTTCAGCAATTTTTTCTTCAATCGTAGCGTAGGCGGTTTCGGCAGCTTGGGCTTTTGTGCTGCGCTGTTTTTGAATTCCAATGCCAATGAGGGTAAGGGCGAAGATGATTGCAATGCCACCCGTGGAAAGGAGGAGTAGTCGTGAACGCTGTGGAAGCAAACGTACTTCTCTGACGCGTTCCTGCATTAGCGTTGGCAGGGTTTGGGGAGCTTTTTGCACATGCCGACCAGCACGAGTGAGTGCAGAGAGTACCTTTGGTGTTGCCGCAACTGCAGAGCGTCCACGTTCCCACAAGAACTTTGGAATTTTTTTAAACAGGACATGGCGGACGTGCGTTAATCGTGGTCCACCAAAAGTTGGACGATTCCGTATGTATCGTTCTTGCGGCGCCGAGTAATTCGCAGGTCGCACAGGTTCATCTTCGGGTCGTTCCAGCACAGGAGAAATACGTGTGGGCTTGTGTAAGATCCAGGCACGGAAGAACACCCGGCCGCGCTGCAGAATGGTTTGGGAGCCTCTTTTTAGTGCTGGCCACAGGGAGGGCGTAAGAAGTTCTTGGGTTTTTGCATCACGAGTAATGAGTTCATCCATGGATCGTTGGGGCGCTCCAGGAATATTTGTTCTTGGTAAGATGCTCTGCTGGGGCTGCACGTAGACGGCGGTCTGGCTTTGAATCACCACCGCAGCAAAGGCATTATGGTTTGGGTCTGACCGCAGAATATTTTCCAAGTGCTTCGCTGCACCACCCATGGGCGCTTCGGCAATGGTGCGGCGGATTTTCTCAATGGAAAAGTAGTCCAGGAGGTTTTGCGTCCCAAAGAGAATTGCGGCGTCACCTTTCAATGTCCCCGAAGAAATTGCGGAAAGCAATTTCAAGGGGTTGGGTTTGCTGGGGCGGACGCCGTTGAATAGGTCAACAATTTGGCGACCTTGTACCAGCATGCCAACCAACCGACCAATGTCGCTGAACAGCACCAGATCTTCACGGAGAACAAACACCACAAGAGCCAGGCGGTCAATCCAGTCGTTCCCAAAGTCACCAACCAGTTCACTACAGAAACGATTTGTTGCTTGGATGGTGTGCTCAAAAGCCACTTCTGGATTTGCTTCCGTGGAAGTGTAGTACGCTGCTTTGAGGAAATCTTGCAACCTGCTCAGGAGTTCGTGGTTCACCCGGTCGTTACTTTGCATTTCCGCGACAAAACCCAGCTTCCCAAGCACGCGTTCTTCCGCGGGGCTGGGGTGAGCTATGAAGACATGCGCAGTCGTCCGGCTGAGGGCTGCATCCGCAATTAAAAGTTTCTCTATACTTCCCATGCTTGTTCCAGTCAAGTGTCCTCAGTATACTACAGCTATCCCACCTGGGCGAGCAGCCGAACTTGCCCGCGAAACCGCATTTTTACAGGCGTTTTGGACGTTCGCTCAACTCTATGCTCGACACCCTTTTTGGTTCTGCAACTCGGTATGCCCTTTTGCGAGTCCTGGTCTTCAACCCAGGGCGTTTGTATACCCCGGTGGAGTTGGCCAAGAAAAGCGGACTTACCCCAGGCGCAGTCCGCGCTGAACTCAAACGGCTCCAGTTGAGTTTGTTGGTCCGTATGACGGAAAAGGACAAACAGGTGGTGGTGCAGGTGAATGCCGAAACCGCAATTTTTCCAGAGTTACGAGCTCTCCTGTTAAAGGCACAGTTACTTACGGAGCAAGATTTTGGAACAAAACTTGCCCGCATCGGACGCGTACAGTACGCCGTGCTCACGGGGTACTTTACCAATGTTCCAGAAGCGCAAACTGATGTGTTCATTGTGGGCACGGTGAACCGGCAAAAGTTGCGCCGGCTGGTGCGAGCATTCCAACGCGCAATTGATCATGACTTACGCTTCACCGTACTCTCCAAACGCGAGTACAAGTACCGGAGTGATATTACTGATCGTTTTCTGTACGACATTGTGGAGAACCGAAAAATTGTTCTCATTGACCGGCTACAGCGATGACCGGGCGAATCTTAGTGCTGATTGGTACCGCTGCACAGGCGTACGTTGCTTGGAGTGATGGTCGGGTAACGCAGAACCGAAGTGCGGCGCAGTTGGGGCGGGGGAATGTGTACCTGAAGCTCCTTACCCAACTCAAGCGCCCCCGCTCCACCGCGGCAACAATTGCCGTGGCAAGTTCGGGTACCCGCTTTTCTCAAGAGCGGGCGCTGGTGGCTACAGCCAATAGTTTGGCTTTTGCCTGGGGCGCAACCTTAGTTCGGGTTCCTGTACCAATCCTCCCCTTGTCCAAGGAGCAGCTCGCAATGTTCTTGCAGCAGCTGCCGCGGGGGCATCGGCAGCCATTGGCACCCACGTATGCTGCGCCGCCGAATATTACGCTAGCCCGGCCGTTCACGGGTACCCACATCAATGCTGGAGGTCTGGTCTACGATCCCGCCAAAAAAGCCTTGCTCTTTGTGCAGCGCCTAGATAATCATCGAGTTGGCGCCCCCAAGGGGCATAAAGAACCACAGGAAACCATCCTCCAAGCTGCGGAGCGAGAGATTGGAGAGGAGACTGGCATTGTGGGTTTGGAATGTTTGGGTCGACTCCCAAGCGTTACGTATCTCTCCGATGATCATGGAAAACTCCCAAAAAAAATTCCCCACCATTTGCATCACTTTCTCTTTTTGCGCAAAAGTAAGCGGACAATTTCAGTGGTGAAAACTGGTGAGGTGGCTAATCTTCGCTTGCTTTGGTACCCAGCGTCCAGCCCCCAACCACCCGCAAAACTCCATGCTGACCTGAAGCCTGTTTTCACGCAGGCGGTAGCAATTTTACGTGCCAAAAAACTCCTCTCTCGTCCCAGCGGTAAGAAGTAATTCGACAATCACATTCTCTACTTTTCCAGGCACAGCTACCCAGCCGTGGCCAGGTTTGGGAATAACCAAGAGGTTGGAAAGGGGAGCTGGGAAGGCGCGCGTTCTGCAGTTGGCTCGGGTACTACTTCTTCACCTCGAGCCCGAGCGTAGAGTTGCAGGCCAGACCGACCCAGAGCTCGGAGCACGGCAGTTGGGGACTGCTGGGCAAAGTCAGCAATTGTACGGATCCCTGAGGCCTGCAAAGCAGCTGCTGTTCGGTCACCCACGCGGGGGAGCAAACGAACTGGGAGGTGGTGGAGTATTTCCGCATTCTGCGGCGCCAGGTACTGCCAGCCGGGTTGGCGCAAGCCCCGTCGGGCAAGTTCGGCGTACGTTGGGGTGGAACCCATGCCCACCGTCACCTGGCATTCCAGTTCTCGCCAGCACGCTGCTTGGATTTTTAGGAACAAGCTTGTCCGTTCCAGCAGGGTGAGGCTTGTGGTGACAAGCATTAGGTCTGCGCCGGCATGGCGAACCACGCTGCCCCAACGTTTGCCTAAGCGCTTGTAGACCTTCAGAAAGGCGTCCAACCGCTGGGTATTTTGCGGGCGAAGCACCAGCCGTGGAGCACGCTCCATAGCTTGCGCCACAGTCATTCGCGTCCGCACGCCCAAGCTCCGGGCTGCGTCGTTTGCATCCACGATGCGGGGCTGCACTCCGCCTAAGTCCGCGATGGCAAATGGTGTGCCGCGCAGTTTTGGGTGCATGGCCTCTTCAATGCTCACGGCGGCGTGCCAGAGTTGAATAGAAATGGTGGTTGGTGCGTGGGTCATAGCCGAAGGAAAACCGAAGAGCGAAAGAAAAAAAATTTAGTACTTTCGAATCAAGCCAATCACTTTCCCCTGGATGGTTACGGACTTCACATCAATGGGTGCGTACAGGGCATTCGCTGGTTGCAAGCGAATGAAGTTTTTCTTCTTGAAGAATTTTTTTAGCGTGGCCGTGCCGTCATCCAGCATGGCAACCACCATATCCCCATCCCGCGCCATGTCCGTTTTTTCTACCACCACCATATCGCCATCACCCACCAGGCTTTCAATCATGGAGTCTCCCCGCACTTTGAGTAGGTACGCGTTCTTCTTCCCCACAATTTCTTGCGGTACAGGGAACATTTCATCTTTGCCAGCATAGGTCTCAATGGGGGAGCCGGCGGCAATGGCACCCACCAAAGGTAGCATGATAGCGCTGCCAAAATCTTCCTGAGCACTTTCTTGCGTCACCAAGGTAATGCCGCGGGTGTTGTTCCGATCACGGCGAATAAAACCAGTTTCTTCTAAGAAGCTTAGGTGCTCGTGTACCGTGGCTAAGGATGACAGCCCAAAGGCCTTAGCGATTTCCGTCAGCGTAGGCGCATATCCATGCTCTTTGACGTACTTGGTCAAGAAGTCGAGGATCGCACGTTTCTGCTTGTGGAGGATTGGAGCCATGGGGAGAGTCGTAAAGCTGCTCCGACGCTTCGGTCGGAGCCCCGACATCCCGTTGCGGGATCGTCGGGGTAGAGCCCTAAAGCCGTAGGCCGTAAGCGCTGACTGAGGTGAAAAGAGTATAGCCGAAGGAAAACCGAATAGCAAGCATACTCATAACGAATTGTTGGGGCTTTATTGGTATTGAATCAGTGCGCTGTACAATAGGGTGTGGATAACTTTCTGGCTAAGGTTAGATTAGTAATGCATAGGGAATTTGTTTATTATTGACTGTTTCCTGAGGTTTTTGGGTACTTATCCTTAGGAAAAGGTTAGTTTTGTCTTTTCCTTAACGTCTTTGTTTATCGTGGTTATTTCCTTGACATACTCTGGGATAGGTTTAGGCTTTAGGTAATACAGCACAAAGAAGGTTGGTGAACTCGCACCTTTCAACCATCTCTTCGTTAATCTTTGATCATTATGACAAAGAAAAGTATTGGTATTGCCGTGGTGGCGTTAATTGCCGCCGGTGCAGGGTTTCTGTTTATGCAGAAGACGCCTGCCGCTCAAGCAGTAGGTGGGTCAAGTGTTACCTGCATTCAGGTATGCTTGGCACAGAACTTTGAAACTGGCCAGTGCGAGCAGTGGGCACCACGTCCACATGCGTGCTTTGACAGCCACGCTGCAAACCTTGTTACAAAGTAATTTTTCAGTAGACAAAAGCATCCTTCATTTGGGTGCTTTTGTGTAGGTGGAAAGTTGTTTTTTTCCCTTGACAAAATTGAGGGAAAGGCGTATAGCAAAGGGAAGCATCGGATGATCTTTGAAAATTTTACTTTCAATATATTGAGAAAGGAGGGTGCGTATGTGGCGCATCTTCATTCGTTGTAATAGCATGCTCTTGGGGATGCTGGTGGTTTCCTGTGCGGGTTGTGCGGGTACGGTGCAGTTTGGTTTGCAAGACAAGCCAAAGGTACCAACTCCGTATGTGGATGCCCTGAAGCAATTGCCTGTGGGCACTGTGTTGGACTCGATGAATCTACGTGATTCATTGCAAACCCTACTGATCATGTTTCAGTATTCGGATACTGCAATGTACTGTGCACTTTCTGCCGTTGATCCAGTCGCAAATCCGGGTCTGCTAGAAACCATGCTACGTGATTTCAAGGCACGGAAAGACCTGGAAACTGGTCGAGGTGATACGCCAGACCGTTGTGAATGGTGGAACGATTTTTGGGAAAAGCGGGCGAAATATTGTTTCTCACACTTCCGAACCAGTTTTTTTGGAAGGTTTCTTGAGCCTATGAGAACCGAAGCAGTTTTCAAGAATGGTATTCCTGATGAGGATTACTGGATTGAGGTTCCATGCTTTACGATGCAGGACAAACCAGGAACTGGTCAATGTCAAGTGAACGAGCTGGAATGGAAAGGGGGTAAGCAATTGGCGTATCAAGCAGATGCCGACGGAGAAATCGCTATGATGGTTCCATCGCAGAATGCTCTTGGGAGAAAGCGTAAACCAGCTGAACGATTATTTGCAATGAAGGAGGACGAGCGGAGATTTGTTTCGCTCCAAACTCCCCAGTTCGATCCCTTTCCAGTTGGGACGAAGGATTTTTCGGCCTCCGTGTACCTGAGCACCTTCCCAAATGGGGATGTGTATGACGTCTACCTTGTGTCTGGTGTTCCCATGAAGCAGCTCATGAACGGGGATTCCACGCTGGAATTCACGGCCACGACAAACATTTACTCCCAAGCAAATGTTGTGGTGAAGAATGATTCAGTGCCGATCAGGAATATCCCTGCGTCAACCCCTGGGCTTGCGGATGGCGTCATCCCCGTCGTGCAGCATTTTCAGCTGCCCGCTGGAACGTACTCCGTGTGGCAGACATTCCGGGGCAAAACTGAGGCGCTGCAAAAGCCATACCCAATGACGTTGCAGCTTCCTTCGGTGTACACCTCCCAGCCAGTTGTCAGTGAGGTGCTGTTTCTAGAAACCCCTCAGCCCTCGGAGAAATTTGGGAACCGAGTGGTACGAAACACTACGGCGTACAAGCCACGGGTGAGCCGGGTCTTTGCCCCAGGTGAGTCCCTGTATGTGTACCTGGAGCATGACGTGTCAAAGTTTCCCAAGGATTACTTAGGGAACTACGCCTATGGGGTTGATATCTCGATAATGGGGCCAGTGAAGGAGAGTGGAAAAGTTGGTGAAGCCTTCGCGATGCCTACTACCAACGACCACACTGGACCAGCTAGTTCTCATAAATTGCGCAAAGGATTTTTTGGGGAGCCACTTTCCACCCCAAAGTTTCCCAATGCGCACAGTGCGAAGGGTTGGTTTCTCAACACCGACCCAATAAAGCTTCCGAAAAAGCTGAAAGAGGGGACGTACTTCTTTGTAGTTGTGTACTATTCTTTGATCAACAATGAAGAATTTAGATCGTGGCGGGAGATCGACATCAAAAACCCCTAAAACTGGTTCATTGCACTTTGCACGGCATTCCAAAAGGATGCCGTGCTTTTTATCTTGAGGGAATATAGGTGTGGATAACTTTTGCGCTATGGATAGCGGAAAAAATGACTTCGCCTTTCAAAAATCAGTTGGAAAAGCCAAAAAGTGTGGATAAAGGGGCTTGTCAGGATTTTATGGCTGGGATACAATCCTCATTACCACAAAAGATATCGCTGATCTTTGATTTCAAGTCGGTAGTCATTGAATGGCAAGGAACGAAGCGCGCGCGAGACTTGTTCTTGCGCACATGAAGTGTACGCTAGAAATAGCTGATGGGTGGTAGATTCACCAAGGGACGTATTCGTCAAATGCAGAGCTGCATCTTCGGATGCTATGTATCGAATGCGAAAGCATTCAACACTCGGCCACGCGACGAACAACGCGAATCTTTCCACTTTCCGGTTATTCCTTTTCTGGAGTCACATCCACCTCGACACAGCGTACTCGCTCACTTCAACCTTCCAACTCTTTTCTCCCTTTTCAAGGGTTTCATGACTATCACTTCTTGAGGGGTCTTGCGCAAGCAGACCCCTTTTCTTTTTGCATTTTTTTCAGGAGGGGTATACTATCGGTAACAGAAATAGAAGGAGGGAATATGCAAGTACCTTCAAAGAGGGTATTTATACTAAAGCTCATTTTTGTGATAGCAGCTTCAGCTGTTGGTTCGTATGGGCTTTCCACGCTGCTTTTTCATCTCGCAGGAAGTTTTTAGAAAAGATAACGAGCCTACCGCACTCTACTAGAGGGGTGCGGTTTTTTTCTGTCGTGCTACCATATGCATATGAACAAAGGACGTTGGTTCCTAGGCATTGATGGTGGTGGCACGAAAACCGAAGCTGCGCTTGGCAGCAGCCTTGGGGATGTCGTTTGGGGTAAGGCAGGCCCATCCAACCCACGTGCTGTGTCGCGAGAGGTTGCAGCGCTCAATGTCCGTCAGGCAGTGAAGCAAGCGGAGAAACTGGCTGGCAAGCACCGTCCGTACCGCACAGTCATTGGGATTGCGGGTATGGATACACCGAAAGATGTGGCGGCAATGCGCCGGGTATTGCGGCAGACGTTGAAAAATATTGTCGAGCCAGATTTTCAATTGGTGAATGACATTATCATTGCTTTGGCCTCGGGAACCACTGACCGGCACGCGGCAGTGATCATTTCTGGCACGGGATCCAATGCATATGCGCGTGGCCCCAAAGGCACTGTGCGCGCTGGTGGACGCGGGCATCGATTGGCTGACGAAGGTTCTGGGTATGCGCAAGGTTTAGCCACCTTGCACGCGGTGACCAAAGCTGCAGATGGCAGGGGAGTTGCAACGCAATTAACCAAGTACGTGCTGCAGCACTTCCAGATCCGGAAGCCGGAGGAGTTGGTGCACATTGTGTACCAGCCCAGTTTCGGCAAACCGCAGATTGCAGCCCTGGCGCCGTACGTGCAAGCTGCGGCGGAGAAAGGGGATGTAATAGCAAAAAAAATTCTCGCTGACGCCGCTGATGAACTCGCTTTGCTGGCAACGACAGTTATCCGAAAGAGTGGCCTGCACCGAAAAATTTTTTCCCTGGTCACCGTGGGTGGGATTTTCAAATGCCCAGTGGTTCTCCCTTCACGCTTCAAGGGTGCTGTGCGCATGGTTGCCCCCAAAGTGCAATTCATCCGGCCCAAGCTCCGCCCGGCCATTGGCGCATGGGGGATGGCTGGGGGAGGGGAAGCCGTAAAGCTGTAAGCCATAGAGATTTATTATCTCCAGAGCGGCCTTTCTAGGCTGCGGTGGTTTGTTTGTGACGCATGGGCTTGTCTGTGTATTTCTCCTTTTCTGTCATTGCGAGGAACGAGTCTTCGAGTGACGCGGCAATCCCGATGAACTTCGGATCCAGGACAGGGTAACTACCTTGGTTCTAAGCTACGACGGGATTGCCGCGCTCCTGCTGGAGCTCGCAATGACAAGAGGGGGAGAAATCCCCACTCATTACTGACAGTTGAACTGCGGTGCGCTATAGTCTGTGCATGCCCGATCACCCAATCTTCTCCGTCTCAGAGTTCATCCAAGTCACCAAGCAACATTTGACGTTGCTGGGTTCGGTTGTGGTGGAAGGGGAGATCACTGGCTACCGGGTGAGTAAAGAACGCCTGGTCTACTTTGAATTGAAAGACGCCAAAAGCCGCGTGCTGTGCTTTATGCTGGTGGGGGATGCAGAAGCGGAACTGTCAGACGGCATGTCCGTGCGCGTTACGGCAATACCCTCGCTGTTCCAAGGTAGCGGTGGTTTTCACCTGCGCGTGCAGCAAGTGGAATTGGTTGGCCAAGGCGCGCTGCAGCAAGCCCTGCGTTTGCTCCAAGCTAAATTAGATGCTGAAGGGTTGTTTGCTGAAGGACGAAAGCGGTCACTCCCACAATATCCCAAACGCATTGGTATTATCACTTCTGTTGACGCTGCAGCGTATACGGACGTGCTCCGGATTTTACGCACGCGCTGGCCGCTGGCTACGGTTGTCCATTTTCCCGTGGGTGTGCAGGGCGCTGGTGCAGTGTCCAGCATCGTGGGCGCCTTGCAGCACTGCCATGCAAGCAATGTGGATGTGGTCATTCTCACCCGGGGTGGAGGAAGCCTGGAAGATCTCCAAGCTTTTAATAGTGAAAAAGTTGCGCGGGCAATTTTCTCCTGCCGCGTGCCGGTGGTGTGTGGCGTGGGACATGAACGTGACTGGACCATTGCTGACCTCGTTGCCGATGTGCGCGCGTCCACGCCAACCAATGCTGCAGAACGAGCAACGCCATTAGCAACCCAAGTCTTTGCCGATGTGCAAACCATGGAGCGACAAATGGAAGATGGGTGGCGGATGGTGCTGGGTGATTTGCACGACCGGCTGCACCACCTGACCCGCGACCTGAGTGATGTGGTGCAGGGGACAGTGCAGCGGATTCGGCTGTTGCAGCAAACTTGCGTGCAGGCTTTTTCCTCTGGCGTGGAACGCATGCACACCCGTCTGGCCTATGCCACCAAGCTGGTGCAGACGCTTTCACCCGCCGCGACCCTGGATCGGGGGTACTCACTCACGACCATTGACGGAAAGGTCGTGACCAACGCTGATTCGGTCAAACCCGGCCAACGCTTGCATACGCGGGTAAAGCGGGGATCCATTCATTCAACAGTAACGTAATCCTATGAGAAAAATTTTTGTACTCGGTTTGATGAGCATTTTTTGTGGTATGTTTTTCAATCCCCTTGTTGCAGGTGCAACACCTGGACCAATGGAAACACAATTTCCAAGTGCAAAAAAGGCAGCCTCTGAAGCAACGATGATTCTCGAAGTAAGAATAACTGATTATTCAATAAGTCAAGAAAAGTTTCTACCAGGTGAGTACAAATCAGTTAAGCGGGTAAATTGGGAGGTTTTAAAGGTACTAAAAAAACAAGATGGGGTTGTGACAATCCCGCAAGCAGTCGAATATTCCGCCTACGAAGTCTGCGGCTTATTAGTCGGTTACAAAAAGGAATTCTTAGGATGCGGTGAGTATTTAAGCACCATTGGTGAAAAGCGGTTAATATATTTTGGTTACGGTGACCATGTGAATCTCGTTTTGCCATCTAAAGGTTTTTTCTGGTATTGGTATTACGCTGGTTCTGCTCGATACGTCGAATACCTTATTATTCTTGGGGTGATTTCACTTGTTGGAGCAGGTAGCTTTGTTCTGTTTAGGCGACATTTTCAAAATAAAAATAAAGTCTCTCATCAAATTGCAAATAATCAGAATATACATGTCCAGGGGAAAAAAGATGATATAAATAATTGATTTTTTCGCCAATGCTTGCATACGCGGGTAAAGCGTGGCACAATTCGTTCCACCGTTACATAAACAATTATGAAGTTAGTCTACCGTTTTGGTTTCGTGGCTGTTGTGGGGTTTTCTCTTCTCTTGCCGAGTTTTGCATATGCGATTGTTGGAGCAACGCCTTTACCATTTCCTAATGCGTCCAGGGCGTATAGTGAAGCGGATAAAGTTATTGAGGTTAAAATTGTTAGTTCGACAAGTGAAGAAAAGCGCTCGATTCTTGGTGACTACGTAGTAATGCAGGTTCAATGGGAAATATTACATGTGTATAAAGGTCAAAGTGTCGATAGTTCAAAAATTGAAACTTTAAGTATTAGCACCCATGGTTTATGTGAAGTATTCTCCGGGACCGGAGGTCTTGCTGCAGCCGGCGGTGGTATTTTTGATTGTGCTCAATACTTGAATGATGTTGGTGAAAATCGATTAGTGTACCTTGATTCTAGAGATGGTATTCATCTCGTTTTGCCAACTGAAAATTTTTACTGGTATAAATGGTACGCTTTATTCATGCAGTATTATATTTATCCATTATTTTTCATTATCATTGCTGGGGTTGCAATTGGAGTAATTGCCGTGAAACGTAATATGACTAAGAAAAAACTTTCACAAAACAAGAATGCGAACGAAAGCAAAGAGTCGCCTCGCCTTTAGATTGGAAAAGAAACATGTATAAGTGTTCTTCTGCCAACGCTTGCATACCCGCGTAAAGCGTGGCACAATTCGTTCCACCGTAACCTCATAGTCACTGTATGCCTAAACGCCCTGCTGCCAACACCTTTGCCAAGGATTTTGCTGAACTGGAACGCATTGCCCAGAAGTTTGAGGCTGGGGCTTTTGACGTGCAGGAAGGTCTGAAAGACTTTGAGAAGGGGATGGCTTTGGCGCAGAGCCTGCGTGAACGGCTGCAGGATGTGGAGCAGAAGGTGGAAACCATTAAAGCCAAGTACAAGGCAGCCGGGGAGTCTGCTGCGTAATTTTTCCTATGATTCTCTACGACCTCACCCAAAAAGTAGTGACCGATGTGTACGGCATTTTTGCGCAGGCCGCCGGCATTGACCAGCCTACACCACCGGATATTGAAACGATTCGCACAGGGCTGGCTGGTGAAACCAAGCGCGCAACCATTCCTGCGCCCGTGGGCAATCCACTGCGTGCAGAATTGCTGTACATTGAGGAACCAAACAAGAATTTGATTTTCACCTTTGCGTTTCCCACGGACTTAGGGAAGGAGCTAATGGAAAAGGCGGAAGCGGCCCAAGCACAGTTTGATGCTGGGGTGCAGCAGTACTTGGTGGATTACTACCTCTAATACGTCTATGGACCGCCAAGCGGCGTACCGTTGGTACCGAACCCTGGAGATGATTCCAGGAATTTTCATCTGGTCAGCTTTCATTCTGGCAGTTGGGCTCTCGTTCATCAAACCGCTGTGGGTCATTGTCTTCATCATCGCCTTTGATGCGCTGTGGCTCATTCGCATTTCCTACTTACTGGTGTACTTGCTCACATCCTACCGGCGGTTCCGGCATGATTCGCACGTGGACTGGCTGGCGAAGACCCAGCCGTTGCCAAAGTACCAGGAAATCTATCACCTCATTTTTCTGCCAACCTACAAGGAGCCAGTGGAAGTGGTTGATCAATCCTTGGCGTCACTCAAAAACATTCGCTACCCACTAGACCGGCTGCTGGTGGTGCTGTGCGGGGAGCAGAAAGACCATGAGCATTTTCAAAAAGTCTCTGCAGCAATGCAGGAAAAGTACGAAAAGATTTTTGGAAAATTCTTGGTAACGGAACACCCAGCAGATGTCCCTGGGGAAGTACCGGGTAAAGGGTCCAACACTGCGTACGCTGGTAAGCGCGCGCAAAAGGAAATTGTTGATGCGCTGGGTTTGCCGTACGAAAACGTGGTCGTTTCATCTTTCGACGTGGACACCGTTGTGCACCCACAGTACTTTGCGTGTTTGACCTACCACTACCTGACCGTACCCAATCCCACCCACGCCAGCTACCAGCCCGTGGCGCTGTACAGCAACAACGTGTGGGAGTCACCGTTCCTCATGCGCGTTGTGGCCATGTCCACTACCTTCTGGCTAATGACTGAGCAAATGCGGCCGGAGCGCTTGTTCACTTTTTCTTCACACTCTATGTCTTTCAAAACCCTGGTGGAGGTTGGGTTTTGGCAGAGTGATATTGTCACCGAAGACTCCCGTATCTTCATCCAGGGGTTCATTGAGTATGACGGGGATTACCGCGTGGTGCCGTTGTTCATTCCGCTGTCCATGGATACAGTCATGAGCCACACCCTCCGGCAGAGTTTGAAAAACCAGTACGTGCAGCAGCGTCGCTGGGCATATGGCATTGAGAATTTTCCCTTCATGGTGTGGAACTTCTGGGGCAACAAAGCTATTCCGTTCATGAAGAAGTTTCGGTACCTGTTCAACCAGCTGGAAGGGTCTTTCTCATGGGCCACGGCTCCCATTCTCATTTTCATCTTGGGTCGTTTACCCATCGCCGTCGCAAATCACCAAGGCCTTACTTCTGCGCTTACCGTGAACACACCGCACGTGCTGAGCATCATGATGACCGTGTCGCTGGTTGGGTTGATTGCTTCAGCCATGCTGAGTATGACCCTGCTCCCACCCCGACCGCGGCATGCCCCGCGCTGGCAGTGGCCCATCATGTTCCTCCAGTGGATTATTTTCCCGGTGACCATGGTAGCTTTTGGTTCTATTCCCGCCACCGAAGCCATTACCCGGCTGATGCTGGGCAAGTACCTGGGTTTCAACGTCACGGAGAAGATGCGGAAGAAGGACGTGTAGTTTGTTGCCAAGTGTGTGATCAAATACGAGGTTAGTGATCATATGAACCTAGCTTGACACGCGAGGAGTATTGTGATAGTTTCATATGAAATTAACAAAGTACGTAGAAATGCTTGGAGGGAAGTATGTACACAGTTGTATGCCTAATGCTTTTGGGCTTAGTCATTGGAATCATTGGGGCGATCCGGAAAAGTTGCGGAGCCTTTCTAGGACCATTTGCGGGCTCGTTTGTTGGTGGCCTCGTTGCCTTGTTCGTTCTTGCGGGATTGGGGGATATTCCACAGACACATTGGGTTTTGAGTGAAGAATTTTCCATACTCAACATACACACCCACCAGGGTGAGCATCGTCTGTTTCAGAAATACGAATATATCATTTTATTTTCAGAAACGGCCACAGGTTTGCGTCATTGGACGATGAATCAAAAAGATGTTGAGTTGAACAATGCTATGTTACCATTTGAACTGGGCGCACCTGGCACTTGCCGCGTCTACCGGTTAGTCAACACAAATTCTGCATGGGACAACTGGAATATCCGCGATGAGACAAAGTACGTTCTGCACCTGCCTGGCCAGAATGCCTACAGCACCTTAGACGAATAGGAAGTCATCAAAACGCCCTCACAATTTCCTGTGAGGGCGTCTTCAATGTGCTACATTTTGTATTTCTCCAACTGCAACTTTGCATTCGCGGCAGCCAGCGTGTTGGGGAAGCGGGTAATAACCTCTTCCCATCTTTTTCGCGCGTCGACGACTGCGTACTTCTCCTCGTCAGCCAGTTTAAATTTGAGTTTGGCCTGATTCAGCATCACCATCCCGCAAATTTCGGGGTTGACCAGCGGGGAGCGATACTCTGGATCAACCAGGTGTTCGGCCTGGATGAAGAGTTGCAACGCTTCGAAAAGTTGTGACGCTCGGTTCCAGTACCACTTGGCATTGGTCTGATCCTTATGGGCTTCACCAAACAGGTTAGCAATGAGGAACACCACTTCGGGCTCCTGGGGGTGGCGTCGGACTAATGAATCAGCCGTTTGGAAAACTAGCGTCACTCGCTTGTTGGTATTGCCCAGCAGCTTATCAATGATGCCGTCTTCGCGGATGCGGAGGGCATCTGCAATCAGTCGATACGCCTGGATCGTAGCCGAAGAGTCGGGGGAGAGCCGGAAGTAGTACCGGGCTGAATCTGCGTCTTTCCGCGGCGCCGTGCTTTGCTTCAGGAAGACCTTGTTGACAAAGAGCTTTCCAACCGCAGCAGCGTTGTCTCCACTTCGCGGGGTGACCCGCAGCAGCGAATCCGCTTGTGCGCCAGATAGGAGACAAACACCACTATCCAAAGGGACGGTGGACAACTGGACGAGGATAAAAAAAATGGAAATGAACACGTGAACTCCTTTTCGTTATGTCGTCTTTGTATTTCTCCGCAAAGTACCACTTTCTGCGTTTCTGGTCAAGGGTATGAAAAAACAGTACACTTTCCTTACCTATGCGACGATTTTGGGGGGTCACAATCATTGCTGTGCTTGCGGTTGTGGGGACGCTTGCACTCATTGGGTGGAGCATTCGCACAACTGCTTTGCAAAGCACGCCGTGGAAAGCGGCGCTGCGCGATGGGCGAGTGTATGACCGTTTAATTACCGAAACATTTTCTTCTCTGGTTCGGGACCCCGGCGCATTCGGCGAGGTCTTTCAAGACACGCCGCTCTCTGCTGATGATCTCACCGTGCTGGCCCGGGAAGTGCTCACCGCAGACTACCTGCAAACCCAAACCGAGAATGGTCTGGATGTCCTTTTTGCTCTGCCCTACAGCCGGACAGGCTTGGCAGATGTCACGTGGATTATTCCGCTGCAGGATATCAAACGCCGATTGCCAACGGCAGTGGCCGATGTCATTGAGAAAAAACTTGCCAAACTTCCTGTATGCACAGAAAAGCAGTTAGACGCTTTTGAGCAGGAGAAAACGCTGACCGATGGATTTCCATCATGCTTACCAAAAGGTGTTTCTGCAAAGTCCATTGTGACGCAAGCGGGGATTGTGGAGGACATTGCCAGTAGTATTCCAGAAACCTTCGATGTTGCCGCAGACCTGCGCAGCCGCGCCTTCAAAAAGGTGCAGTGCTCGTCAACTGCACCGGAAGATCCAAACCAGGGCTGCGTCCCAGAAGAAGTGACATTCAATGTGCAAACCCAAGTGCAAGGCATCCAAGATGCTCTCCGCTACTTGCAGACGTTGCACTGGACGCTCACCATCCTTGCACTTGCTTTGCTCACTGGTATCTTCACCATTTTCTTGCCGCACCTTCGCCGGAGCACATGGTGGTTGGGACTGGCAATGGTCATCCCTTCGCTTGTCGTTCTGGGTATTGCATCATTGGGCAGCGCGCTACTAGTGAGCGTCCGGCCAGCGGGAGATGATCCAGCAGAAAAATTTGTACAATCATTGGTCGTACCGGTTGTACAGAGTATTGGCACCTTGGCCGCAGAGCGTGCTCTGGTCTTTGGTGGCATTGGTGTGGCAGTTGGTATTGCTTGTTGCATTCTGGCTTTTGCCTTTCCCAAACCCCCACCCCGAAAAAATCCCTAAGCACCACTCCGTGTGCTAAAATACCTGCATATGAAAAACCCCTCCCAAAAGAAATCTGCAAATCGGTTCGCCGTCGCAATGTTTCTGTTGGTGCTGACGGTTGTCCTCCTCCTTGCCCTCGTCTGCTTCCGGGGTTTCTGGGCGAAGCTGCAGCGCAGCCAGCACTACCAAGCCGTATTCCTCACCAATGGGCAAGTGTACTTTGGGAAGTTGCAGAGCTGGAGCCGGCACGAAGTCTTGCTGACTGATGTCCATTACATTCAGGTGGATGACACCAAGACTGAAGCGGAGAAGAAAACTGCAGCCACTGACCCGTCCACCCTTTCGCTCATCAAACTGGGGAGTGAGGTGTATGGGCCAACGAACCGGGTGTACATCAACAAAGAGCACATCCTCTTCACCGAAGATCTGAAGGACGCCTCCCAAGTAGTGAAGATTATCCAGGAGAATATTGGGAAGTAAGAATCGAATTTTGTAGTTATCCCCACCCTTCTTCAGTGAAAGGGTGGGTTTTTTGTTGGAGGTGAAAAAACCTTAGGAAACCTTGCCCTTGCCGGAATGGCCGGGGTGTGGCGTGGTTGACGAAGGTAGGAAAGTGGTGTAAAATGGGGATAGAGGGTTGAAAGTGGATAAAAGTGGGGATAAGTACTTCCCCCTGTGCACAACCCCAAAAGTCCCATTCTGCTTCCTAATGACGAACCGCATGTTTATTGGCGAATACAACCATGCAATAGATGACAAAGGCCGATTGGCCATCCCGGTGAAGTTCCGGGAGCGCTTAACCCACGGGGCGGTCGTCACCCGCGGCTTGGATAAGTGCCTTTTTGTGTACCCGCAGCGGGAGTGGGCGCAGCTGGCGGATAAGCTTTCCCGTTTGCCCATTTCTCAGGCCAACACCCGAGCCTTTGCGCGTCTGATGCTGGCTGGAGCAATGGAGTTGGATATCGACAAGCAGGGCCGTGTGGTCTTGCCTGACTACCTGCGGAAGTACGCATCAGTGAAGAAGAAGGTGGTGGTGGCAGGTTTGTACAACCGGTTGGAACTCTGGGATGACACCACCTGGCAGAAGTACAAAGCTGGAACCGAGAAGAGTTCAACAGATATCGCTGAAGCCCTGGGTAGCCTGGGCGTGTAACCTGGAGCGGCGCCCATGCTTGGCCGCACTCCAGCGCACATCCCTGTTCTTTCCAAAGAAGTTCTCCTGGCTCTAGCTCCGCAAGCAGGGGAGCACACTATTGATTGCACTCTGGGTCTGGGCGGCCATGCAGAAATGCTCCTGACCGCTACGGCGCCAACCGGACGTTTGCTGGGCATTGATCGAGATGCCGAAGCGCTGGCGCAGGCAAAAGTACATCTTGAGTCATTCGGTGAGCGAGTGCGCACTGTCCAAGGCACATTCGCTGACATTGCTAGTTTGGCAGCATCTTTTCCAAAACCAAATCTCATTCTTGCGGATTTAGGCCTTTCCAGTTTTGCGCTGGACACCCCCAGCCGAGGTTTTTCTTTCCAAGCAGATGGGCCGCTGGATATGCGGATGGACAAGGGTCAGGGCGCAACTGCGGCTGAGCTCCTCCAAAGCATTTCTGCCGCAGAGCTAGAACGCATCTTGCAAGAGTACGGCGAAGAGCCCAAGAGCCGGGCCATTGCTAAAGCAATCATTGCCAGTCGTGAGACCCACCCGATAGCGACCACGGGGGAGCTCGCGAGTGTCATTGATGCGACGTACCGGCAGATCCTCCACGCACCCGCAGACCGGCCACTGTGGCTGGGACGGAAAGTGCATCCTGCCACCCGAACTTTTCAAGCTTTACGCATTGCCGTCAACGACGAACTTGGCCAGCTCACCCCATTTCTGGGTGAAGCCTTCGCTCTCCTGGCCCCTGGAGGTCGGCTGGCCATCATCAGCTTCCACTCGTTGGAAGACCGGCTGGTGAAGCAGTTCTTCCGCGAGCAAGCCAAAACCTGCGTCTGCCCACCGGAGCAACTGCAGTGCACCTGCGACCGCCAAGCCAACGCGCAGCTCCTCATTCGCAAGCCCATTGTTGCAAGCGAAGCTGAATTGCAGGCAAATCCTCGGAGCCGGAGTGCCAAACTTCGGGTCATCAAAAAACTTTCTCCCGCCTCGTAATCCACGTCCATGTCAAAATTTTCCACCCTCATTGCAAAACTCCGCAACCGCCAGCATACTGGCCGGTCTGTGCAGGCGTTGGGTGGATCCAACCTGGTCGTCATGCTGGGCGCAGTTGTCCTGCTCCTGGGAGTGGTCTACCTCATCCAAGTAAATCGCAGCGCCACCAAGAGCTTTGCTGTGCATGACCTGGTGCAGCAGCACGATCAACTCCAGGCCCAGCGCCGGGAACTGGAACTCGCGCAGGCACAGCTGTCAGCCCTTTCTACACTCCAAGATACGCCGGCCGTGGCCAGCCTGGTTCCCAGCAGCACGCCGGAATTTCTCACCGCTGGTGTGGGCCCAGTGGCCCGGCGGTAATTTCCACACTTTGCCATGGTGCATCGGACGCAACGACGTTCGACCTCGCCCGCTCGCCGCGACCGCCTGAAGATCCTTCACGTGGTCGTGCTTGCGTTTGCGGGAATTATTGCCGTGCGGCTGTTCACGTTGCAGGTTCTGCGGCACGGTGCGTATGCTGCGATTGCCGAGAACCAGCATAACCTCAGTTCCAAGCTCACGCCGAATCGGGGAGAAATCCGGGTGAAAGACCGGGCTAACCCCGGGGTGCTGTTTCCCTTAGCCACGAATATTGACGCGCCGCTCCTCGTAGCTGTGCCCAAGAGTATTGCGGAGCCAAGTGACGTGGCGCAGAAGCTTGCCCCCATTGTGGGGCTGCCGGTAGCTGAACTGTTCCCCAAGCTCAGTAAACCAGATGACCAGTACGAAGTGTTGAAGCGCCAACTCTCGCCCACGGAAGTTTCTGCCGTTGAAGCGCTACACATTACGGGATTACGTTTTGAGAAAGAACGTTTGCGTTACTACACGGAGGGGAATCTCGCCAGCCATGTGGTGGGCTTTGTGGGGTACCATGAAGACACGCGGGTGGGGCTCTACGGCGTGGAAGCTGCAATGGAGAAGGCACTCGCTGGGATCAAAGGGAAGCTAGACTTTGGGAAATCCGCGGCTCAAGAATTTTTACCCGTTAGCGGGGGATTGCTGACCGAAGCAATCAACGGTTCCCAAGTGACACTTACTTTGGACCACACTGTGCAGTACCAGGCATGTAATAAGTTGAAAACTGCGGTGGCGAAGCACGGCGCTGATGGCGGTGCCTTGGTTATTATGGAAGTGCAAACCGGCCGACTCTTGGCGGTGTGCGGGCAGCCCGACTTTGATCCCAACCAGTATGCCAAGACGGAGGATATTGCCGCGTTCAATAATCCGGTGGTCTTTGGGGCGTACGAACCTGGTTCCATTTTCAAAGCCATTACCATGGCCTCGGGTTTGGATCTGGGTAAAGTGACGCCGCAGAGTACGTACGTGGACACCGGGGCGGAAAAAATTGGTAGCTTCACTATTCGCAACTCGGATGGGAAAGCGAACGGCACGCAGACCATGACCCAAGTTTTGGAAAAGTCATTGAACACTGGAGCAATGCACGTTGCCCAACTGGTTGGCCAGGGTGGTTTTGGGAAGTACGTGCGGAATTTTGGCTTTGGGGAAAAAACCGGGGTGGAAATGAGCGGGGAAGTTGCAGGGAACCTGGCGTCCCTCACCAAGCCCGGGGATATTTTCTTGGCAACCAATTCTTTTGGCCAAGGTTTGACAGCCACGCCCATCCAGCTCGTTGCCGCTTTTGGCGCAATTGCAAATGGGGGGAAGTTAATGCAGCCGTACGTGGTGGATGATATTACCTACCCAGATGGGAAATTAGAGAAACGGGAACCCAAGGTCGTGCGCCAAGTCCTACGGTCAGACACGGCTGCAACATTGGGAGCCATGCTGGTGAATGTCGTGGAAAAAGGGCATGGGCAGCGCGCCGGGGTGAAGGGGTACTACGTGGCTGGAAAAACTGGCACCGCCCAAATGCGTGCCGCTACAGGCTCTGGCTATGACGCGAATAAAACCATTGGCTCCTTTGCTGGCTTCGCTCCGGTAGAGAATCCAAAGTTCGTCATGCTTACGCGCATAGACGTGCCAAAGGACGTGCAATTTGCTGAGAGCTCTGCGGCGCCACTGTTTGGAGAGGTGATGGATTTTCTGCTGAAGTACTACGACGTCGCCCCAACGCGGAATCTTGCCGGGTAACCAAAGTGTGCTAGGGTAAGCCCATGAAAAAACTTTTCCTCACCATCCTGCAGTGGAAGCTCACCTTTTTAGCCAAACGGGTGCTGCTTCGGTACGCACCAAAAATTGTGGCGGTGGGTGGCTCGGTTGGTAAGACTTCAGGGGTGCAAGCAATAGCTATTGCTTTGCAAACGGAGTACAACATTGGGCAAACTTTGCGGAGCTACAATCAGGAGCTCGGTGTTCCACTTTCCATACTTCGTCAAGAAACCGGTTACCGGTCACTGTGGCGCTGGCTATCTATTCTGTATACCGGCGCAAAGCTGGTTTGGGGGAAGGTAGATCCAACCTACCCAAATTTACTGGTGCTGGAATTGGGCGCGGACAAGGTGGGGGACATGGATCGGCTGCTAGCCTGGATTCACCCAGATATTGCCGTGGTCACTGCGGCAACCATTGAGCATGTTGAATTCTTTGGCAGTATCCAAGCTGCAGTAGTGGAAGAGCAGAAATTAGCCATGCTCGCTCCACGCACCAGCACCGTCATTCTAAATAGTGATGACCTGGAGCTCTCCCGTATCGCTACAAAAATCCAAGGGCAGGTTATTCGGTACGCAGTCAGCGGCAACGCGGAAGTTGTGGTTGGCCACGCACGGATAATGGGTACCAACGCCAGTGACGTGCAGGGGATTGCTGCCAAAGTGCTGGTAGACGGCAGTGCAATTCCAGTAGTTATTACTGATACGCTTGGAACACATTCCTTCTACGCCATTGGTGCGGCATTTGCCGTAGCCAAGTCGTTGCAACTCAATCTCGCCAAGGTTTCCGAAAACCTGCGAGCGTACCAACCCCCAGCTGGTCGCATGCGGTTGATCAGAGGGATAAAGCAAACGCTCATTATTGACGATACCTACAACTCTTCACCCGCTGCAGCCAGAGCCGCAGTAGATACCCTCCACCAGCTCAGCACGCCTGGCCAGAAGTTTGCCGTACTAGGGGATATGCGTGAACTTGGTTCGGTGAGCGAAGCAGAGCATGCATCACTTGGGCAGTACGTGGTTGGGAAGGCAGACATCCTCATCACAGTCGGTGAATCTGCGCGTGATATAGCTCGTGGGGCTCAGGCAGCAGGCATGGATACAGACAAAGTTTTCAGCTTTGGCAAGGCGGAAGAAGCGGGGAGGTTTATCCAAGACCGGATGCACACCGGGGATCTCCTACTCATCAAAGCGTCACAAGGCACGCGGTGCGAGAAGATCGTGAAGGAAATTATGGCTGAGCCACTGCGAGCAAAGGAATTGCTGACGCGGCAGTACAAACCGTGGGTGGAGTAGGGGAGGGGCGTAATACGGTTTACGGTTTCGCAGCCTGTATCGTTTAACGTATTCGTCTTACGTTGTCCGTAATGACATTTTACCTCCAGAGCGGCTTTTCCAAGCCGCGGGGTTGGGATTATCCCGAAGGTAAGCTAGGTTATTTTTTGCAAAAAAACCTGATTTGAGAATTGACTGTGGAAAGGGACGTGCTAGGATCAAACTACGTTTTTTGCGGCTGAAATCTTGAGGAGGAATTGTGCGATCTCTCAAAGTATCTACGTGGCTAGCCAGGGTTAGCTTAGCTGGCCTCATCATTATCGCTTGTTTTTTACCACTATCGCTTTGGATTGTATTCGCAGGTGGAGTAGTCTTGTTCATTGTACTAGAACTTGTTGTAAGAGCATGTTGGCAGGCTCACTACAAAGTAAACTATCGACGGATAGTTCAGAAATATGGTACGACTGCGAACCGTGAGCCTGGGATGTATGACTAGATCATCAGAGTAATAGCCGCTTGGTAATCAAGCGGCTTTTCTTTTGTCCGCCTATGGAGGAAAGCCGTGGATGCTTGTGGTGCTGTTCCAATCTGTCATTGCGGGCGTAATAGTCCAAACGTGTGGCTACTGTGGATGGAGGTGTAGGTACCAGCGGAAGTAGGTTGCACGCTTGGGCGGCCGCAACAGAATAAGGGAACACTTTTGCAAAAAAATCCAGGTATCACTTGGGATACCTGGGAAGTTGCATCTGGCGGCTTATTTAGCCGGTTGATAACCGCACTCACCGCGAAGGTAACGATTACCACTCCGACGATGATGGAAAGAATCAGCCACCAAATCGACTGCTTCTTTGGCAATTGGTGAATTCTGGTCTGTTCACCTGGACTCATATTTCCTCCGTTTGTTTTTGGTTAACTCAGGAGTATAGGCTAATTCTCCATAAATGTCAAGGGCTTTGACCCCAACGAAGAAGCGCCGTACACTGGAGGATATGGAACGAAAAAGCCCCAACGATTTGCTCACCCGCGGCGTGGCTGATGTCATTGTCCGGAAGGACTTGGACAAGCTCCTGGCGTCCGGTCATCCACTGCGCATCAAGCACGGGGTTGACCCCACCCGGCCTGACCTGCACCTGGGACACGCGGTGATTTACCGTAAGCTCCGGCAACTGCAGGATCTCGGGCATACCATCATCTTTCTCATCGGTGATTACACTGCCCGGTTTGGGGATCCCACAGACAAGGTGAAGTCGCGCATTTTGCAGAAGAAAGAAGATGTTGCAGCTGCGGCCAAATCCTACGTGGACCAGATTGGGATGATTTTGAATAAGCAGAAACTGGAAATCCGGTACAACAGTGAGTGGTATGAGAAAATGACTGCGGAAGAACTGCTGCGAATCATGAGCAGGTTTACCGTCTCGCGCATGTTGGAACGCGATATGTTCGTGGCGCGGAAAAAAGCCGGGGAGGAAATTGGCTTGCACGAACCCGTGTACCCGGTGCTGCAAGCCTACGATTCAGTGATGCTCAAGTCTGACTGTACGGTCATTGGCACAGACCAAACCTTCAACGAGCTTCAAGCTCGGCCGTTGCAGGAATTCTTTGGCCAAAAGCCGCAGCAGGTGGTCACGCTAAAAATTCTGCCTGGCACAGATGGCAAAGACAAGATGAGTAAGTCCTTGGGAAATGACATTAAGCTCACCCTCAGTCCAGAGGATATGTTTGGCAAGCTCATGTCCATTCCTGATAGCGCCATGCCTATCTTCGCCGAATTGCTTACCGACTTACCGCTGGCGGAGTTTACTAAACCCAAAGATCCCAAAGCTGCGAAGGTAAAACTCGCCACCACCATCGTCGCGGAATTTCATTCGCCAAAGCATGCAGCAAAAGCTGAAGAGCATTTCAACCGGGTCATCGTTGGGAAGCAGGCGCCAGAAAAGGTTCCAACGAAGACTATCCAAGGGAAGGAATTGAAGTCTGAAGCAGACATGGTTGCCTTCCTCTTTGGGGTGAGCAAGTCCGAAGCCCGGCGGCTCATACTGCAAAAGGCCGTGGAGTGCGACGGTCAGAAAGTGATTGACCCAAATGCGCGGCCAGTCCACGGGGTGTACAAAAAAGGCCGGCACTACATGCGGCCGGTGTTGAAATAATTTTCATTGTTTGGTAGGGTATTGAGGACGCAATTTGGGCGGATACCGAAGTGGTCAAACGGGGCAGACTGTAAATCTGCTGGCCTTGCGCCTTCGTAGGTTCGATCCCTACTCCGCCCACCAATTCTTCATCGAAGATTCTTGACACGTGATGTTGAACGTGGTAAAACGTTTTTTTGTACCTTACAAATCAAATAACTGTGAAAGGACGGAAAAGGTGACTCCAAACGTCATAATCATTGGTGATTTTTTGAAAGATTTAGATGACGAGCATGCGTTGGTGCTGGCGGCGGCAATGCATCGGTCAGATTTAATCAACCTCCGGTGCGTTATTGGTAACCTTGCCCCGGCGGTTGTCCGAGCGCAGGGAGCGAAAGCTACTTTGGTCCAGCTGGGTTTGCCGAATATCCCAGTTGGCGTAGGCCTTCCAGTGTACATAGGGAAGTTCCATCCCTATGAGCACGACTTGCCCTACATCGCATCTGGAGTCGATGTTCATGAGGATGGTCAGGCTCTCCTCGTGCGGACATTACAGGCTTGTCCAGATAACAGCGTGATTCTCGTGCTCCAGTCTGGCCTTACAGATGCCGCACAGCTTTTGCGAGACCATGAAGATTTATGCCGTGAGAAACTTATGCATGTGGCAATCATGGGTGGCGTGGAATTTGTTGATGATTTCATGGTCCCGAATAATGCCAGCAATAATTCTTTTGATTGGGAAGCTGCCGTCTGGCTGCATAGAAGATTGCAGGAGTTGGACATCCGAATGGTTATCACCACCCGTGAAGCGGCGTACGCTGTCCAGTTTCCACTTTCAGCATATAGTACACTTTTGCGTACTGGTCACCCTGTAGCTGAATGTTTGTACGCACGTCAGTTGCAATCCTACCAGCGTACGTGGATTGAGTCTTGTGGAGCGCCTGGATCAGAAGAGCGCGGGTCTCTACCACTTGATCGTGATCGGCAGTGGTTTATAAGAGTCTACTGCAACGGTGCGGATCCAGGCATAGCTGATGGCGCAGACATTACCCCATTCGTGACCGGATTCAACCTATACGATTCTCTTAATCTTTGGGCCGCACTCCCAGAGAATCTCCAACTTAGTGATTACTTTTTGCCGATTATAGTGCGTGGGATGAAGGCGCAACATTGCATTGTTGGTTATAACTCTAAATTGCATGGCGTGACTAACCCAGAGGCACTGCGCGCTATGTTATTGGAGATGGAAGTCCTTGCATTTTCACATTCTGTGAGTAACCAAGAAAAACGAGCGATCATAACTTAGGTTTTTAATGAGCACTTTCAAGACGCAGGACAACCTGCGTCTTTTTTAGCAAAAAAAGAAATAACCGGAGTAGGTACTTTTCTGTAGATCTGTTTCCCTTCAAGGGTCTGAGGACTCTTCAGGGTCTCAGAAGTCGCTTTGGGTTATGTACAGTCCAGAGGCTAAAGCCTCTACTCCAAATGAAAATCCGCTAATACATTTCATCGTTGTTGGTTGTATGTAATGTAGATGGAGTTGACTTTAGGGCTCCTTTTGCTAATCTAAGAAATCAGTAGAAAAATAACAAAAATAGAGTAAGGAGCATATGCATGCAAACAAAAAACGATCGAGATTTTGGTCCAGATTTCGACCCATTCTCACGCGGTGCGCTTGAGGAACAACGGGCGAAGCTGCGAGCAGAGGCGGACGTGCATTTTGAAAAAGTGTCGGAGATTCTGCGTCAGAATGTTCGCCGAAGTCGGGCATTAGCCAGAGCTGCCCAAGCTAAGCAAATTGCAGCCAGTCAAACCCAGGCACAGCCACTGCCCAAGAAACACAAGAGGACAAAAAGGAAGGCCTCAAAATAGTACCCAGATTACTCAGTGTATGAGCGTAGGAAATTCTACGCTCATTTTCATTTGGTTCTATAGCCTTGACCCCAAAGCGTCCTTCACCTACACTTTCCCAAAACACATGCACAGGAGGTTTGATGCCAAAATGTACCATTTGTGATGCGGTCTACGATATTCCCGCAACCGCAGAACAGTGCGCGAAGAAGGGACTGCGAGGCGCGCGCGGGCTCAGCATTGGGGATCTGATAACGGTGGAAGCTGGTGACGGGCACCGGCAAGTGGAAATTACCGGCTTCCAAGTAGAAGCTGAAACGCACCAGGTAATCCGCATCATTGCCGGACAAGAAGTGTACCCAATCGCGAAAGTATTGCCTCGCTAGCCGCACATGCCATCCAGCCGCTCTAACCCAGCGGCTGTTTTTTCTATGGAGAAAAGCGTAGACGTTGTATACTGTTTATATGCGAAAAGTGATTCTTATTGTAGCGGTATTGTTTGGGGGTCTTGTGTTTTTTCCTCAGCTTTCACACGCCCAAACCTCCACCTTTGAGCAAATCAAGGCTTTTGACGTGCAGATTGAAGCGGCCAAGGAAGGGACATTCATCGTGACGGAGAAAATTGTGTACGACTTTGGAGCAACCGCGCACCATGGGATTTTTCGGGATATTCCGTACCGTTACCGTCGAGATGTTCAAACGTATAGCATTCGGTTGGATCTGCAATCTGTCACAAATGACCAAGGAAAAGCTTGGCCGTACACTGAACGCCGCTCGGGCGGGGAGCTCCATGTGAAAATTGGTGACAAAGATTCTACAGTCACCGGCATGCAAACCTACGTGCTGACCTACACCCTCCGTCGCGCGGTCAATACCTTTAACGATAGCCAGGAAATTTACTGGAACGCCACTGGGAATCACTGGCAAGTGCCCATGCAAGCGGCATCGGCCACGGTTTCCTTACCTGACGGGACAAAGCCAGACGAACTGGTGTGCTACACCGGTGTTGAAGGCGCAACTCTGCAAAATTGTTCGAAGCAAGTGCAAGCTGATGGAAAGGTAGTCTTTGTGGCCCAGTCGTTGGCACCAGCGGAAGGTCTTACTTTTGCTATCAAGGTGCCAAGCGGCACTTTTGACAAAGCAACCACTGCGCAACGTTGGCAAGATTTTGTGGTTGATAATTGGACCGTGCTCCTCATTCCCATTGGTTGGTTCCTCATGCACCAGCACTGGCGAAAGCGGGGGAAGGACCCCAAAGGTCGTGGCACCATCATCCCAGAGTACGAAGCCCCAGAAAAGCTCCGGCCGGCCATGCTGGGGACGGTTTGGGATGGGAGTGGTGATATGCGAGACATTTCTGCCACCATCATTGACCTAGCTGTACGGGGGCACCTAAAGATCAAAGATTTAGGAAAGAAGAATTACGAGTTCACCCGTTTGGTGAACCCCAAGGACACGCTGAATGCCTTTGAGCAAAAGTTGTTTGATGAACTTTTCCTGAAGACAGCTAGTAAAAAGACCGTGGAGCTTAAGGATTTGAAGCAGAAATTTTACACAGCCATTCCTGAATTGAAGAAGCAACTGCATGAGGCGCTGGTTACAGACGGGTACTACACCAAGAACCCAGCGAATGCGAAAGCAACGTACCTCACCCTGGCCGGCTTTCTCATCATTGGACCATGGGTACTTTTCGCCTCCACGGGTGTTTTCCCACTCATAACGGTTATCAGCTTAAGCGCGGTGGGGTTCATTGTCCTTGCGTATGGATTCTTCATGCCGCAGCGAACGGTGAAAGGCGCAGAAGTGCGGGAGCGAATTGAAGGTTTCAAATGGTTTTTATCCGTTACAGAAAAGGAGCGGTTGAAATTCCATAATGCACCCGAGCGCAAGCCCGAACAGTTCCAGGCCTTGCTGCCCTACGCCATGGTACTGGAAGTGGAAAAGCAGTGGGCGCAGCAATTTGCCAGCCTGGAAATGCAGCCCCCAAGCTGGTACACTGCCTCACCCGGGAACGTGTTCAATGCGCTGTTCCTGGCCAGTGTCATGTCGGATTTCCGCAGCAGTGCGAATAGTGCTATGGTATCCCGTCCAGCCAGCGCGGGTGGCGGTGGTTCTGGCTTTGGCGGCGGCGGTTTTTCCGGTGGCGGCTTTGGCGGCGGTGGGGGAGGAAGTTGGTAATCAGTATCACTATGAGGCTGAACACCGTAGAAACGAAGCACCTACGTTTTGCCACCCACCTGGCGCTGCAAGCTGGGAAAATCATGCGGAAGAATTTCATGCTGGGCATGAAGAAGGAGTGGAAGAAAGATGCAACGCCATTGACGTTAACTGATTTGGCGATTAATCGATTTGTCATCCGCGATATCATAAAAGCGTTTCCAGCCCACGGCATCATTACTGAGGAATCAAAATCTATACATGGACAAGGAGAACTTACCTGGGTTTGTGATCCAGTCGACGGCACAACGCCTTTCTCACACGGTATTCCAACCAGCGTCTTTTCGCTTGCATTGGTGCAAAATGGGAAACCAATACTTGGTGTCGTTTACGATCCCTTCATGCAAAGAATGTACACAGCGGTGAAAGGTAAGGGCGCAACGTTGAATGGCAAAAGGATGAAAGTTTCTAACAAGAAGTCATTAGAGAATACTGTTATAGGTTTTGGTACCATGCGGTTGTGGAAGGTAAAGCATAATCGTGATATTGCTACAATTTTTCAGACACTGATGCAGGCAAAAGCCAAAGTGCTGAATTTGGGATCGGTCATCTACCAAGGTATGATGGTTGCCGCTGGGGAATCTGGTGGCATTATGGGCGGGCACGATAGTTGCTGGGATGCTGCCTCGCTGAAGATCATCGTGGAAGAAGCAGGTGGAAAGGTGACGGATATTGACGGCAAAGAACAGCGGTACGATCAATCGCTGAAAGGTGTGATTGTTTCGAACAAACATCTGCACCCGACGTTGGTGAAAATTCTTCAGAATGCGAGGATAAGGCTCCGGTAGGTTGTGTTGCGGATATCTGGTGGTTGAGAAACCCCTGCTTTGACGTTGCCAAAATATGTGTTAAGGTGGGGCCACGAAAAAGTACATGAACAATTGAGATATTTTAGAGGAGGAACATGAACAAGAAAGTCACTACAAAAGCATTGCCGCGACATTTTGCGCTTTATGATGCTCGATTATTAGTTATCTTGCGGGAAGCACAAAAGATCCGGCGCCATCGAGATTTTTCCCAGGTAAGTCCTTTTGCGTATCGGTACGTCAATCAAGAGCTTGCTCCCTATACTTCGGAGCAGGCGCGCATCTTGTACCAAGGACTTTTTGAATCATCCATCGCATTAGCTCTGTACGACAGTAACCTCTGTCCCGAACAGTACATGCAGGAAATTATTTCCGCTTGTGCGAAGGTAAAGGCATCTGACGTTTACCGGTTTGAGTACGGGGTAAAAGGCAAAGTGAAGGGTTTGAAGCATGATGTGCGGGCGTTGCTGAAGCGGATCAAGCAATTGATAAGCAAACCCGCGCGGCGTTATGTGCACTTACTTGCCACGAGTAATGATACTCTGAATTCTGCCGATAGTGCTCGACTTCGGGATGTTTTGGAAAGCGTTGTTCTACCATCACTGTGGGGGCTCTTGATTCCTATACTGCGACTGTGTAAAGAGTACGCGGATACTGTCCAAGTTGGCCGAACGCACCTGCAGCATGCTTCGCCGCAAACTTTTGGAAATACCATGGCGGAGTACTTGGTTAGGCTTGGTGGTGAGTTGTTGAAGTTGGAAAAAGAGAAAGACAGACTTGTCGGGAAGTTTTCAGGGCCGGTTGGCACGTACGGTCCTGGATCCTTAGTGCTTCAAAACCCAATGCGTTTTGAGCAATGTGTTCTTGGCTACCTTGGCTTGCGAGCTGGTCGGTATTCGACACAGATTGTTATGCCTGAGGCGGTTACAGATGTTATGCACCGTTTGACCGTGATCATGGGGATTTTTGGTGACCTCGGAGATAGTCTGCGCCGGCTACAATCAACTGAGGTGAGTGAAGTTGCCCAAGCGAAGGCGACGCAGGGTAGCTCTTCGATCATGGCCGGCAAGATCAATCCTATTTCTTTTGAGAATGTAAAGAGCTTGGAAAAAGCTGAAGTGGGTCGGATGATTACCGTCTACCTCGACTTAATTTCCGATCATCAGCGCGATCTGACAAACTCCGCTTCTGGGCGGTATTGGATGGAAATCGTAGAGTTCATTTTCACAGCAACGAAAACGCTGAAGCGAATTCTGCCCTCGCTGGTAGTTGATGAATCGCAGATGATGAAAAACTTTACGCTCACTGGCGATCTTATCATTTCCGACCCATTGAATACGCTTCTGACCTACTATGGTCACCCTCGGCCACACGAATATGTTTCATCACTTTGTGACAGGTCTCGTGCGACGGGAGAGAAAGTGTTCGATCTACTCATGAAGGATAAGAATGTGCGTCCGTACGTGAACCAAATGACAACAAAGCAGCAGCGTGTCCTCAAATCACCCAGACTGTACATTGGTTATGCGGCAAAACGAACCAAAAGAGAAGTTGCATTTTGGCAGAAAAAATTGCAACAGCGAATTGGTGCGTAGTCACTGCAATTGCGTTCTTTCAAACCTGTTCCACCCTGGAGCAGGTTTTTGTTTTACCAAAACCCTTATCCTAAGGTAGAATGACTACATCTTTCTAACAGCATCCGTATGCCAAACCTCCACCCGGACCAAGCGCCAGTTGTCATCTCAAAAGCATTTTGGAAAACCAAGTGGTTCTACTCCCTTTGTGGAGTAGTTCTCCTGGCCGGGGTTAGCGCCGGGGTCTGGTTTGGCATTGTCCAACCACGGCGGGGAACAACTGGTGGGGATGCGTTTGATAAGATCGTGTTGCCTGCAGATACGGCGAGCGCCACCTTTGTAGTGGAAGCCACCAAGAAAGACCGGCTGGGGGTGGATCCGAAGACCAGTTTTGTCCTGACCACCACAGCGCCCATTGCCGCGAAAGACTTGGAAGCCTCCATTAGCTTTTCGCCAAAGGTGGAATTTGCCATTGCCAGTACAGATGAGAAAACTTTTGAAATTACCCCCAAGAAACCCTTGGGTGACGAAGCGGTGTACACCTTGGCCGTGAACGCCACGGTGCAGGGGACTGCGGGGAATGAGAAGCAAACCTACCAGTGGGCCTTCCAACCCAAGACCAGCCTGGCAATTGAAGGAACGCTGCCGCGAGATGAAGCCACTGGCGTTCCGGTGAATACCGGCATTGAAGTCACCTTTAGCACAGATGCGGTGAAAGATTTTGGCCAGCACTTCACTATCACCCCCAGTGCAAAAGGCGCTTTTGAGCAGCACGGTCGGACCTGGGTGTTTGTCCCTGCGGAAAAGCTGAAGGCTGCAACCCTGTACACTGTCACCCTTGCAGCAGCGTTACCAGTGCAAGGCTCAGATGTGACGTTGGGTCAGGCGTTCAGCTTCCAGTTTGAAACCGCGGTTGCCCAGCAGTCCAACGATGCCTTTACCTACGCGCGCTTCTCGCGCTCTTTCCAATCCGTGTTGCCCAAGGAAGCCCCGGTGCTGGATTTTGGGTACTACGGGAACTTGGGGACACCCAAAGCCACGGTGCACCGCTTTGCGAGTAGCCAGGAAATGATTGAAAAACTGCATGTCTTAGACGACATTCCCACCTGGGCAACAGCAGCGTTGGACACTGCGCTCATTAGCACCGAAGGCTTGACCGAGATTGGCACCTACGATGCCAAGGTTGAGTCTTTTGATAATCAGTACGTGCTCCGGCTACCTTCGGGTTTTGATGCGGGGTACTACCTGATGACCTTGGATGTGAAGGGCCGGAAATTGCAAACCGTGATTGTGGTGAGCGAACTTGGTGCCGCGCAGTTTGTGAGCCGCACAGATACCGTCCTGTGGTTGCAGGATTTGAAGGCAGGGACGCCGCTGCAGAAAGTATCAGCCGTCTTTGCACTTGACGGCAAGACGTACAGTAGTGACAGCGAAGGGGTCGTTCGCCTCACCACCCCAGACCAAGCAGTGGATACGGAGACCGATTTTACGCGTTCGTACTTCACCGTCAAAACTTCGGATAATCGGGAAACCGTCATTCCCTTCACCCCTGAAGGCGAGTCCTTCTTCGCCTGGCGCGGGATGCGGGACCGGCCCACGCACGATACATACTGGAAATACTTGTACTTGGATCGGACGCTCTACCGCCCGTCAGACACAGTGAATATCTGGGGCATTATCCAGCCACGGAAAAACCCCAAGGCCGAAGAGTACGTGGTAAAAGTGTGGACCTGGAATGTGACGGATTGGAATGGTGCGTACTTGCCGTTGGTTGAGGATCGCGTGCAGACCAATGCCTCAGGCACTTTCACCAAAGCACTGGCGCTGACGCAGCTCAATCCCGGCACGTATACGCTGAGCATTGAAACCCTGACGGGCAAGGAAATTGCCTCCAAGCAGTTTGAAGTGCAGACGTTCACGAAGCCCGCCTTTGGTGTGAGTCTTTCACCGCAGCGCCAAGCCGGCATTGTGGGGGAGCAATTGCCCATTCAGGCATTCGCTACCTTCTTTGATGGCACACCTACCCCCAATGCCAAGCTCCGTTACTCCAGCTGGGGACAGCCTGGTGGGGAAGGGACGGACATTACGGCGAATAGCCAGGGCACTGCGTCGTTCAACTTGCCATTGGCGAACACGAATAATTCGGTGGGGACGCAACGGGTGACCGTGTTCCCGGCGGAAGCGTCTGACGGTGATGTCCAGGGCAGTGCGGACATTGTGGTTTTTCCCAGTCGGGTCATTTCCAATTTGGAAACCGACCGGAATGGGAGCCAGGCGACCCTGAAGTTGCACGTCCGGAATGTGGACGTCACCAAGCCAGTGACCGACTGGTGGAATGCCTACGACACCATGACCAGTGGTCCGGCCGCGAATGCCAAGGTAGAAGTCAAAGTCATTGAGCAGGTTTTGACCAAAACCAAGCGGGGCACGCGGTATGACTTTATTGAGAAGCAGACTGTGGATGTGTATGATTACCGCTACAATGACGTGGTGCGGACGACCCTCACGGGCGTGACCGATGCGCAGGGAGCGTACACCAAGGACATCACTCTACCCGGCACGAGTTCGCGGGTAGAAGTGCGGGCGTTTGATACGAAAAATCTGGCCTATCTCCAAACCGCGTACTTTGGGAGTACGCAGTATGCGGATGCGGAAAGTGCCAGCTACCGCGTAGTGGACGTGGCACAGGATGGCCGGACAGATGCGCAGCTGGTCTACCCACTTGGCGGCACAACGACTCTGGAATTCCGCAAGGGGAATACAGCCGTGGAAGCCAAGGGCACGTTCATGTTTGTGACGCTCCAGAATGGGATTCAAGACGTTACAATAACCGACAAACCGCAGTTACCATTTACGTATACCGAAGCCAATATTCCCAATGTGTTCGTGACCGGGGTGTGGTTTACGGGTAGTGCGTTCCGTGCGCCAGCACAGTATGAACAAGCCATGCTGCAGTTTGATGCGGAGACCCGTGCTTTGCAACTAGAACTCAAAGCAGAAAAGGCAAGTTACGGTCCAGGTGATACAGTTCGGGTGACGGTGACCGCCAAAGACGCTGCAGGGAAACCGGTTGACGCGCGGGTGAACCTGAGTGCTATTGACGAAGCACTGAACGTCATCCAAATGGACAATACGCCCGCACCACTTGCAGGGTTATACGAACCAACGATGTCTGGCTTGCTCCAGCAGTACGTCAGCCATGACACCGCGCGTTTGGATGCAATGGCCGAAGGCGGTGGTGGGACTGGGGGTGACCGCAAAGACTTCAAAGATGCGGTGCTTTTCCAAGAGGTGCAGACGGGCGGTGATGGACAGGCTGAGGTCACCTTCAAAGTGCCAGACAACCTCACTTCGTGGCGGGTGACTGCACAGGGTATCACTGATGAAAAACTGGCTGGCTTTACCAGCCTGGGTGTTCCGGTGAGCAAACCCGTTTTTGCACTCCTCACGATGCCTGATGAGTTTGTCAGCCAGGACAAACCCACCATCATTGGCCGGGCGTACGGAACGGGATTAACCGCAACTGATGATGTGCAGTTCACTTTGGAAACCCCGGGCCTTGGTGCAAACCAAACCCGTACGGGCAAAGCCTTTGCCGCGCAGAAGTTTGTGCTGCCAACCTTGGTTGCCGGGGAGCAAGAAGTAAAACTTACTGTCCAGAAAGGCAACCAGAAAGATACGCTCATCCGGAAAATCACCGTGGTGGACTCTCGGCTTTCCCGCCAAGCAACTGCGTGGCTCACTGTGGCGCCTGACCTCACCATCACAGGTTCACCCAGCGGGCGGACTATGGTTGGCGTAACGGATCTGGGCCGTGGTCGGATTATTGCCAACCTACGCATGTTGCAGTGGGGCTGGGGGAACCGGTTGGAACGCAACCTAGCCGGCGCCATTGCCAGTGATGCGCTGGAAAAGTTGCAACCCGACTTGGTGTACGAAAATAGTGGTTTCAATCCAACTGCCTACCAGCAAGAGGACGGCGGTATAAGCGAAGTGATTTGGGGTTCGTCCGATGTCCGCCTTTCCGCCCTGGCCGCTGCCCAGGCAAAAATGTTTGACGCCGTGCGTTTGCGGCAGTACTTGCTGGGCAAGCTGAACCAGAAAGATATCACTGGGGAGCAAGCAAGCTTTGCCCTGTATGGGTTGGCAAACCTGGGTGAGCCGGTGCTCGCTGAACTAGACGCCTTTGTGGCTACCTCAGGTATTACGGATGAAGAGAAGCTCACTGCAGCCTTGGCGTACCAAGCTTTGGGTGCAAGCCAGCAAGCCCGGACCATTGCCATGGGATTGTTGGAAACCTACGGCGAAACCCAGGCGCCGTACATCCGGCTGAAGTTGGGCAACGATGATGATGCTCGGATTGTGAACACAGCGCGCTTTAGCATTTTGGCTGAAGGGTTGAAGCTTTCGCAGCGGGTGGGTATTGATACCTACTTGGCGGAGAAATTCCCCAAGGATTACCCCACAAACCTGGAGCGAGCTTTGGGCATGGTTGCAGCCATTCCATTACTGGACAACACCAACGTGTCTGTTACGTACACAGCCGGCGGTGAACCAAAGACGTTGGCCACGAAAGACGACCAGGTAACCTACGTCTCGCTCACCACCCAAGAAGCAACCCAATTCAAGGTGACGAAAGTTGACGGCCCAGCTGGGTTGATTGTGCAGACCGTGCAGCCATTCGATCCCAACACGGCACCGCATGACACGCGCTTGGGTGTCACCCGCAAGTTCACCCGAGTGGGGGACAGCGGACCGTTGAAGCAAGGCGACATTGTCCGCGTGGATATTGGCCTGCAGGTCGGCAAGGGGATTGTGGATACCGATTTTACAGTGACGGACTACCTCCCATCTGGCCTGGCCGCCTTGCCCAATCCATGGACCCGGAATGTCCAAACCAGTGTTGGATTCAACTACCCCACGGAAATTGCTGGCCAGCGCCTGACTTTCAATACCTGGGGGCAGAAGAGCTTCTACTACTACGCCCGGGTGGTGAACCCCGGAAGTTATGCAGCTGAACCCGCAGTAGCGCAAGGTCAGAAGAGCCGGGATGTGATCAACTACTCTGGTGGCCAAACCCTGGGGATTGAGTAAACGCTATTTCATTCTTGGAGCACTCGCGGTCGCCATCCTGGTTGCTGCGGGTGTTTTGGTGTGGTGGCAAAAATCGGAACCGACGCAGTCTCAATCATCAGCTGTGCTTAACGAGGTAACTCCTGCAGATGTGCAAACTGCTTTTGCACAAGGTGGAGACCAGCAGACCAAGCAGAATCCCGTCGCGGTTATCATGCCGCACCACTTGGTGGCAAAGCAGCTGATGGCGGAAATAGCCACAGTGGTTGGTCAGCAGTGTCCTGCGAACATTGTGGTGCTGGGGCCTGATCACGAAAATCGTGGCCAGACCATGGTTACAACCAGCGCTACGTCGTGGCAATCACCCTGGGCAACGTACGACGTCGCCGCGGACATTGTGCAAGCCTTGCACGCTGTCCCATTTGTCCAAACTAGCGAGTCGGTAATTGCACAGGAACACAGCGCGCTGTACCCGCTACCCTTCCTACAGCATGTTTGTCCCAAAGCAACCTTTGTCCAACTCATCGTCCGAAGCGGCTTTGATTTGAAAAAGAACGAACAACTTGCCCAGGCTTTGTACACGACGCTCAAACCTGAAGATGTGGTTGTTGCCAGTGTTGATTTTTCGCACTACAAAACCGCAGCAGAAGCGCGGGTGGAGGATCAGGAGTCCCTTCGATTGTTAGAAGCAGGGGAGTCAGCTGCTCTGGCACACATACCAGCCGATGCGCCGGCGGTGCTTGCGGTTGCCATGCGTTTTGCGCAGCTACGTGAGGCAAGTAATTTTCAATTATACAAAAACACCAACGCCGCTGAAGTGGCAAACGACCCTTCGCAACCCAGCACCACGAGCTACATAACGGGGTGGTGGGGGAGGGGGAGGTAAAGATTAAAGGTTGAGTTTTGGATGGCGGAATGGATTAAGGGTGGAGATAGGGGAAGGGGAGGTAGAAATGTATTGCACGTCTTTCCAAAAAAACTTGGTTCTATTGCATTCTTAACTCGGTAAGTATTACCTCCCCCAACCCCTCCTTCGAAAGGAGGGGAGGGTTTTTTGGTTATTTAAAGGCAAGGTTTTTTGTACGTTTCCTCCCCTTTCGAAGGGGAGGTTAGGAGGGGTAACCCTTACCGGTCAAAGCCCGCGTTACAGAATCAAGCATCATCCAAATCAAACCAATATTCAAAATCTTCCCCCTCCCCGCAACCCCTCTGGTTCCTTGTCATCAGTCCCTAATTCTTCCCCTCCCAATTCGTACATTCGTATTTTCGTAGTATCTTTTCGTAATTCGTAACCATTTTTCCGCTAACCTTAGCCCTTTTGGCTAACCTTAGCCATTTTAGGTATTGACAGGATTGGCTATCAGGTATATACTCGTTTGTTGACTTGAAAATCCATTTACTTCTCGGTTCGCTGAAAGAGAGAGCAGCGCTCCGAACTGTATTGCTTATAGCTTACGGCTTATGGCCTAAGGCTTACCCAAAGGTGCTCTCTCGCAGAGGACCTGTTCTTTTATATATATTCTATTTCGCGACATGGAGGGGGAGCATCCGAGTGGAGCGGCATCGCGGCGGGTTTACTCGCCAAAGACGCTTAACCATTCATCGTGATGTGCGCTTCGGCGCAAAACATCACTCAGCTAATACTCCTCCAGATCAAGGAATAGAAAACAGAAAAACATCGGAGATCAAATGAAAACTTTACACATTGTAAGACGGGCCGGACACTGCATGCTTGAAACAGTGAAATGCACTGTTGGTTTGGCTGCCTTCATCGTACTTGTTGCGATGATTACCGTCATAAGCATCGTGGCCGTTTACGGGTGTTATCTGGCCTTCAGTGAAGGTGGTACCAACGTCGGCCTGGGCGTAGTCTGCACATTCGGCGTAGTGCTCTGGACTCTTGCGAGGCAAGGCTGCTTCCAGAGACGAGACCGGGATCTGACCCGGCAGTACTAAGTAATTTCTGCGGAGTTGTAGTGGATCCGTCCCTACCGCTCCGCAACTCATCCCGGAAGACGACATAAGCAGAAGATCGTCGTCCGAGATGAGAAGAAGAATTGAAAATGGAAAAAGAAAGAGGGAAAAATGTCGGAAGAGAAAAAGCTTGAATTTACGGTGGTTGGGTTCGCAAGTGCTATAAGTGCGCAGGAAGCACTTAGGCGCCTCAAGGACTTAGGCTACAAGATCCTGAGCGTGAAAGAGTTTCAGGAATTTGCCAAGCAGATGGTAACGGATGGCCAAGAATGGCCGACGGTGGATCTGCAAGCGCGACTTGAGGGGACGTTGGTAGTTTCCGGCGAAACTATCGAAGGTGATGAGGAGCCATACTTTCTCACCCTGAATAGCCTTGGAGAATGGGAGAAGGAAAAAAGGGGAAAACAAGAAAACTTGTATAGACCTTACTTCGCTTGCATTCTGCCTCAGTCTTCAAAATCTGAATAGGTACCGTGGGTTCGCAGGATCACCCAAATAAAAATCCTGCACTCATCTTGGTTGGCTATACGAAAATAGCCACTCGGGACGAGACAGCACATTCCAACCATGGTTCTGGCAAGTATGGAGGGGGCTAAGTGTGGGCATGAAAGCTATCGCGCGGGGATTTCTCCGCAAAGATAGACGACACGTCTTTGCGCTCCGAGGCTTCGGTCTCAAAGGAGAGCACGAGTATCCCAGGCCTACAGCTTTATAGCTTACGGCCTACGGCTACTCACCACTTTCACCTCCAGACTTGCCCAAATACATGGAACGAACGTTGACAACTTTTTCTTTCCGACTTGGAGGGGTCACGAGCACTGCATGGACTAGCGTTACCTGGGGAGCAATCTCCGCGTAACGTCACAGTACATGCATCATGGTCAGGACTTCGGTCCACAGGCCATCTCTCATTCAGTCTTGGCTTTACCCACCTTCGCTATGAAGCTTCGGTGGGCAAGCGGCTGGGTTCGCTCGCCTCCAGATCGGAAAGAAAGAAACACACTCAAAAGGAGAATAGAAATGTTGCATCCAGCAGTTTTTCAAATTAGCTGCTTAGCAGCAATATGCGCCATTGTATATGGCATATTGCATATCAAATCACCCTGGAGCCTTGTAGTTGGGTTATTTTTAGGGGTTATATCGGTGACTTCTTTGTTAATACCAACTGTCAACAATTCCCCGGCACATGTGACACTTCTAGCTTTCGTCACGGCATATGTGACGGCAGTTTGCAAAAAGTGATAAAAGGGAACCTTGGCTACGGGTGAGTCGCATGATTCACCCCCCATCCCTGCCGTCGAGTAATGAACGACGGTGGAGATGGGAAGAGAAAAAATTGCAAAACCAAAGGAGAAAATAAAATGACCAAATATGTAGTGATTTGTTGTGCCATCTTAGTGTTGCTGCTGTTAGCGGCGCAGCGTCAGAATGTTGATCTCACTCCCTTTAACCGGACAGTGAATGCTCCGGTAGTTTCATACACTTTTGAGATTGACAGTTCGAAGGCGGATAAGCAGGTGATCATTACCAGCTTTAAGGCCTTGCGGTGGCCAAACGTCAAGACCTTGAGTGATACTCTCACTCAAGAAGATTTCTTTAACGTTCTCGTCATACCGAGTGGATCTAGACCGCAAATAAAATTTACTGTCTACGAAGACAGTACGTACGACATGCGGGAAGTTACGTTCTTTATCCCGTGGCCGGTGTATGATTCACTTCTGGCTGGAAGAGATATTCACATTCACACTTTTCCTCATGACTACACCTTCAACGGTGTAGCAAACTGCGAGAGATGTGGGGAGGCCATGTGCGGTGAATTGACCAAAGATAAGGGCACTGGATGTACCTTGTCTAAGAATCATCCTGGATCTCACAAAAATGAATGGGATCCGGAAAAAGTTTCTTGGGAGTAATTTGCTCCCATTTGTAAGCCCCTTGAAGAAGGCGAGAGACTCTCCATGTCCTCGCCTTCCTATCCCTGCCGTCGAGTAATGAACGACGGTGGAGATGGGAATAGAAATTAAAACCATTGTTGGAGGAAAGATGTCAAACAAAAGCATAATTTCAAACTTTCTGAGAGCTTATCGTGAAGACGCCGTTACCCTGCGCCGGGTTGGAACAAATGAAAGCTTTCGTGTCGTCTTCATTTTCAATCACGCGTTGGGCGATTACACAGACGAAAAGCTAAGCGACCCGATATCGCTCACGGAAGGCGCAAAACTTGCTGCCGACGTGCTCTGCCACAATGCCAACCATATCTGCATGATATTGGGGGGCTTTGTTCAGCACGGAATCAAGGAACCTGGTTTTTCAGAAGCGGTCAGCGCTTTGAAAAATTCCCTGAATAACCGTGGGAAAATTCATCCCATGCGCGCCGTTTGCCTCATCAAGGAGTTAATGGCGCATGAAAGGACAATTTTATGTACGCGGGATTTTGAAAAAAGCGAGACGTACAATATCTCCTTTCTCAGAAATTCCGATCTCAAGCTGACAACCGGTTGGATCTCTGACCCTCTTGACCCAGTGACGGCACGCAAGCTCGCAGATAATCCAAACTGCGAAAATCGCTGGTCAGCGATTGCCATCCTCGATTGCGGACTCTTTAAGTCCCCCAAGACCCAATAGTACCTTGGTTGGGTGAACCTTTGCGCTCACCCTCCCATCCCTGCCGTCGAGCTATGAACGACGGTGGAGATGGGAACTAAATATAGACGAAAGGTAAGAAAAAAAGTTTATTTTGTTCGCAATCTCACTAATATTGCTATCTCGAGGGATAGGCGAAAATTGCAATAAACTCGCGAAGGTTTACGGCGGGTAAAAAATATCCCACCAAGCAGTGAGGTTGATGCAGGCAGAACACCTCACATGCTATCCCACCAAAAAAGTTCATTTGAACTAAGACAGGCGCATCACGGATATCTTCTATCCTCACCCCTGTCTTCCTCTCCAAGCCCACGTCAACACGCGGGTTTAGAGAGGAAAATGAAATAATAAACACATCACATTTGGAGGTAATGGATGCAGGCATTGAATACCTTTAGTAATGCGCTGAATGTTGCCGGTATAATTCGGAGACGTCGAGCCTTTAAAGCGTTAGCCCAAATGAACCGTGATTTTATGGTTCTTCGAAACAATCTTCGGTATGCAAGTGGTTACGCCGGCTGCCCTTTGGATCGGCTGGTACTGCTGTTCAAGGCCGTGTCGCCATTTTACGATCGGCTGCCGGAATTTCGTGCCCTTTTGGTTAGATTCCAGGCCGGCAATTATGATGGAAGTCTGGGCCGTCAAGTGGAAGCTATTTCCACACTCATAGCCCACTTTGGCAATTGTGGGCGCGATCCTTACGGCATGAACCGCACGAAGCCTGGGGACGGGGTTACTGAGTACAAGGTGTATCTTGGGAATATTTACGGTTTGTTCCCCCAACCCGTCCCGACCTGGAAGGAATGCAAGAATTGGTTAAAAGGTGGTTGGGGTAGCCCAAAAATGGCGCACCTCAATGCCTATGACGTTGTGTGTGGCCAGGCGAATAGTTTCGCCAACCCGCACTTCAAGCCGATGATTGAGGCACTTGAAGTTCTGGGCGCATAAAGTCAAAATTCGCTCATTGGTTGGTGGGTTTACAATTCTTGTTGACCCGCCTTCCTCTCCAAGCCCACGTCTGTACGCGGGTTTAGAGAGGAAAAATGAAACAATAAATTTTTTGGAGGTATATCATGTCGATTACAAAAATTCGTAGTCGTTGCGAAATTTTTGTCTGTCAGGCAACTGTTTCGGGAATTTACCTATCCCTCTGGGTTTTGCTGTGGGGGTTTGATGAATATCTTTCGACCTTCCAGATCTCAGCGGGTATTTACTTCTGGGTGGGAGGGGTCTTGGCGAGCGGGTTTCTCGCCCTTTCTGTTATGGGCTGGATTTCACAAAATTGGCCCGGATCCCATATTGAGCAGGTAAAAGATGGGGTCTGCTGGGGCACAAGAAGTGCATTCGGATTCATCTTTATTGGAATAGGGGCTGTATTAACTCTCATCGCCATTGGGGTGATGATCCATGCCTTCACAGCGAATATTTTGTCTGAGGACGTAGCAGCTATGGCCGCAGGGGCTCTACTCGTATTCGCAATCGCATGCATCGTTGCTTGCTTTGGCGATATGATCTTAGTGGAGCCAGTTTAAAAACATTAAAAGAGCTCATTGGTTGGTGGGTCTACAATTCTTGTTGACCCGCCTTCCTCTCCAAGTGCATGTATGGTATACGTGTGCTTAGAGAAGAAAAAACAAATTATGTTTTGAAGGAGTTTCTATGTTTGAGCCAGTCGTTGTGCAAATGAGCATGCTCGTCGCATGGTACCTGACAGTTTCTAGATATTGCAGGGTAAAGGGTCTGCGATCTCTGGTGGGGTCAGCGATACTAATATTTGGCTTCATTTTCTTCAATAAGATGAATGAGGCAGAATGGTTTCTACCCTATCTCTTTATAGTCGCTGTTTACTACAACGATAAAAGAGAAAGTTGGATTAGGAATGAGATAAGCTGATCTCGCGGCGAGGTGCAGATGCATGCAGAACCGCACATTAGCGAACGAAAAGACAGGCACCCTGTACCATCTAGTACGGGGCAGCTGCATTACGGATATCCTCTATCCGCACGCCTGTCTTCCTCTCCAAGCCCACGTTTGTACGCGGGTTTAGAGAGGAACATAGTTTCCGAAAAATGTGGCTGGTCCAGCAGGTGGGAGCTGGCGGATGATAGCCCGGAGCGAAGGAACGCTCGGCTTCGTGAAAACGGGGTAACAGGGATCGAAACCCTTCCAGCCTACAAATATTGCACGTCGTGACCCCAAGCAAGCATGTAAGGCACGACACTTTCCCAGTCTTGCTTGCTAGCAGACTGAAGCGCAGATGGTTCTGCGACGTTTGGGCGAGATGTACCATTCCTCGCCCCTTTCCTTAAATTATCGTGAACTCCACGATGTCTTAAGGAAGGGAAAATATACCTGAAGGAGTTTAGCATGATTTTCTTAAAGTTTGTTCTCGTATTGTACTTTTTATTTATTGGCCTCATACTCATTTTCCGCATTGGGAAAGTGGTCTCGCAACTTTTGCATCTCGTGAATACACTTGGATGGAGGCTGCGAAACAAATGCTGGCTGATGAGGTCAAAGTACAGAATGTATCGCATCAAACGGTACCTTGAAAAGCATATTCGAGAGTGTGAAATTCAGATTGCTCAGCTAGAGCAACGTTAACCGCACATTTTGGTATGTACAGTATTTAGGGCGAATTACAAGATTCGCCCCTTTCCTCAACTTGTTCTGTGCGAACAGAACGGGTGGAGGAAAGAAACACAGAAAGGAGAACAAAGATGTATTTTGAAAGAACATTCGTACTTATGGGCGCCGTCTTGATGGCCGGGTTAGCCGTTGTTATCCTTGCGACAGCGCCTGTACAGGTAATTTTCTTGAGTACCGGCACCCCGCAGGTCATTAACGGCTACAACGCCGATTCAACCCGCGGGTTGTTCTTGGAGGTGCCCGCAACCTTTTCTCTTACAGATTCAGCAAAAGTCTGGGTGAAGGTCGAAGCGGTGGTTCGGGAATGGGAAGAATCACACCCTGAATACCGAACTGATGGAACGGCCCCGCAGATGCGGTTTCAGACCGGACAGCGTGACACGGTGGATAGGTTGTTCTACCACCTAATTCGAAAGTAAGTAATTTCATGGGCGAGTCTAGTGATTCGCCCTCCCATCTCTGCAGTCAATACAGAATGACCGTAGAGATGGGAGAAGGAAAACAAGGAGAAAAAATGTTAAGTAAAACAAATGATCGATTAACGACCATTCTTGTGTACCTACTGGTCGGGATTTGTGCGATCACTGTTCCGGAGTATTTCAAATCGGACGTGCGAATTGTTGCGTTTGGTGGTCCCACAACGTATGGGCATGATCATACGTCGAATGAGATGGTCCTTGAGGTTCCGGTTGATCTTCGCCAGTGCAGTGAAAAATCAGCGATTCCTACGATTTGCAATCTCATTCGTGAACGGGAATCACAAGAGGTTCGAGGTAATCTCATCCTCGGCGATTTTGTTGGATTACAACCGTACGGTTCGTTTGAGGGGTTAGCAAAAGCAGTCTTCAAGCTCGTACAACGATAACTGCACTCTGACTCAGAGTACATTTTCGGGCAAACCTATGTGTTTGCCCTCCCATCCTTGCGGTCAATACAGAATGACCGCGGAGATGGGAAAGAAGTTAAAAAATGGAGTAAGAAATGAAAAAATTTGTCTCAATTTTTACCATCGCGGGGACAGGCGTCCTCTCCTTCCTTTTCATGAGTTGGGTTTTGAAAGAAGTGAAACCCGATGTGTCAATTGGTTGGGTTGTCATGATCAGTGTGCTGACCATACTCGGCGGGTGGTTAGTAGAAAAAAAATGCCGCAGAATATAGCACATATGAACGGCGAGAGACTCTCCTAGTCCTCGCCCTCCCATCCCCGCGGTCAATGCAGAATGACCGTGGAGATGGGAAAACGAAAAAACTAATAAGGAGTTAGGAGTATCATGACGAATCAGAATGAATTCAAAACGCCCATCCAATTAGTTCTCGGGGTTGGCGACAAGAAGCACCAAGGACTTCTCTTGGTGTTTGAAGATTTTCTCAAAGGTCCTGAGATAAGCATGGAGCAAATCACAGCTCCCGCCATCACGGGATCGATACCAGAACTGTCGGTCCAGCACATCACCGTATGGTTTGATGGAAAGGATGTCGACAAGTTGCACTTCACGAATCAGGAAAGCTGCATCGTGTGGAACCATTCCTACCTGGACGGAAAGCCGCAAAGCTTCTTTTTGGAAGCTACGCCGGGTAAAATTCTCCGTGCGGTAAAGGCCATCTTCATCAAGCGGATGGTATCCTGGATGCAGGAATAATAGCTTTGTCCTTTGGCTGGGCGAACTCTGTTCGCCCTCCCATCCCTGTGGTCAATGCAGAATGACCGTGGAGATGGGAAAACGAAAAACTAAGGAGCTTGAATAATGAAAAAGTATTTTTTAAGCAAGTGCACAATTGTCTTGATGGTCATGCTCATGTTCATTTGTAACCTGTCGGGTTACTCCGAATGGGCAATGAGCTTACCGTCTTGGAAAAAAGAATTAATGGGGCACTTTGTCCCAAGTTGCTGCCTGTTGTTAATCATTATCATTATTGACCAGGCAACAATTCGGTGGCGCACCTCAGAAAAGGTGATAGCCAACAAATAGAAGCTGTTGCAAAAAGCGATGTCATAAACATAAGTACATGGAGGTAAAAAAATGAAAAGTAGCACAATTTTCTGGATCTTCATCGCTTGCATTCTTGCTTTTGCCGCAATCCCACGCTTTGTGGCAGTTGCAGAGCTTAAACAAGCTACTAAGAGGGTGCAAGTTTTTGCCGAGGCGATCACAACGTACGCCGGTGTTGACGCTGACGGTGATAGCGTTGAGCTGCTAAAGCTCCCGGTTCATTATGAGCTGAGGGATTCGGTAGCGGCAGCCACGAAGGTCCAAACTGCGCTTGCAGTTTGGGCTACCGGTAATCCTTGGCTATCCTTCGCAAATGAGGTCTACGAGTATCGGGACAAGTACTTTGACAATGATTCAACAATCATCTCGGCTGAGTACTACGTCATCGAACCGACGCCCGTCGGTTACAAGTAAACTTTCTTTGGAATCGAGGTCTGCGTCAAAACCAGACCTCCCCCTCCTTAAGCTGGGACAAAAGTGTCGGCATGAGGAGGGAAAAAATATCAAGAAAAGGATAAATACATGAAACGAGTTTGCAACTTCTTATTCAGTCTGGTCTTATGGATTATATCCATTGACCATTGTGACAATTATGCGGGTTGTACTGTATGCCATGCGTATAAAGCGTATGCCAAGCAGCTTCGAACAAAGTAGATTGAACATTAAGAATACTGAGGTCTGCCTAACAACCAGACCTCCCTCTCCTTGAGCCCTGATGAAAATCAAGGTTGAAGGAGAAGAGTAAAACATTAGTACGGAGGTATAAAGATGAAAAAGAAAACATTCGCAATTATTTTTTGGGTGGTCGCTGCTTGCGTCCTCACCTGCGCTGCATATTTGGATTTTACGGATTATGCAGAACGCGAGGATGCCGAAAAGCGAGTACAGGTTTTCCCCGACTCGATTATCTTCGTCGGGAGTAGCAGCACTACTGGGGAAGATTCATTGTTTCTAAAACTACCTGTACGCTACAATCTTGCAGATTCGTCCGGAGCATTTTTGAAGTGCTCTCACGTGCTTGCATGCTGGCTTGCTGATCATCGTTTCAAAGCACGGGTCGCAATGCGGTACAGCGAATGCGATACATACCGTGCCGACGACTCCAATACCATCGTGGTCGCGGAGTACTACTTGGTGGAAAAGAAGTAAAGCTCTTTGGGAATCGAGGTCTGCATCTGTGGACCTCCCTCTCCTCAAGCTGGTAAAAATTATAGGTTTGAGGAGGGGAAAAACTTCGGAGACTCTTCGCTGCACTCAGAGTGACAGGGAAGAGCCAGGGGACTATAGTAGGGCTGGGTCTTTCCTTGGCACGCTGCGTACCTTCGTACGATCTCAGGTTACACGAGCATAAGCTGGAACTCTCTCCCAGCAGATGAACGGATGACCCGGGTATCACTCGCACGGTACCGGCGTGTCAAGCAAGGATCCAAAGGAAAGAAAGAGTTGTTGAATAGGGTGGCGAGTTTGCGTGCTGGCGAGCTGGCGCGTTGGTTTTTTTACACCCAGAGCGGCTTTTCTAAGCCGCGGTGTTAGTTTCCCGGCGTAACCCTTACCGGTTGAAAGCCAGTACGAACGGGGAGCTTGAAAAAAGTTGAGAAAATCAGTACAGTACAGGCACTCTATGTGGCAGAAACTCTGGACCAAGCTCTCCACGACCATTCTGGGTGGGGCAATCGTCATTGGCTTTACCGGCATTATCAGCCGGGTTTTGGGTTTGGTGCGGGATCGGCTCCTGGCTTCTGAGTTTGGTGGTGGTGGCGCGTTGGATACGTACTTTGCCGCTTTCAAACTGCCTGACTTCATCTTCAACATCCTGGTGCTTGGCGCACTTTCCTCCTCTTTCATCCCGGTTTTCGTTGGGTACCTAAAACGAGCCGAGTCAGACCCGCAAGGCAAGGACGATGCCTGGCAAGTGGCGAATTCTATTCTCAACCTCCTGTTGATCGTTTTGGTGGGTTTGGGCATTCTCTTTGCCATTTTTGCGAATCATCTGGTACCGCTCATCGCTCCTGGGTTTACTGGTGAGAAGTTGGAAGAAACTGTCCACCTCACGCGCATCATGCTCCTGGCCATTGTCTTCTTTGGCGCTAGCAATATCGTTTCGGCGATTCTCAATTCTTTCAAACGGTTTTTTGCCTTTGCCTTGGCACCCGTGCTGTACAACCTGGGCATTATCGCAGGTATTCTGTTCTTTGTGCCAAAGTGGGGGATTGCTGGTCTGGCGTATGGCGTGGTGTTGGGTGCAGTTGCGCATTTGGCCATCCAAATTCCTGGCGTTATGAAGCTTGGCTTTCGGTACCGCCGCATTTTATCGTGGAAGCATCCGGGGGTGCAGCGCGTCGGGAAGCTCATGCTGCCTCGGACGTTTGGTCTAGCCGTGAACCAGATTGACCAGCTGGTCAGCACAATTATTGCCACCAGCTTGGCAGCCGGGAGTTTGACGCAATTCAACTTTGCGAACAATTTGCAAAATTTTCCCATCAACGTGTTCGGCGTGTCTTTAGCCATTGCCGTCTTTCCTGCTTTCTCCGAAGCGTTTGCCGCCAAAGACATGGGTGCATTTGTTCGGCATTTTTCGCTCACCGTTCGGCGTTTGCTGGTGGTGATGATTCCGGCGTCAGTGCTGCTGCTTATCCTGCGCGCGCAGATTGTCCGGGTCGTCGTTGGTGCCGAAGCGTTTGACTGGGACGCAACCTACCTCACTGCGCAAGTCCTGGGAGCATTTACCCTGTCGCTATTTGCGCAGGCACTCATTCCCATTCTGGCGCGTTCATTCTACGCTTTGCACGACACAGCCACCCCAGTGAAAGTTGGGATCCTGGCAGTTGCAGTGGATATTGCTGCCGCGCTGATTCTCTCCAAGCACTACGGGATTGTGGGCGTGGCCATCGCCTTCTCCCTATCAAGTTTAGTGAACATGCTACTGCTGTACATTATCCTTCGGGTACGGTTGGGGAGTTTGGACGGCGCACGGATATTCCGTTCTACCAGCCGCATTGTCATTGCCTCGCTCCTGGCGGGTATAGCCTGCTGGTCTAGCTTGCGCTTCGCAGCACTCGGTGTTGATATGAGCCGCTTGGTGGGGATTTTCCTCCAAGGTTTGGTTGCAGGAAGTATTGGGATGGTGGTCTACCTCATTGCAGCTTCAGTACTCCGCGTTGAAGAAGTAGAAGTCTTCCGCGCGTGGTGGTATCGGGTGAAAAAATTCATTACGAATGGAAATGGAACCAAGGCGCAGGTATGAGTACCCTGTACCACTCACTTCGTTCGGGTACAGGGCGGGTCATTGCCCACATTGACCACCCGCGCACCAATCGTTCCGCTCGAGCGGAACTCAGGTGCGGGGCGAGATGTGCAGTCCTGATGAGGGTAATTGTATGAGTAATAACATTCGTAACTTCTGTATTATTGCCCATATCGACCACGGGAAGTCCACACTTGCGGATCGGCTTTTGGAAATTACCGGCACGGTGAACAAGCGGGAGATGCGCAGCCAGCTTTTGGATCAAATGGATATTGAGCGGGAGCGTGGGATTACTATTAAGCTTGCGCCGGTCCGCATGAAGTACACGGTGGACGGGGTGGAGTATGAAATGAACTTGATTGATACCCCGGGGCATGTGGACTTTACCTACGAAGTGTCTCGCTCACTGGCTGCTGTAGAGGGTGCGGTGCTGCTGGTGGATGCCACCCAGGGTGTGGAAGCGCAGACCCTGGCCAACCTGTACTTGGCAATGGAGCAAGACCTGACCATCATCCCAGTCATCAACAAAATTGATTTACCCAACGCTCGAGTCGAAGATTCTGAGCGCGAGTTGGTCAAGTTGCTGGGCTGCAAGCCTGAAGAAATTTTTCGGGTTTCTGGGAAAACCGGTGTGGGCGTGCCAGAACTACTGCAGGCAATTGTTGCACAAGTACCGCCACCCCGTGGCAACCCCGACGCGCCAGTACGCGCACTGGTCTTTGATTCGACGTTTGACGACTACCGCGGCGTCATTACTTACCTCCGGGTTGTCGATGGAAAATTTGCAAAAGGTGACAAAGTCCAGTTCATTGCCACCCGCGCGACCGGGGAAATTCAAGAGCTGGGTTCGTTCCGGCCAAAGTTGCATCCTGCCACTGCGCTGGTTGCCGGTGAAATTGGGTACGTGGTCACGGGTGTGAAGAGTGTGGCTGACGCGCGGGTGGGTGATACGCTCACCTTCACGAACCACGGAGCAGACTTGGCCCTGCCTGGGTACCGTGAAGTACGGCCCATGGTCTACGCCAGCGTGTACACCAAAGCAGGGGATGACTATCCGCTACTGCGAGAAGCCCTGGGCAAACTCCAGCTCAATGATTCTGCCTTGTTCTACGAACCCGAGCACTCCCAAGCCTTGGGTCATGGTTTCCGCTGTGGGTTCTTGGGTTTGCTGCACTTAGACATTGTCCAAGAGCGCCTGAAGCGGGAGTACGCAATGGAGTTAATTGTCACTGTCCCCTCCGTAGCGTACAAAGTATTTTTGAATGACGCAGGCGTCCGCAACCGGCAGCGGTTGATCAAAGACCAGGACAGCAGTAAACCCACCAGCGTTCTTACCATCACCAGCCCACTTGATTTACCAGACGTGGCGCACATTGACCATATTGAAGAGCCGTGGGTGCGGCTGGACGTGGTTTGTCCGGCCACGGTCATTGGTCAGGTGCTAAAATTGATTGTGGAAAAACGAGGCCGGCATGACCGCACAGAGTACTTGGACGAGCAGCGCGTGGTTATGCATGGACACCTGCCATTAGCTGGTATTTTGGTGGATTTCTATGATACCTTGAAGAGTGTCTCCAGTGGGTACGCCTCGTTGAACTACGATATTTCCGGGAGTGAACTGGCAGAGGTGGAGCGACTAGACATACTGGTGGCAACGGAGCGCGTGGATGCACTTTCCACGATGGTCTACACCGACGAAGCCTTCAGTGCGGGCCGCAAAATTGTGGATCGCTTGAAAAGCATCCTTCCCAAGCAAATGTTTGAAGTGAAAATCCAAGCCGCTTTGGGTGCCAAGATTATTGCGTCTGCATCTCTCTCCGCCATGCGCAAAGATGTGACCGCGAAGTTGTACGGTGGGGATGTGACGCGTAAACGGAAGCTCTTGGAAAAGCAAAAGAAAGGCAAACGCCGAATGCGTGCCATGGGGAAAGTGGATATACCGCAAGATGCCTTCTTCGCTATCCTCCGGCGGGAGTAGGAACCTACTGCACGCCGAAGAGTGGGAGGAGCGTGAAGAAGACCATGCTGAGTGTTCCCAGAATGGCAATGACGGTCCAGAGAATTCGAATGCTTCGCTTTCGTTTCATACCTACTGTCGTACCATGTTTGAAGGAAAAATCCAAGAAAATGTGAAAGAGGGTGAGGAGGTGCTGGCCATTGTGCGCCGCGCACCCATTGTTGCCATTCCCAGCTTCGGCATTGCTGTCCTGCTGATTATAGCACCCTTCTTCTTCCTGTATCCGTTGCTCTCCCGGGGTCCGCTGGGTACCGCGGTATTTTTCATCAGTCTCGCGCTTGGGTTGTACCTGGGTTTCCGGGCACTGTGGGTGCACCAGCTCAATGCGTTCATTCTCACCGCCGAACGGATTATTGACATTGACCAGCGTGGGCTGTTCCACCGGGTGGTGTCAGAAGCGCCGTTTGAGAACGTGCAGGACGTGAGCTACGTGGTGCACGGGTTGTTCGCCACGCTGTTGCAATATGGCTCCGTGGTAGTACAAACTGCGGGGTCAACGCCAAATTTGGAGCTCACAGGTATTCGCCGGCCCCGGCGCATCCAAGAACTCATTCTCAAATTGCAGCAAGAGCGGACGCGAGCAGATGGGACAGGCGCGCTTTCGGCTGATGAGCTTTTGGCGATGGTACACAAAATAAAGAAAGGCATTGGGGAAGAAGCTTTTCGGCGCTTGGTAGCTAAGAAGGATAACCCTGAGCAGCGCTAATTCCCATGGCTCGCGTCTTTCCAGAGCTACCACACGCAGGGGAGCCACGGCGGCGATTGTCTTTACCAATCCCACGTTTTAGCGTTGGTCGGCTGATTAAGCTGGCAATCCTGGTAGCCATTGTCTGGGTCTTCGTCATCATCGCGCGCACAGGGCTGTGGCAGGTGCCAATCATTTCCTCCTTTGTGCAGCCCACGGCACAGCCGCTGCGTGCGGTTGAGGTGCCGCTGGAAAATCCCGCTGATTTGGTGCAACGCATGCAAGGTCTTGCCACGGGGAGAACCTTGGTTATCCGTGAAGCAGAGCTGACCGTACTGGTGCAGCAAGGTGCGAGCAAGCTCAGCGCGCCCATCACTGATGTTGCTGTGGTTACCGTCAGCGAAACGGCAGGGGAGTTAGAATTCTCCTTCCGCATACCCAAACGGCACAATGCCTTGGTGCGCCTGTGGATGCTGCCAAGTGTGAATGACGCTGGTGATCTGTTCTTCACGGCGCGGGAAGCAAAGGTTGGTGATGTTCGGGTGCCAACCTGGAGCATTGGCGGACCAACCAAGTTACTTCTTACTTCGCAACTAGAACCAATCTTGCGCGTCGCGCCACCGCTGGAGCAAGTCTCAGCTGCTGATGGGGCACTTCGTTTCACCTTTGCGCAACCATGATCCTCTTCCTTCGCAGCATTCCCACCTTTCTTTTCTTTTGGGTAGGCGCCAGTGCCGCCGTTGCGGTTCGCTACCCAAGCAGTTTTTGGTACGTTGGCGCAGTGGCCGTGCTGGGTATTGCTTTGGGTATGTGGGTCCTTACCCGAGGGCGGAAGCTACCAGTGCGGACTGGGCAACTCCTCATCTTCCCACTGTTCTTCCTTGCAACTACTTTTGGGGTGCTCCTCTTTGTGGAGCATGCCTGGGTTCAAACTGTACTTGCTGGATGTGCGGCTGGGTTACTGGGTTTTGCTACTGAGCAGATATTTCGCTTTGCCTACCAGCCTGCGCGGTACCAAGCAAATGCTCTTCATAATGTCTCCGTGCTCTTTGCTGCCATTGGGTTGGTGTTCGGCATTCTCACCCTAGCGAATCTCACCCTCTTTGCCGGGCTGTCACTTTGGCTGAGCATTGGCATTGCTGCTGTGATCCAAGCGCTGTGGGTGTGGGCGTACCTCTGGGTGAATCCACTTCCGCAAACCGTCCGGCTCCCCTGGGCTTTTAGCGTTACATTGGTGGGAGCGGCTTTGGTGTGCGTGCTCATGTGGCTCCCTCCGCTTCCCGTGGTGAAAGCCGCGCTGTACGCAGCTTTCGTGGGCCTGGCAGTGCAGGTCGCCCGGGCTGAGAGCCAAGCCGCCTCGGAGCAGCGCATTGGCTGGGCTTTCGCCCTGTATGGGCTCGTGGTACTCTTCGTAGTAGTCACTGCGCGGTGGTACGCGTAACGCCACGCCAGCGAAACGCTATGAAGGCAAAACCCATTCCAACTTCACCTCGCGAACGTCTGCGTGACGAAGCGTCTGTCCAGCCAACTCCGCGTGAGCCAGGAGATGTGGAGGCATTTCTGCGTCAACCACCCACCATTGCCAAGCCCACCGTCATCCGCTTTGCTCCGGGTTTTGCGCTTTTCACTGTACTCATTGCCCTCATTGCAGGGGTGCTTGGCGCATTCTTGGTGCTCACCGGGCAACAGCAGTGGCCGTGGGTGCAGCGGTTGATCGGCCAGCCAGACACCGCTTCCACCGTCATCCGAACAACGACCACCCGGCGCGATACCCAAACGGTTTTGGCTGATGTGGCGCAGAAGCTTAGCCCAAATGTGGTGAGCATCTACGTTCGGACCCAAGCTGCGCCGCGTGAGGCGTCGCTTCTGGATCAGCTGTACGTGCCCGAAGACCGGCGGGGATTTGGAGTGATTCTCACCGAAGATGGCTTGGGTGCCACCACGCGCCAAGCAATTCCTGATCTCACCAAAGAGGTTGCCATTGTGACTGACACCAAGCAAGTTTTTCTCACCAAACTCTTCAGCGTTGATCCTGCCTCAGACCTGGTGTTCTTCCGAATGAGCGGGAAGGGATTTCCAACGGTGAATTTCGTGCAGGAAGACGCCCTAGCCATTGGCCAAGAGCTCTTCCTCCTGGGTCGCCAAGCAACTACTACAGCCATTGAACCGCACCAAGCGCTGCTCACGGCATTACGCACGTACCGGCTCATTGACCGTTCGTACTTCTTACGATCCAGTGACCGGCTAACCGAGATTCACCAGACTGACTACCCCAGCATCGCTGGCTCACCGTACTTTACCGTTGGCGGGGAATTGGTTGGCGTGGCCACGGGCACACAGGCCGATATGATTCCCGCGGCAGTGCTGGCCAGCGCATTGGAACGATTTGCCAGCACCGGAGCAATATCCAGAAACGTGCTGGGTGTCCGCGCAATCGATTTGTCCATGGCAAAAGGGTTGCTCATTGCGCCCGCAACCGCCGGGACAGAAGGTGCGTACATTGCCGGAGACGCTAGCCGGAATGTTGCGGCCATTACCCCCAAGAGCCCAGCTGAGCGCGCAGGGCTGCAAGCTGGGGACGTCATCCTTAAAGTTGGCGATCAAACGGTGAGTGCCCGACAGCCGCTCTCGGCGCTCATCCAAGCTGCCGGCATTCGGAGTAGTATGAACATTACCTACCGGCGAGATGGCAAGGAGCAGACCGTGCCCATTACTCTTGAGGTAGCAAAGAGCTGATGCGCCGAACGTCAATTGGGGTAAGCTTGGCCTCGCTCCTCCTGGGGTGTTTTTTTCCATTGCTCGCACATGCCGCGCAGCCAGCTTTTTCCATCCTCACCGTCCGGCAGGACAGCACGTTGCAGGTTGTGACTCTGCATGCAGAGAGTAGCCCAGCAGCGTTAGCAGTAGCCCGGACACTCCCTGGGGTTGTGCATGCAGAGCTGGAGCAGACCTATCGTATTGCCGCAGTACCCGATGATCCAGGCTACGGGCAGCAGTGGGCTTTACCGGCCATTGGCGCGCCCGCTGCCTGGGATACCCGCACCGATGCTCGGTCAGTCACCGTGGCGGTCATTGACTCTGGCGTGGATACCACCAATCCCGACCTCAGTGCAGCAATGTGGACAAACCCTGATGAGGTTGCGGGAAATGGTGTGGATGACGATGCAAACGGGTACGTGGATGATGTTCATGGCTGGAATTTTGTGGAGGGGACAAGTGACCCGCGTCCGCAGGTCACAGCAGATGCAACGCCCAGAGGTTTGCACCACGGCACGGCCATTGCCGGGATTATTGGAGCCAGTGGGAATAACAATCTGGCCGTGACGGGTTTGGCCTGGCAAGCATCCATCATGGCAATTCGAGCCCTCGATAGTACAGGCTCAGGGACAACGGGCGCAGTTGCCCTGGCTATTCGCTACGCCGTTGCCGAAGGTGCGGAAATCATTAACCTGAGTTTTGTAGGCAGTGGCACCAGTACGCTGCTGCAGCAGGCAATCGTGGATGCGCGGGCAGCCGGGGCGATCATTGTTGCTGCAGCTGGGAATGATAACCTCAACCTTGATACAACGCCGCAGTACCCGGCGTGCTACGACGGCGTGGTTGGCGTTGCCTCCGTTGGGCCAACAGACGTGAAATCCAGTTTCTCAAACTACGGTTCGTGCGTGGACATTGCCGCGCCTGGGGAGAACATCATTAGTACGCTGTACGTGAATGCTGCTGCTGGGTACGCCGATGTGTACGGCACGCTGTGGTCAGGCACGTCGGTTGCTTCACCGTTCGTGGTTGGTGTGCTTGCCATACTGAAGGCAGAAGAACCTGATCTCACTGCCAGCCAAGCCGTTGTCGCGCTGGAGTCGCAGTCTGTCAGTCTCGCCACCGTGAACCCAGACTACGCCACCAGCTTGGGTGCTGGTCGACTGGCAATCGGTTCGCTGCTGCAAGCTGCTGCAGCATTTGCCTTTACTACGGAAAATATTCTCGTGGCGCCACGCAGGGGTGATACGCCCCGGGTGCGGGAAGTCAATTCCAGTGGCAAAGTCCAGCAGCAATTTTTGGCCGCCCCTGCGCAGCAGCAAGCAGGGTCGTACGTCACTGCCGCAGATCTGGATGGTGATGGGAACGCAGAAATTCTTTCTACCAATCAAGCCGGAACCCAGCCCTTGGTGCGCGTTGCCAACCGGCAGGGGAAGCAACTACGGAGTTTTCTGGCTTACGCAGCAAATTTCCGGGGTGGGGTCAGTATCACTGTGGGGGATGTGACTGGTGACGGAACGCCCGATATTGTCACTGGTACAGACTCTGGTCGTTCGCACATTCGGATTTTTTCTTCCACGGGCACTGTCCTGGGGCAATTCTTTGCCTTTGACGCAAAGTATAAGGGGGGAGTGAGTTTGGCCACGGCAGATGTGGATGGGGATGGGGTTGCAGAAATTTTGGTGAGCAAATTGCTGGGTGAAGCGCGTGTCACCATCTACCGCCAAAACGGTGATGTGGTCAGAAGTTTCCTGGTTTTCCCGGTGAAAGACCGCATTGGTGTGTACCTGAGCGTCGGCGATGTGGATGCTGATGGTGCACAGGAGTTGGTGGTGGGTGCTTCGAGCGGCAGCCCACGCGTGCGCATTCTCAATATACTTGGCACGCTGGAGCGAGAGTTCTTTGCCTATGATAAGAAGCAAACCGGTGGCGTGCACATCGCGGTGGGGGATACGAATGGTGATGGGGTAGACGATATTGTCACCGGTACTGGCCGAGGCGCAAAACCTGAGGTACGGATATTCCGCAATGCTGGGAAAACCCGTAGTGCCATGTTCACGGTCTTCGCCCTCGGTTCACGGACGGGCGTGCACGTGGGGGTAATCCCGGCTGTATGACCATTGCGCAGATTCGTCAGCTTCCGGTTGCACGGCAGTTTGTAAAATTTGCCCTGGTTGGCTTTGTGAATACCGCCATTGACTGGACGGTTTTTTTTAGTTTAACCCAGTGGATACCCTGGTTCCACGAGCATATTTTAGTGGCAAATGGTATTGCTTTTCTGTTTGGTTTTGCCAGTAGCTATACTTTTAACCGGCGGTGGACGTTCCGCTCCAAAGATGGCAACATCAAGCGGCAGTTGACGGTCTTCCTCCTAGTCAACCTGGTTGGTCTGGGAATTAGCGAAACAGTGGTTGGCGTCGTTCATGCGCTCACGCAGTCCAGGTTGCTAAGCAAGTTTTTGGCGGTTGCTCTGGCCTTGTTCTGGAACTTCTTCGCTAGCCGGAAATGGGCCTTTCGGGAGGGTGGGGGAAAGCCGACAGTGATTTAGGCTTAATATTTTTAAAAGTGGGTCCCCACGGATGTAGCGCGCCGTCGCGACGGCGCTGTTTTGTCGTGGATAACTCGGTCAAATATCACTCAAATGGCATGGTAGCCTAGAAGTGAAATACATAACCGAGGTTGTACTCATGGAACCACTGGAAAGGCCAGGAGTACACCTCACGAAATGAAAATCCAGTACCGGCATGTTCTTTGCCAAGGAAGTGAGGTGAAACACCAACGTTAACTCCAAAGGGAGGCACAACGTACTGCTTTCAGGCGTATGTCTGAGGGTATGAGATTGTAACCAAACCAACCCGTAGGCCAGAAGGCTTACAGAATGGAGAATTTTATGAGGAGCAATAGTTTGCTCTTTGTTGCAGTGCTAGCCTTCATGGCTAGTGTTGCGTTTGTCCTTGGTGGTTGTTCCGATAAAGGAATTAGCACACAAGAACACAGCGTTCATCAAATTGAGGCAGATTTGATTGTCGATGCCAACAATTCCCAAATCGTTCAACTCGAAGCGTATCGAAATCGGTTATCCGAGATTGCTATTCCATCACTTGATGTTTTCGCGCAGATTGCAGATAGTATTATTGATGGCAAGGTTATCAGCGATACGATCTTGATTCGGGACAAAATTTGGGAAGCATTACGTGCGTGTGGTAAGGGAAATGCTAGTACCCCAACAGCAACTTCCTACAGTATTAGTAACCTAACTTCGCAGGAATTTTGGCTTTTGATGGCAAACCCTTGGAACGCGAATGCAACTAATACTGCAAGAAACCTTGCACTTAGTGCTGCGCAGAATGTATGGCCTGGATCACAGTATCAAACGAAGGCTGACGCATTCCGCCATGCGTACTGGAACATACTTATGTCAAAGTACGTTAGCATTTCATGGGCGCAGCAAGTGGCTACGGCACATGAGTCTGAATCACCGAATACTGTGGATAAGGCAATGGATCTAGACAACAACGCGGTAGGTCGTCGGCTCTATTCTCAGTATTCTTGGTACTCTGAGTCAGATTTTGTGTACATGTTACGATACTATACTTACGTAAAGGTTTCTTCGATCCCGGCGTACACATGGTATCTTGTGTATCTTGCGTAGACACCTCACCCTTGAACCTTCATGAAGCCATCGGATACTTCAGTAAATTCGGTGGCTTTTCCTTTTCATACTATGATATTCTAATACCATATGATTTCTAAGGTGTATAAAAGTTTAATTGTAATAATCCTCGTCATTCTAGTGTTTACTGGAGTCACGGTATTTCTCACACTCAATAGTCTTCACGTCACAAACGCTACGGGTGTGGTTGTGAAATTAACCAGTAATGGACAGCAAGCATGGGGTCTTCGGACTGAATTTCGTATTCTTCGACCATTTGCTCCAAGAGCTTTACAATTCACGAATTTTGAAAATATATCGCAATACGATGGTCAGCGAATCCACTTGCAGTATGAGACTGTAGATGTTCTTGGAACAGGCGATTTTGACGTGTACGTAAGGCCAATTCAAATCGAGCGCCTAAAGTAAGGCTTTACGTCCAAATCAGCGTTTATTTGTACCCTTCCCAAAACGGGCGGATTTTTGTATAATATAATCACTTTTAGCACTTGTTAATTCCTTAAAAAGTTAGAATGTAAAATTCAGACTCATAGAGTGAATTTTATGGCAACTGCGTTTCTAAATATTTTTACTGTTATAAACCTTACTTTTTTCGTGTTTTTTTTGTTCTCTTCTGGAAGAAAATGGAGACAAAGTAAGACACATCGGAGATTTTTTCTAACTTTATTGGGTGGTTTTTTTTGGACATTATTAGTAAACACTCTTTTTTTTGATCAGGTTAGGGAAAATTCCGGACTATATTTTTTTATAACGAAACTAGATTTTTTTATAGCAGCATTACTTTCTGGTGCATTTGTTGCGTTTGCAATCCATTTTCCTAAAGAAAATTCAAAAATTGGAAAAATCTATGAATTAGCAATTATTTCTCCAACCATCCTCTTTGCCTTCCTTTCATTTTCAGAAAAAGTAGTAATGTTCCCCATCATTGGAAAGACAAATAGTGCTAGTTGGTTCGGAATATACATAAGTATTATCTCGATCTATTACATATTAATTACTGGTAGCGTTCTTCTTTTTAAGTTTAGAAAATCTTCTGGAATTCAAAAAAATCAATTAGGTTATTTCCTTTCTGGCTATTTGATCGCGATAGGAATACTGCTGTTTAATAGCTTTTATGTAAATTCAATAGGTGATATTAACCGTTATTTTGATCGATTTACAACAAATGCCGGGATTTTATTTATTACCTTTTCGGCTTACGCAGTTTTAAAATATCGTTTTTTAGATTTAGGGCTTGTAATTCAAAGGGGTGCAACTCGTATCCTTTCTTTCTTAGTCATATTTTGTTTATACCTCATTGGATTATTATTAGCCCGTGATGAACTTGTTGCGAGAAGCAATGATCTAACGGCAATTATAATTGTTGCTCTAGTGGTTGCCGTAACAATTGAACCACTGAGAAAGTTTGTATTTCGATTTGTTGATAGAGCATTTGCTTCGCATGATGAAAAAGCAGCCAGAGCCCAGAAGCGCGTTATGATACTACTTAAATCTCAGCAGAGCTATGACGGGCTTTTGACTGAGATTCAGAGTGTGTTTAAGGAGTTTGCTGAGGTTGATGAGGTGGAATTTGTTGAATCAACAGATTCATTTTTTGCCAAACGACGTGGAACGTATGAATTCCTCCGCGCTACAGGCAGGTTAATCATCCCCGAAGAACTTCCGTATAGGTTTTCTGAGGATGATCGTTTCGCCATAATCGCTGAAGAATTACAAGACACTAAGAAGAGTTGCATTATGGCAATTGGTCAGAGTAGTTCATTTATTGGAGTATTAACGTTAGGACAAAGAAAAAATATGAAAGCGTATTCCGCGCAAGATATTGGAGAGCTAAAACGCTTGCAAATGCAGTTTGGCCTTGCGCTGTTCAATGCAAGGTTATACAAACAGGCCGTAGAGAGGATTACGAAGTAGCCGTTTATTTCCTAGATGAAGTTAATAGTTAACAATAGTAACATGAGCAATGGAAGTAATTATTCAAAATACATCTCACTAAATAGTGTTGAAGATGGAAAAAAGAGTACTTTTCTAATTCGATTTTTTTCACCTTCTGTTGAGTTAGAAAAAATAAAGTATACAATTATACAAGACATTGATCGTTTAGTTGAGAATGGGTGGGGAAAATTTAGTAAAGACTTTTTACTTAAGCATATTATCCAATCTTCAAGACTAGTTGTAGTATGGCATGAGGGAGAAATTGCTGCTGTATGTTCGGCATCAAATAAGAAATTTAAGGCGAAAGCAGTGCTTTATCTAGAGTTCACGGTTGTAAAAAGAAAATTTCGTAGTTTTTCCTTATCCACGTATCTAAATGGTGAAATAATTGCAGAATTTTATTTACGATCTTTTTATCATCGTTTTGGTAAATCAATTTATCTTGTAACTTTGACAAGAAGTCCTCGTGTAATTGGTTCATTATCAAATTTTTGCAGGAAAGTTTACCCATCACTAAAATACTATAAAAATGGTAGACTTATACCTGCTGAGAATGAAACATGGTTTATAATTAAGGCAATAGTTGAAAGTAGCTGGAAACCCGACAGGGTGGTAGACCGTGAGGGGGCAGTTCTTCATGGTTCTTACAGTGCGATGCCATGGTTATTAGAACCTAAACAAGAAAAACATTATCGAAATGATATATCAAAATTTTGTGAACAATACTTAAAAATCTCAGAAAAAGCTGACAGAGAATTTATTGTTGTTGCTGAATACAACTTATTATCATTTCTTAAGTATAAACTTTGGAATCGAAGAAAAATTATTAGTTTAGAGAAATGAAATATCTAATTTTTATTACTTCACTAGTTGTTGTTACTTGGATTTACTGGAGATATTTCTATTTTTTTCGCGACCCTAAAAGAATTCCACCATCAGGAAATAATATTTTATCGCCAGCTGATGGGACAATTGTTTACGTAGAATCTATTGAAGGTGGGGTCATTCCATTTTCGATAAAGGGTAAAAAAAGGATTGAGTTGTTTGAAATTACTCATAAGGATCTTGGTGATGAAGATTTCTGGCATGTTGGGATTTTCATGCATCCTACAAGCGTCCATGTCAATCGATCACCAATTGACGGTATTGTAAAGTCGATTAAGTATACGCCAGGAAAAAATTTACCAATGACCATTATGTGGTGGCGGGTGCTCTTAGGAATTCGAAGGTTTGAAAAAAATAGCCCACACATACTTAGCAATGAACGAAATACAATTATTATCGAAGGTAAATTTCCGGTTTGCATAGTTCAGATCGCCGATATCTATGTGAATAAAATAGTATGTAATGTTCAATTAGGAGAAAATATAAAAAAAGGAATGAGAATTGGTGCAATAAAAATGGGTTCGCAGGTTGATTTATTTTTTCCAAAAAGATCAGGATTTAGTGTACTTGTAAAACCTGGAGATAAAGTTTTTGCTGGTGAGTCAATAATTGCAAAATAGTATGAATATTAGTTTAATTCTTTTTTTGTTAGCTCTAATTACTAATTCAGTAATTCTCGCACTAATGTTGTTTCGTGGGCTTAAGACAAAAGTAAGAAAAACTTTTGTAATTCTGACATTATTAATCAGTATTTGGGTTGTCTCAAATTATGCGGCTGATCACGTTAGCGATTACTATTTTGCATTATTGTTAACTCGTACTACATATTTTGCAACATCATTAATTCCTTTAATCTTGGTTTATTTCGCAACAATTTTCCCAAGAACAACATTTGAAATTAAATTTTGGAAAAAAATAGTTATTTCTTTTTTTCCTATAATGGTCGCTTTACTTTCGTTTTCAGATCTAATTGTAAATGAAATTAAGCAGGAATCATGGGGAGTTAATGTTGTTATAGGCAATCTGTATGGTGTATTTATTTTGGAATTTGTACTTTTGATGCTCACTGCATTCTTAATGCTTTGGAAAAAGCTAAAAAGTAATTTTGGACTCCAGAAACTTCAAATTCAGTACGTGTTTACAGGTTTGTTGTTAGGCGCAATCGGGGGCGCACTCTTTAATCTTGTTATCCCGACAATCACTGGAAGTTTTAGTAATACTAAATATGGTCCGTATTTTAGCATTTTTTATGTAGGTTTTATTGCGTATGCAATTGCAAAACATAGGTTGTTAGATATTCGACTTGCGATAGTTAGAACGATAAGTTTTACATTATCAACTGTAATTATCGCGAGTGTATTCGTTGCATTCTTATTGTATGTCCCCCAGCAATTTGAAAATATTTTTATTCGTGGCTTATTTGCGATAATAATTTCAATTGTTTTAGTAATAATAATTGGTCCAATTAAAAATATAACTGCAAGATATACTGATAAGTACTTTTTTTCCGCATCAATTAATTACGATCTGTTGCTTAAGAGTATTGGCGAAATAATTAGCCGTGAGTATGAATTGGAGAAGTTAGTGAATAATATTGTAAATACATTAAAGGTAGGTCTAAAAGTTCAGTATGTGAAGATTCTTTTCTCCAGAAATGATGGAGAAGTATTTCTTTCTGACAATATCGAAATATCAAGTGTTCAGCATGGAAACCTCTTCTCATATATACAGGGCTCTCGGAGCATAATTAATAAGGAGGCCTTAATTCAAAAACTTGATGAGAATTTTGAACAAAAACAAACACTATCATTAGAGCATTCACGTGATGAGCTGGATAGTTTGAATGCTTCAGTCATCATCCCAGTAGTTTCTAATGGTCATGTAACAACTCTATTGATGATTGGGAATAGGCTTTCTGGCGAAGCATTTAGTAAACAAGACTTTTCTTTTTTTGAAATTATATCCCCCCAACTCGCCAGTGCCTTGGAAAAAGCTCGGCTGTACGAAGAAATCCGGCTGTTCAACGTCAAACTGCAAAAAGAGGTAGAAATTGCCACGGAGAGAGTGAAAATGAAGAATGTGCAGTTGGAAGACCGCAACCGATTCCTGGCTGCAGTATCTAAGGTGACCAATCTCATCACCCAGACGTTGGAGTTTAAAAAAGTAACCCAGTCTATAGTGGACGCCATTGCCACGGAGCTTGGGTTTGTGGGCGGACTTTTGCTGTTCCTGGGTGAGTCACGGCGAAAAGTCTTTCCAGAAGCTGTTACCAACAAACCAGTAACCCAGAAGGTCTTGAAGCTTTTGCCCAAACCGTTGAATGAGTACTGGGGGGATTTCACCACTGATAAGACGCTGAACATTGAAGCCATGAAGGCTCAGCAGGTGCGCACAGGAACTGACCTTGCTGCGTTCCTGAGTCCGCCTGTACCCAAAATGGTGCTGGGCGCAATTCAGAAAGTCGCTGGGATAAAAACCATAGTATCCGTTCCGGTTATTGCTGAGCAAGAAGTTGTGGGCTGCATTGATTTCATGATTGCAAAAACCCCAGACTTGGTAACGAAGAATGACTACGACATGATGCAAGCCATGGCTAACCAAACCGGGGTGGTGTACCGGAACATTGAGTTGGTTCGACGTTTGGAAGGCAGCAACCGGGAGTTGGGTGAGGCGAATGAGCACCTGAAAGAGCTGGACCAGGCCAAGAGCGAATTCGTGTCCATTGCCAGCCACCAGCTCCGCACGCCAATGACCGGCATCATGGGCTACCTGTCCATGATTGTGGGCGGGGATTTTGGGAAACTGGATGCAAGTTTGCAGAAAGTGCTGGAGCAGCTACTGGATGCCAGCCAACGCATGATCCGGCTCATTAACCTGTTCTTGGACGTGACCAAGATTGAAAGCGGCAAACTCAGTTTGGACAAGCAGCCAGTGCACCTGGAAGAGCTCATTGATAAAGAGCTGCAAGTGTTGCAGAAATTAGCGAGCGATAAGAAATTAAAACTGGTGTACACCAAACCCAAGGTTGCGCTGCCAGTCCTGATGATTGATGACAAAATTACTGACGTCGTCCTCAACTTAGTGGATAATGCAATTAAGTACACAGTGACTGGCGGCATTACCATTACCAGCGAGCGAGAAGGGGATTGGGTGCATGTGAAAGTCCAAGATACTGGCCGGGGTCTTGATCCCAAAGAAGCCCGCAGCTTGTTCAACAAATTCGTGCGTGGGTACGGTATTGCCCAGGTGAACCCAGACGGGTCTGGCTTGGGGCTGTACGTTGCTCGGCGTTTGGTGGAAGTCCACGGCGGCCGGATTTGGGTGGAGAGCGATGGTCCAGGCAAGGGTAGCTGCTTCCAGTTTACCCTGCCAATCAAAGCAGTGGACGCGAAGTTTGAACCTGCCGGGGCAGCGCTGGTGACCAGCCCCAAGCCGGTGGTTGAGTAGGATAAAACTTGAGTATAAGAAAACCCTCACGAATTTTCGTGAGGGTAAGGTTATCTAATGGAACCATTCATTATTCGTGAGTGTAGTTCTTTTTCTACTAATCACGTCTTGTATAATTTTATTCACTTTCTGCCACATCTCTGGAATTTTTGCATCAGTTTGCCGGGGAAAGGTACGAAGTTCAATGCAGAGTGCATTCCCATACCGACGCAGACGGTAGTGCCACCAAATGGATCGAAGGTATAGGTTGATATCAAAATCTGGTACCTCCTGTGGCTTTAATCGAATTGGTTTCCCTTGGTGCATTACCACATCATGTTCCGTGAGTTTTGTCACGTAGTCCTTGAGTGAGGCGAAAGAAGTGGGTCCGCCGTAGCGAAGCGGTAAATACTTTTCCCGACTCTCCGTTATGTAGCGTCCCCAAAGGCGTTCGTTACGTTGGTAGGCATCACGTAGTTCTCTGTTGCTGTTGAGGGCATTTAAAACGTGAACTGCATCTGCTGGATGCACATCAACGGTAAATTGTACAGATGAGCACCGGCACAAGTGCTCCAGTGCGTTTCTTCCATCCAACTGCACCCACAAAGCATCACGCTCTTCTTGGACGTAGAGCAGCGGGCCGTTCCAGCAGAAGTCAGGACGAAAGCAAGGGACTGCGTTGTACTGCTTCGCTACCCCGTATAGCCAGGTGAGCCCCGCTTGCACGCGTGGCCACAGGATGTTGAATGTCGGCTGCGGCGCGACGTTGATTTCAATCTTCTGGCGACCTAATTCAAGTTTTACCGTGCAGTCGTCGGGTTTTCCTGTGGCACAGCGCAGAATGCACTGACTTACTGCTTCCGTAATGGGCGTGCCATCCAGGAAGGTAAAATCAGTTTCAATCTCCACACCCACAGCCCCGAGCGTCTGTGTCCTTTCCGTTCCTTGGGTAAAGTAGTCAATGAGCGTTTTCATTCTTCCAACCTTTCAGAAAATTGTGTTTGGTTATTTCAAAAATCCCTCTCGTTTGAGAGGGGAGTAAGCTTAAAAATAATTCAGCTCAAGCCTCTGTCAAACGAGATCTGGAATGAGTTGCATGATGCTTTTTTTGGGACAGCATGAGTTGGTACCCACCCAAACCTTTGGTTAGCCAGCGCTGCACTCGGGCGACGGTTGTGGAGCTCAGGCCAGTCTTTGCAACGATTTGGGTATAGGGGATACCTTGATCAAGCATTTGCGCGGCTTTCCACCGACGGCTAAACTCAGTAATCTCAGCAGGCGTGAGGAGATCACGGAGGAATTTTTTCATTTCCGCAAGATTTCGCACCCGGAGGAGCGTTTGGAAGAGGTCTTGCGTTTGTGGGGTGTCCCAGGTGGGCATAAGAGTGTAGTACTTTACTAAACTAAAGTAGCATGCTACGGTTCAAGCTGTCAACATGTTCCTCCTGCTATGCCACAACTTCCTCCAAAAACTTACCTTTTCACTGGATCCAAGCCCGGAAACACCTCGGTTATTCTTGCTGGGGTGCACGGTGATGAGCGTGCCGGGATAATTGCCTTGGAGCAGCTTCTCTCGGATTTTCGTATCAAACGGGGTAAGGTTTTTGTCATTTTTGGGAACCCAGCGGCAATTCAGCTGGGGGTTCGGCAAGTTGAGGAAAATTTGAATCGGTGCTTTCTCCCAAACCAAACTGGTACTTCCCTGGAAGCCCGTCGTGCCCAGGAATTGCTGCCGATTCTTGACCAATCATCAGCAGTGCTTGACCTCCACGCCACGCATAGCACTGCGTCCATACCTTTCATCATAGTTGCAGGTGCGGGACTTCCGCTCGCTCGCCAACTCAACTTTCCCATTCTCTCCACTGGATGGAACATTTTGGAACCAGGTGGGACTGATGGGTACATGGCTTCACAAGGGAAAATTGGCATTTGTGCAGAGTGTGGATCAATGAATGATGAAGGGCGAGGTGTGCAAATCGCAATGCAAACGATCACTGACTTCCTTATCCTACGAGGTCATAGAGAGGGTGTGTCTTCCAAATCAACACCGAAGCGAATTGTGGAAGTGCAGCAGAAAGTATGCCGGCAAACGAATGATTTTCGGTTCCGAAAGAACTTCGCTGACTTTGAGCGCTTGCCAGCCGGAGAAGCATTTGCCTGGGATGGCCCGCGTACGTTTATTGCACAACCAGAACAGTGCATTATTTTTGCACGACCTGGGAATGCCCCCGGTGATCAGGTGTTCATTCTGGGTGCAGAAAGAGCGTAGGCTTGTACATTTTCAAGCCTTATGCGCTAGAATGGGTTTATCAGCATTAATGCAAAGCATATGAAAGGCATCATTCTCGCGGGTGGCACTGGTTCCCGGCTCTTCCCCCTCACCCGGGTGACAAACAAGCACTTACTACCTGTTTACGACCGACCCATGATTTACTACCCCCTCCAGACCCTGGTAGAGGCTGGGTTGAAGGATATTATGATTGTCTCTGGCAAAGGCCACGCTGGGGGCTTCCTGGAGCTCCTGGGTGATGGCCATGCCTTTGGGGTCAAGCTCTCCTACGCTGTGCAGGAGAAACCCGGTGGTATTGCTCAAGCTCTGGGATTGGCAGCGGACTTTGCGGATGGTGAAAAAGTGGTGGTCATTCTGGGTGACAATATTTTGGAAGACAGCATTGCCAAAGCAACTACAGATTTTGCCGCGCAAGAGCAAGGTGCCAAGATTTTCTTAAAGGAAGTGGACAATCCAAAGTCCTTTGGCATTGCTGAAGTGCAGGGTGACAAGATCCTTAGTATCGTGGAAAAGCCGCAGGAGCCAAAAACGAACTTTGCGGTCATTGGCGTGTACATGTTCGACGGCACGGTCTTTGACGTGGTGAAGACTCTCAAACCCTCAGCTCGAGGCGAATTGGAAGTGACTGATTTGAACAACTACTACGTGCAGCAGGGGACCATGACCTTTGAAAAGCTCACCGGTGCCTGGGGCGATGGCGGTGAATCCTTTGATTCGCTCATGAAAGCTTCTGCTCTGGCTCAAGCGTGGCGCCAGTCTGGGAAACTTGGTACGCCCATTGGGGCGAAGGAAGAGTAGGGGGAGGAGAGAGCCTTAAAGCCGTAAAGCTTTAGAGCTATAGAGGTTTTTTAAAAAAGGTGGTTGCAAGGCTGCCTTTTTGTCATGTCTATCATAGGTGTGTTGCATTTGGAAAATCGTCATAAAAATGGTATGATACATCTTGCAAGCAGGCAGCTTCCCCTCCAGATTTTTTGTTGACGCTATGCAGCTCAAGTCATTGCGGGATATGTCAGTAACCGGCCGCCAGGTGATTGTCCGGGCGGATTTTAACGTTCCGCTGCGCGATGGGAAGGTGAGCGATCCAAGCCGCATTTTGGCAGCGCTGCCAACCCTGGAATACCTCCGGAACCAGCAGTGTAGAATTGTCATCATCACCCACTTTGGCAAGGCGAAGGGGAAAGTGGATCCAGCATTTAGTTTGCGTCCGGCGTTTGAGGTGCTGGCAGAGCGTCTACCTGGCGTGCAGTTTGCATCCGAGGTTCCTGGCACACCTGAAGCTATTGCTCGAAGCCAGAAAGTCCGGCAAGGAGACATTACCCTTTTTGAAAATCTCCGCTTCCACCCGGGCGAGCAGGCCAACGATCCAGCTTTTGCAGCAGACTTAGCGAAAATGGGGGATTGCTACGTCAACGAGGCTTTCTCAGAGTGCCACCGTTCTGTAGCGTCCCTGGGTCAGTTAGCTGGACTCCTGCCTGCCGCGGCTGGGTTTCAGTTGGAAAAGGAAGTGAAATACCTCGACCGCATTCTCCAAGCACCGGCACGGCCGATGGTGGGGATCATTGGTGGGGCAAAGATTTCCACCAAGTTGCCGGTCATTCGGGCGCTGTTGGAGCACGTGGATTACTTGCTGCTTGGTGGCGCACTGGCGAACACGATTCTCAAAGCCCAGGGCGTGGCGGTTGGTAAATCACTGGTTGAAGAGAGCATGGTGGAAGCAGTGAAGGATCTGACCCTCACGACGAATAAACTCCGGATTCCGGTGGACGTGGTCATTGCACATTCGCTGGAGCCTGATGCACCGGAGCAGACCGTGGCCGTGGGGAATGTGCCCGATGACCAGCTCATTCTGGATATTGGACCGGAAACCGTGGAGCTGTACAAGCTCATTTTGCAGCAAGCGGCAACCGTGGTGTGGAACGGACCCATGGGGTACTTTGAATTGCCACAGTTTGCCAAAGGCACAGACGAGGTGGCGAAGTTCGTCGCCGGCCTTTCCGCAACGACGGTGGTGGGTGGTGGCGAAACCCTGGATGCAGTGAATGCGCTGGGTTTGGGTTCGAACATCACTTTTGCCTCTACTGGCGGTGGCGCCATGTTGAAATTTTTAGAAGGCAAACCCCTCCCGGGTATTGTGCCACTTCTTCAAAACGCATAATTTTTTCTATGCCAACAATTACCGCAATCCACGCTTTAGAAATTCTTGATTCTCGTGGCAATCCCACCGTACAAGTTTCGGTAACCCTGGATGATGGGACAGTTGGCACAGCAGCCGTGCCGTCCGGAGCCTCCACTGGTTCGCACGAAGCACTGGAGCTGCGTGATGGTGATGCAAAACGCTACGGCAGCAAAGGTGTTCAGAAAGCTATTGCCAATGTTGCAGGTCCACTTGCAAAGACCATTGTTGGGATGTCGGTTGCAGATCTTGCGGCAATTGACCAGAAAATAAGAGAAGCTGATGGGACAGAAAATAAATCGAACCTGGGTGCCAACGCGTGTCTGGGCGTTTCGCTTGCCGTGGCACGTGCGGCTGCAATAGCTGCCAAGCAACCCTTGTACGCTTTCCTGGCCGCGCAGTACGGGTATCCAACCACTGGGTTTCGTTTTCCTACACCCATGTGCAACGTGATCAACGGTGGGGTGCATGCCGATTCCGGTCTCTCATTCCAAGAGTTCATGCTCATTCCTGCGCCAGGTGATTTTCCTGAGCAGCTGCGCAAAGCCGCGGAAGTGTTCCACAGTTTGGCAAAAGTGCTGAAGGGGAAAAATTTGCCAACGCTCGTTGGCGATGAAGGCGGCTACGCGCCGCGCGTGACAAGCAACAGTGAGCCATTTCAGTTACTGGAAGACGCCATCACCCAAGCCGGACAAGCATTAGGTACTGACGTATTCCTGGGTATGGACGCAGCTGCCAGCGAATTTCAGCAACCTGACGGGACGTACCGCCTGGCACTGGAAGGGCAGAATTTGAGTGCGGACCAACTGACCGCGCTGTATCAAGAGTGGAACGCAAAGCATCACCTAGTCTCTGTTGAAGATGGTTTGGGTGAAGATGATTGGGAGCACTGGCCCGCGCATACTGCCGCGCTGGGCAAGGCTGGAATGATGGTTGTGGGTGATGACTTATTCGTCACTAATGTGAAACGGCTGCAACGTGGCATTACAGAGAAAGTGGCCAATGCCATTCTCATTAAGGTGAACCAAATTGGCACGCTGACGGAAACCGTTGACGCAATTCGCCTGGCCCAAAAAGCTGGGTACAAGGTAATCATTTCCCATCGTTCTGGTGAAACAACTGATACAACAATTGCTGACCTGAGTGTGGCTATGGGCGCAGACTACCTGAAGGCTGGTTCGCTGTCCCGGGGCGAGCGTTTGGCAAAGTACAACCGGCTCTTGGAAATCTGGCACGACCTCCATGCCTGAGCGCTGCCAAGTGGTCAAAACTCAGCTGCCGTTGGTCCTGGTCATCATGGATGGCTGGGGGATTGGGAAACCTGGCGCCTGGAATCCAATATCCGTTGCCAAGACGCCCAATTACAACCGACTCCTTCGGACGTCACCCTGGACGAAATTGCAAGCGAGTGGGAAGGATGTTGGCCTGGCGCGTGGGCAGGACGGCAATTCCGAAGCCGGGCACTTGAACATTGGTGCTGGTCGCCTGGTGCTCCAAGATGCAGTGTACATTTCCCGTTCTATTAGCGACGGTTCCTTTTTCCGTAACACCGCTTTCCAGCGAGCGGTTCGGCACGTGCAGAAGCACAAGTCAACTTTGCACCTCATGGGCATGCTGGGCAATGCGCAGAGCGCGCACGCAAATCCTGATCACTTACTGGCGCTGCTCACCTACGCGCACCTTTCCAAACTCCCGCACGTTGCGGTGCACTTGTTCACAGATGGCCGGGATAGCCCGCGTTTTTCCGCAATCAAGCTGCTGCGTAAGCTGGAGCGAACATTGCACCACACGAACATTGCCACGGTGTGCGGACGGTACATTGCCATGGATCGAGCTTTACATTGGCGGCGCATTGAACGCGCGTACGACATGCTCACCCTGGGCACAGGTTTACGGGCAGCAAGTGCAGATGAAGCCATTTTGGAAGCCTACAACCGGAATGAGAGTGATGAATTTATTCAACCTACGGTGATTGTGAAGGACAAGCAGAAGCCCATGACTATTGGGAACAATGATTCCATCATTTTCTTCAACCTCCGCAGTGACCGCGCCCGGCAATTGACGAAGGCTTTTGTCCAGCCAAATTTTTCTGGCTTTCGGCGAAAGAAAGTCATCAAGAACCTGGTATTCGTTGCCATGACCGACTTCGGACCAGACTTGCCCGGCGTACTTTCGGCTTTCCCTAGCCGGGATATCAACGATACATTACCCATTGCACTGAAGGCCTACCGCCAGTTGTACATATCCGAGAGTGAGAAGTATGCGCACATGACCTACTTCTTCAACGGTGGGTATGACCATGCCGTTGCAGGTGAAGATCGGGTGTTTGTTCCATCACCAAAAGTCATGACGTACGATACTCGACCGGCAATGGCAACGGCAGAACTCGTACGACGTGTGGAACGGGATGTTTCCCAACATGCACACGACTTCATCGCCGTTAATTTTGCCGCCCCAGATATGGTGGCGCACACTGGGCACTTCCACGCATCAGTGAAAGCTGTGGAAGCGGTTGACGCAGCCCTTGGGAAATTATCAGCATTGGTGAAGAAGGTGAAAGGCACGTTAGTGATTACCGCAGACCACGGCAACATTGAAGAACTGAAGAATGTCCGCAGCGGTGAAGTGGATACCGAGCACTCCGCAAATCCAGTTCCTTTCATTGTTGTTGGGTCACACCTGAAGAAAGTGCGTTTGCAGAAAACCGGTCGGTTGGCAGATATTGCGCCAACCATTCTCCACCTCATGAACACCCCGCAACCCGCGGCCATGACAGGCAAGAGCTTGCTCTGCTCCTAACGGTATGCCTGAAACCTTTACTCCAAAAAATCGACCCGTCGTGCTCATCATCCTTGATGGCTGGGGACTAGCTCCGGTCTCGCGCAGCAATCCCTTTAGCATGGCAAAGCTCCCTGCGTACGAATCGTTGTGCACGCATTTTCCCACCATGGCCTTGCAAGCCTCAGGGGAGTCAGTAGGTTTGCCCTGGGGGGAGATGGGGAACTCTGAGGTAGGGCACATCAACCTTGGTTCAGGCAAAATTGTCTACCAAAATTTACCACGGATTAACAAAGCGATTGCCGATGGATCGTTTTTCACCACCGCGGCATTTCAGCAGGCAGTAGCAAATGTAAAGCAGCGAGATTCGCAACTGCACCTGATGGGTTTGGTGAGTTCTGGTGGGGTGCATAGTTTCAATGAGCATTTGTATGCCCTGCTTGAATTTGCCAAACGTGAAGGGGTGGCCAAGGTTTTCGTCCATGCATTTTTGGATGGACGGGACACCCCACCCAAGAGTGCGGAAAACTTCATTGCGAAATTGCAGCAGCATATCCAAGAGACTGGCGTGGGGGCAATTGCGACGCTTGCGGGCCGGTTCTGGGCCATGGACCGGGACAATCGTTGGGAGCGCATTAGCAAGGCGTACGACGCGCTGGTTCGTGGCAAAGCTGACGTGCAAGGGACGGATCCCTTAGTCATCATTCAGCAAAGTTACGCGAAGGGAGTGCTGGATGAAGAGTGCGTACCGTCCGTGATCACGGATGCCAGTGGAAAGCCTGTCGCGACCATTCAGGACGGGGATAGTGTCATCACCTTCAATTTTCGGCCAGACCGGATGCGACAAATAACCAAAGCTTTTACGTTGCCGGGTTTTGAAAAGTTTGACCGAGGGCCGTACATGCAGAATCTCACGTACGTGACCATGACGGAGTATGATAAAGATTTGCCAGTCACGGTAGCTTTTCCACCGGAGCAAGTTGCCTTTCCTGTAGCACGTGTCATTGCCGATGCGGGGTTGTCCCAGCTGCACATTGCGGAAACCGAGAAGTACGCGCACGTTACCTACTTCTTCAATGGGGGGCAAGAGCAGGCGTATCCAAGAGAAGAGCATGTTCTCATTCCCAGTCCACACGTGTCATCCTATGACCAAAAGCCAGCCATGGCTGCGCGGGAAATTACCGAGCGGTTGGAAAAGGAATTAGCCAAAGCCGCGTATGACTTCTACGTCGTCAATTTTGCCAATGCGGATATGGTCGCCCACACCGGGAACATGCAAGCAACCATTGAAGCCATGGAAATTCTGGACGAATGTTTGCAGCGTGTGAGCGAAGCAGTACTTGCGGTGAATGGCGTCGCGTTCATTACTGCAGACCACGGTAACGCTGAAGAATTGTTGAATTTGCAAACTGGCTCGATTGATAAGGAGCATAGTACCAGCCCAGTGCCATTCATTGCGCTGAGTCAGGCTTGGAAAGACACCTCGCCCTATTTGCTCCCGGGCGGGACGCAGGTACTGACAAGCGTCCAACCGGTTGGTATACTCTCGGATGTTGCAGTGACGATACTCGAAACCCTTGGGTTGCCTGTGCCAGAAGAAATGACCGGGAGAAATTTGCTCAGTTAGTAACCTCCTCGCCATGATTCACTTCCTCACCCGCAAACTTGAAGGGATCCATCCAGCGCACCACTGGACGTTTGGCATTGCCGGACTGGCGTCCATTGCCATTTTGGTCGTGCTCTTCATGGCAAGTCGGCCACCAGTACCATCGCTGACCGGTCTGCGCGAGAATGGCCTGTACCGCATTGATAGCCCACTGGAACTGGAGTTTGCCTGGCCTGTGGAGCGAAAGCTGGACGTAACGGTTTCACCTGCAGTGCAGCCGCAGATTTCCTACCACAATTTTCTCCAGCAACGGCATTTAGCCACGGATGCGGTGATAACTCCAGAGCATACCTGGCTACCAAACACCACGTACACGGTTGAAGTGAAAAATGTCCGGCGGATGCTCTGGCCTTTTGGTGGACCAAAAACTTTCACTTTCACCTTTACTACACAAGCACTCCCAGCAGTCGCTGTGGTGCAGCCAGGATCGACGCAGGAAATTCCGGCTGATCAGCAGTGGGATGTGGTGCTGGACAGAGCAATTGATCGAGCGGCAACTTTTGAGGTGCAAACCGAGCCTGCGGGCGCATTGACCGTCACCGCGCAAGCAGATCAACGTACCTTACACGTTCAACCGCAGCAACTGTTGACGCAGGGGCAACCGGTAACCTTGGTGGTGTCGCGAACGCCGCAGCAGTTCATTTTTGATTCTGACGTTGTGGCCAGCCAAGGCGAGCCTGAGGAAATCCATCGGTCGACGTATACCGTGCGTCAGCCACCTGGCCTTTCCGCCGTGCAACCACAAGGAGCTGGAGTAGCGCTCGCCTCGCCCGTACGGTTAACCTTTTCTGAGCCAGTTGCAGTTGCGGATGTTGAAAAAAATGTAGCAATTGCGCCAAAGGTAACAGGGAACTGGTCGCAAGTTGATGCACAGACCGTGCAGTTTGCCCCAAGTGATCTTGTACAAGCAACAACGTACACCGTCAGTGTGCCCAAAGGTTTGAAAACCACCACAGGAGGATTTATTCCAGCCGAAGTCGTATCACAGTTCCGCACTATTGAACCAGTTGCAGTGACAGGGGTGAGTCCAGCACATGGGAGCGGTGGCGTCCGCGTCGGATCCAAGCTGCGCTACACCTTCAATCAAGTAGTGGACCATGCCAGTGCCGAAGCGCATTTCCGCATTACGCCAAAGGTGGAGGGGACTATGAGCTGGGCAGGGAATGTCTTATCATTTACACCCAAGACTGCATTGACGTTGGGTACAGCGTACAGCGTCACCTTGGGTTCTGGAATAACCAGCCCAGCGGGTTTGCCGTCAACGCAGGATGCAACGTACACCTTTTCCACCGAATTAGCCGTCACCCGCATTGCCGTGCCCTTCCACCGTCAGGAACGGAGTCTGAGTTGTGAAGCTGCTACTGCGGTTATGGCCCTGCGCTACTACAAGGTGTCTATTACCGAGAAAGCCATTATTGACGCGGTGGGTTTTGACCGAACGAAGAAACAGGGGAATGTTTGGGGAAACCCGCATGTAGCTTTTGTGGGAGACATTAATGGCCGGCAACCCAGCACTGGGTACGGTGTGTACTGGCAACCTATTGCAAAAGCTATTAGTGCGTACCGGCCAGCACGGTGGTTTACGGGTTGGTCCCTGCGGCAACTGCTTACTGAAGTGGAAGCCGGGCATCCAGTGATTGTCTGGGGTACAGCTGGGTCTGGGAAGCGGATTGACTGGAAAACCCCAAGCGGCGGGAACGTGGTGGCCGTGATGGGGGAGCACGTCTTCGTGGTCATGGGCTACATAGGCTCCATTGATAACCCTCAGGTCATCATCACCCAAGATCCGCTCTCTGGTGAGCACCGGTTTACCAAGGCGTCGTTCCTGTGGAATTGGGGCGTGTTGGGGAACAGCGGGGTCGTGGTAGAGTGAAAAAATTGCATAGACGAACTGTATTTATGGCGGTATAGTTTCTGTACCGAAGGATATAATTTATACACGATATGCCAGAATCATCTGAACACTTTCCATACATCCAAGAGGGTCAAGAAGCACGGGAACGTGAGCCCGTTTCGGTTGTTAATGCATTTCAGGAACGCGGATTACCATCAAGAGAAGATCAACGCGTTGTAGAGATTACAGGTGAACAATCTGTGGTTGAGCATTTGGAACCGTTGCAAGCGCAGAATGCGCCCAATGTACTGTACGGGGTACCCCATGGCGGCGAGCTTGTCCCCAAAGAGCTGCACGACCGAATGACCGAAGAGGGGCGAGAGACATCAGTCATGATTGATCTGAATACGCCAGATATTTTTCGAAGTGAAAGAATTCCTTCGGTTGAAACAAAAATTTCACGGTACATTGTTGATCCAAATCGAGCACCAGATTTTCGTCCAGAGGAAGCTTTTGAACCCGGAAAGGCGCCTGGAAAAATACTTTGGAAAACCGGGGCAAATATGGGTCCAATGTATGAACGTGAGCCGTCCGCTGATGAAATTCAAGAGTATGCGAAAAAGTTTTACCTACCCTACTATAATCGAATGATGGGAACGGTAGGGACAATGCTTGATCGACGTGCTTCACCCTCTGAGCGTGTATTGATTCTCGATGGTCATTCATTTCCAGTTGTTGAAGATTTACGAAAGTACTACCAGCATTATGGTATAGACCAACCTGAACTCCTCCCCATGTTCATTTTGGGAGACCGTGATGGTGAAGGTTGCGACCCAGACATCATGCAGCGTTTTCGGGTAGGACTTGAACGTGGATTCCAAGAACTCTCCGAGCAAGATCAGGCGTTACTTCAAACAAGCATGAAAGGCCCATTGGTTAGTCAAAATGAGTTCTTAAAAGGAGTGCATAATATTTCATTTTGGGGTGCGCGTGAGCAAGGGGCAAACGCAATACAAATTGAAATGAATGAGAGTGCTTATGTTGACAGGCAGGGAAGTAGTTGGGAAAAATTCACTTACAATCCGCAAAAAATCACTTTGATGCAGAGAATTATTGAACGTGCATCACTTGAAGTAAATGAGCTCTTGAAGCGGAAGTAATTCAACACTTACTATGTCCGAAACTTTTTTCCAAGAGTTTGACCAGAAGATCACCGCATTTGCCAGCAAGGGGAAAATTCGGCTTGGCATGGGTTTGGCTTCACCAGATGATGCAATTCTGAACAGCTTAAAGCAAGTTGAACAGTATGCCCAAATAACTTTGGTTGGACCTGCGTCCATTCAAGGTTTGAAAGATTTCCCAGTGATTGTTGACCCCGAACCAGAAGTCCGCTTAGCAACACTCCTAGCAAAAGGAGAGTTTGATGCTATTATCCGCGGGACAGTTGATGACTTTAAAACGTACGAAAAATACACCGAGTTGACAGGGGAAAAGTACACTTTTGCACCTGCACTTTTGGCGTCACCGAATGGTTTTCATTTTTTCCTCACCTCTGCAAGCAACCCGGAGAATTGGCAAAAAGAAGATCGGCTGCTGTCGTCATCACAAATTGCTGGTTTTCTTCAATCTTGGGATGTAACTCCGAACCTCGCTGTTTTTTCTGGGGAGCGACATGAAACTTACCCTCGGAAAAAGCATATTCGTGAAGGGGTGGTTGGAATACTCAATCAAACGTATGAAGATGCTGAGTGGATTGTGAAGGAACTGCAGGCGCAGGGGTTCCAAGCAAAGCACTGGGCAATAGATTTGAACCCAGCAATTGAAGCGGGCGCAAATATAATTTGTCCGGTCAATGGTATGGTTGGCAACCAAGTATTCCGGGTCCTCCTTTTCTGTGGTGGGAAAATTCTCTTTGGAACGCGCTTAGGTTTATCAAAACTGTACGAAGATAACAGCAGAACCGAAAAGGATTTTTCCTACCATGTGAAGTGGTTAGCGGCATTGGTGAATAAGCAAGCATATGCATGAACGTTTTGCTGATCGTTTTCTACATGCAGGTCAAAATCAGCTTCTCACAAAGCAGGAAGGGAACCTCTCGCTTCTCAATTTTGCCTGTTTGTTAAAAGGGTGTTCCCCAGCCTATACCCGACGATACTACGGAAAAATGGATTTTGGATCCCTTGCTTTTTTTAGCCAAAAGAAGCATGGTATTTCTTTTTTCTCATTACAAAAGTATCAAGAAACCACTCGTCGTACGTTCAGTGCATATCATCAACGAAATACGAAAAAAAGCCCAAATGTACAGGATTTTCAGAAGTTGTGGAGGGTGGTTGATGGTTTATATAGCAAGTTCAATGAACAGCGTATTCGTCAATTAGATGAACAAGCTTTACAGAAGTGCATTTCCGAAATTTTAGACAAGATTGCCCGTCTTTTGGCGATGACCGTGTATACCGAGTCATTGGATATTCCGCAAATACAAACTTACTTTCGCGAAAGTGGTGGAAGAGCGAGTATAGAAAATTCTTTCTTGCAAAAAGTTGTGGTACCAACCTTCGCATCATTTTCTCAGCATGCTCACAAGTTACTCCTTAAAAAATATTCGAATCATGATGCGCAATTTCTCTTCAGTGATTACTTTTCCAGCCCAACCGAGATACAAGCACAAACCCGAGCACATAGTTTCATTCGTCAAAAAGGTGGTGTACAGGCAATGCGCCAAACACTACGGCAAATGCAAAAAATGACAAAAAAATCAGAGCAGGTTATACGTCATTTTTGGAAGAAGTTACTACCGCAGGAGCGTAAAGTTTTCGCTTTTGTCCAAGCGAGTATTGCTTTACGGGATCTCCGAAAAATCCCGTTTAATAAACTGTTGGTGCTTTTAAACACTGCAACTCGGGAGGTGCTGCAACGAAATAAAATCCCAGCGCAACTATCCCCGTATGTTTTTTATGCTGAGCTTGAGGAAGGGGTGGTTCGTCAACCTTCCTATCTAAAAGTTTTACGTAGCCGGGAACGAAGAGGTGTGAACGCCTACTTTTTTCCAAATGCTGTCCATATCCGATCCGGCGCCTATAACCAAGAATTGAAGCAATTACTACGAGCCGTTGGGTCGAAGGCTCGGTCTACTCAACTGCAAGGGACAACTGCATTCATAGGCGTCGTGGAAGGGAAAGTGCAACGAATTCTGAGTGAAAAAGATTTTCACCGCTTCCGGAAAGGGAATATATTAGTTACCAGTATGACACGGCCTGAATTTGTCCCCCTACTTAAAAAGTCAATCGCCATCATCACTGACGAAGGTGGGGTGACTTGCCATGCCGCAATTATTTCTCGTGAATTACAAATTCCTTGTATTGTGGGAACGCAAATTGCTACAAGGGTGTTGAAAGATGGCATGCAGGTGCGAGTGGATGCTAAACATGGTGTTGTGCAGGTGTTGAAAAACAAGTAATACATGAATACAATGTATACAAAAGAATTTGCGAAAATTAGGAAATCAGATTCTTTCATGGCTGGGGGTAAAGGCGCATCATTAGGAAAAATGACACAAGCGCGGATACCTGTTCCCCCAGGCTTTGTTATTCTTGCCACGGCATTTGACAAGTTTATTCTTGAAGGGAGTATTGCAACTATCATTGGATCAACGTTGCGAAAGGTAGATTCCCGACAAACCAAGTCTGTCGTTGTCGCTTCTAAAGAAATCCGACAGGTCATACGTCGAACCAAAATTCCCAGTGAAATACAGAAAGCCATTCAGCAGCAAGTTTCAAAATTAGGAGCACATTTTTTAGCAGTACGCTCTTCCGCAACGGCTGAAGATGGGGTTGATGCTTCTTGGGCAGGGGAACTGGAAAGTTACCTTAACGTGACTCCGCAGAATGTTATGGCAGCAGTTCGGAACTGCTGGTCTTCGCTGTTTACCCCTCGAGCAATTTTTTATCGATTTGAAAAGAAATTCCAGAAGAGAAAAGTATCTGTAGCGGTGGTAGTGCAAACGATGATTCAATCCGAAGTATCTGGTGTAGCTTTTACCGTACATCCGGTAACCAAAAATCGAAATCATGTGGTCATTGAAGCAGGCTATGGATTGGGTGAAGCAATTGTGGGTGGAAAAATTACTCCGGATATGTTCGTGGTGCATAAAAAAAGTGGGAACATCATCGAACGTCGCATTAGCGAGCAGCACATGCAGATTGTCCGTTCAGGAACCGGTACAAAGGAGACAAAAGTACCACGTCAAAAAATTGGTTTGCAAAAACTTTCTGATGCAGTCGTGTTACGTCTAGCAAAACTTTGTCTGACCATTGAGCAGCATTACAAAAAGCCCCAAGATATTGAGTGGGCTTTTGCAAAAGGAAAACTATGTATAGTGCAAAGCAGGCCAATTACTACTTTATGATAGAATAAAAGTATCGCAAATAACCAGATTATTGTATGCCCGAAACCCAAGAAGAATTTAAAATCACCAGCGAAAAGCTGGTGGAAAAAGTGAAGGAACTTATCCACGAAGGGAACATTCGGCGGATCATCATTAAGAACGAGAAAGGGGAGTCAGTCCTGGAAATTCCTGTCACCCTGGGTGCGGTTGGCTTCTTGCTTGCCCCCTACTTGGCTGCCATTGGCGCTTTAGCGGCGGTGCTGACCAATTGTTCTGTGGTTGTGGTGAAGAAAGCATAAGCTCAACCTGGTGCGAAAGACAACAGTCTTGACTTTTTACGTAGGAGTTTAATACTATTCTACAGCCTCTCACTATAGGTAATTACTTTTTTCTCACATATGATGGAAATTTTTCGAAACATGTTTCGGCGGAAAATGCGAACTGTGCTGACCATCGTTGGTATCACCGTGGGCATTTTTGCGTTTACGGTTATGGGTTCCATGGCACTCCGTTTCAACAAAATGATTGCCGGGGGGAAGAGCTTCATTACCGGGCAGATTACGCTCATGCCCAAAGGGACGTCATTCACCTCCATGGGCGGTGCCGCGTTTTTGCCGGTTGATACCCTGCAGCAAATCAGCAAGGTGGAAGGTGTGCAGGCAGTTGCGGCTGGCGTGGAATTAGCTTTGAAGGAACCAGACCCAGATAATCCAACCGGGGAGTTTAGTTTTGGTCCGCCGCCGACCATTGAAGGTATGGATCTCAACTCTACCTATGAAAATCGGAACTGGAAGACCATGGATATGAAAGCTGGGCGAATGCTGGCGAAAGGGGACAAGGATAACCAGGTCACTGTCGGCTACACCATTGCTATTGATAAAGGATTGAAGGTTGGTGATGAAACGGAAATTCGTGGTCGGAAGTTTGAAGTGATTGGGATTATTGATCAAACCCTCACGGGGCCTGACCAGTACGTATTCATGTCCCTCAAGTCTGCACGTGAGCTGCTTGTGGAATCCAACCCTTTCCTTAAGTCTTTGAAAGAACGCTCAGACGAAGCAGCGAAAATCTCTGATGCAGATTTGGCAAAGTTGCCTGAAGCAACCCGGAAGCAGGTTTTGGATGCACGCGCGTTCAAGCTAGAAGACGTGACGCAAATGGGTGCTGTTTCCTGGCAGGATGGTCAAGACCCAGATGTGGTGGCGAATCGGATCAAGGATCAATTCAAAGATGAAGTCATTGTCCTCTCGCCCATCAAACTTGGGGAGACCATTGATAAAGCCTCAGCGATTTTCAACGCAATTATTCTTGGGAGCGCGGTCATTGCGTTGATTGTGGGTGGCTTCTCCATTATCAACACCATGGTCATGTCCATTTCTGAGCGGAAGCGGGAAATTGGGATTAAGAAAGCCATTGGTGCCTCCAACCGTTCCATTGCGTGGGACTACACTTTGGAAGCTGGTGCCATTGGGATTTTGGGTGGGCTCATTGGCATGGGCTTTGGCCTGCTGGCAATTTTCTTCATCAACGGGCAAACGGCGAAGAGTGGAGCTGAGATCTTCCTGGTTACTCCTGGCTTCATGGTTGGGGTGGTGGTTTTCTCCCTGGTCTTGGGTTTGGTCGCAGGTCTCTTGCCGGCCGTCCGTGCATCCAAGATGAATGCGGTTGATGCAATTCGTGAACTGTAATTTACCTTTATGAACCGAACTTTGATTCATACCGAAAACCTGCACAAGCAGTACCGCATGTCCAAAACGAACGTCGTGCACGCGCTGCGGGGGGTGAGCCTGGACGTCCAGGAAGGGGATTTCACTGCAATCATTGGTCCTTCTGGCGGCGGCAAATCCACGCTCTTGCACATCCTGGGCTTGCTGGATAAACCAGACAACGGGACGTTCATACTCGACGGCATTGATGTGATGAAAATGAAGGAGAAGGAAGCGCACCTGGTTCGCGCCAAAAAACTAGGTTTCATCTTCCAAGGCTTTAACCTCATTCCCACGCTCACCGCGTTAGAAAACGTGATGCAAGCTGGGCGCTATGGCGGTCTCAATGCCAAAGCACGAAAAACGCGAGCTTTAGAACTCTTGGAGCAGGTTGGTCTACACCAGCGCGGCAATCACAAACCCAATGAACTCTCAGGTGGCCAGCAGCAGCGAGTTGCCATTGCTCGGGCACTCATGAACAAACCCACCATTATTCTGGCGGATGAGCCAACTGGCGAGCTGGATTCCAAGACCTCAGCCGAAATTATTGCCATGCTCCAGCAGTTGAATAAGGAGCACAACCAGACCTTCCTCATGGTCACCCACAACCTAGACGTGGCCGCGATGTGCAAGAAGGTGGTGAAGCTGGTGGACGGGAAGAATGAAACGTAGAAAATGAAGCGCACGCATTATTGAGTTCGTAAAGAAAAAACCCAAAAATCTTCTGGGTTTTTTTGAAGCCGCAAGCTCACATCCGTGCAGAAATCGCTATTTTTTTGGAAGTGATTTTGTCAAGTAAATTTGTCGCAACACGAACTTTTGCTTCTTTTGAAGTTTTTCCCGTTGCGGAGTCGTAACTCCGTTGAAAAATAAGTGCTTGGGCAACAAATTTTCCATTTCTAAAGAAAACGCGGTATTCCACGAATGTCCTGTACACCTGTCGAACGTACTTGGCTAGTTCGGTTATTGGACAGGTTATTGCTCTATCGTTGGCCTTCCACTGCATCTCTGGATGAAGCGTTTCTTGTAAAAACCGTTTTGCTTCACGTATACCCCGCTCAATGTAGAGGGCTCCAACCAGTGCCTCATAGGTCGTTCCTAAAGAATGTGCGTTCGGCAGGTCTTGGTTGTGCAAAAGATCTTGTAAATAAATATCTACCGCACTTTTTTGGAGTATCGAAGCAAGGCGTTTGTTACTCCAACCCATTGACGCCATCTTACTGGCCAACGCAGGATCGAGACCCTCATGACGTATCAGTTGTTCACAGACAAAGAAATGGATAACACCGTCACCCAGGAAAGCAAGTTGATCCCGAGTGTAGAATGGGGTTCGGTATTTCTTTTTGTCTGGTAAACCAATAGCCACTGCAAGTGCTCTCCGTGTTCGCAGTTGTAAGCCCAGAGCTTTTGCGAAGTACTGGGCAATAGCATTTTTCACTTTTCCTCCTTGATTTTGTGTTTCAGTGTTAGTAGTTTTATGGAATGTATGATTTCTGTCAACCGCGCTATACTGTAACCATGAACTTTTCTGCACTCTTGCATCCAAGATCAATCGCCGTGGTTGGCGCATCGCATGATCGAAAGAAAATTGGGAATGTGCTATTCCGCAATTGCTTAGGTTTTGGCTACCGAGGAAAAGTGTACCCGGTTAATCCCACGGCCAAACGGATTGAAGGAAAGCGGGCGTATGCATCCATTGGCAGCCTCCCAGTACGTCCAGACCTGGTAATCATTGCTACACCAGCTGTTACCGTGCCTGCGGTGCTGCGGGATGCTGTGCGTGCCAGAGCCAAAGCAGTAATTGTCATTAGCGCCGGGTTCGCGGAAACCGGAATGGTTGGCACAAAGCTTGAACGTCAGATTATGGCGATTGCGAAAAAAGGAAAACTGGCTCTGCTGGGTCCAAATTGTTTGGGCATGGTTTTGCCACACCTAAAGCTCAATGCGTCATTTAGCCAAGGTATGCCAGACGTAGGAAACGTGACCATCCTGTCCCAATCCGGCGCAATTGCCGTGGCCAACATGGAGTGGGCAAAGAAGCATCACGTTGGCTTCCGGGCAGTGGTGAGTTTGGGAAACAAGGCAGTCTTGGGGGAGGAAGCGTTGCTTGAAGTGTTTGGGAAAGATAAAGGAACCGGGGTTATCCTCATGTACTTGGAAGACATCCGCAGTGGCCGAGCTTTTTTGGAAACGGCACAGCAGGTGTCCAAGCAGAAGCCAGTCATCATCTTGCGCGCGGGCAAGACCGCCGCCGGCGCAAAAGCTGCATTCTCGCACACCGGTGCATTGGCGGGGAGTGGGGAAGTGACCGATGCCTTGCTGCGTCAGGCGGGTTGTACCGTGGTGCGTACTACCGATGAATGGTTTGCCCTTGCGGCGGCGTTTGAGCAACTCAAGCGGGCAAAAGGAAATCGGTTGGCGATTTTGACTAATGCTGGCGGTGCGGGTATTTTGGCGACTGATGCTATGGCTGGAACCGCGCTGCAATTCGCGTCGTTCAAGCCAAAGACGATCCAAGCGCTGCGCAAAGTGCTTCCTCCTGCTGCCAGTGTGCACAACCCGGTTGATGTTATTGGTGACGCGCCGCCCAAGCGTTACGCAGACGCCTTACGAGTTGTAGTCGCAGATCCCGGGGTAGACATCGTGGTCGCTTGCATCACGCACCAAATGGTGACGCAGAGCCGCCTCGTGGCCAAAGCGATTGTCGAAATACAAAAGCGAACACCCAAGCCAATTATCCCAGTGTTCATTGGTGGTGCACAGGTGCAGCGAGCATTGGATACTGTTCGGAAGGCAAACCTCTCCGGTTTCGCTTACCCAGAGACAGGCATTTTTGCCGCAGGGGCATTGGCCAGAATGAGCAAAGTAAAACTTCCCATTCGGCCAGTGACAAAGCTACAACCGCAATCTGCGGGAAAGCTCACGAGTCTGGTTGGCGCCCAAGCCGCAAAACTTCTTCGATCAGCAAAGATTTCCGTGCTCCCAACCTACGCAATTCAGTCAGCGCAACAGGCGGTGAAAGTTGCCAAGCGACTTGCATATCCGGTTGTCATGAAGCTAGAAGCCTCCAGTGTTTTGCATAAAACCGAAGCAGGGGCAGTAACGGTTGATCTCCACACCCCAGCCATGGTGCAAGCGGCATATACGACGTTTGCCCGTCGTTTCAGAAAAGAATTAAAGAACCCTAACGCACATATTGTTTTGCAAGACCAGCGTCAGGGCGGAGTTGAGCTTATTCTCGGTGCGGTTCGTGATCCGCAGTTTGGGCCGATTATTGTCCTGGGGTTTGGGGGCATCTTTGTGGAAGCCATGCACAGCGTGGCTTACGCGTGCGCGCCCATGACTTTGGCTGATGTAAAAATTTTTGTGGAATCTTCACCAGTCTGGAAAGTGCTCCGGGGTGCGCGCGGCCAGGAATTTGCCACCCGGGAAGTTATGCACTTGGTTGCGAAGCTCAGTTCGTTCATTGCCAAACACCCTAAGGTGCAGAGTGTGGATCTTAACCCAGTACTGGTCAATCACCGAGCTGCAACACCTGTGGATGCCCGGATTATGCAATTTCCTGTATGAAAATTTCCATTCCGCTGAGCACAGTTGGCAACCCCCGCGTCTTCTTCTCACGTTTGGGCTACCATGCTGAACCCAACGGAAGTTACGCGCGGCGGGTGAGCGGCCAACCCTTTCCGCGGTACCATGTGTATGCGGATTTGCGCGGCGAAGAAGTGATCGTCAACCTACACTTGGATGCCAAGCGACCCAGTTACGCTGGCACATCAGCCCATGCCGGAGAGTATGACGGACCATTGGTCGAAGCTGAGTTGCGTCGAATTGCGAGTGGAGGGTAGGCGATGCATGTAAAAGACCTCCCGCAATTGCAGGAGGTCAGGTTGCTAGTCAAGCACTTGGCAAACAGAGCTGTCGAATACGAATGCGCCCATGTGTACGAGCGGCGCATTGTTTTCCCACCAGGCGCATGCTTTTTGGTTGCTTTGGCGTAAGATGTTCAGGGCTTCTTTGGTATTTACCTGAAAGCCACTTCTGTTCACTCGTTTCCCCGTCAGTACACCCCCGACGTATCCGCCAGGGCTCGCGTACTCAAAAGGTAGTTCTAGTCCTACCCAAGCTTCACGCACCCAGTCAGGTGCTTCTCCAGGAGGAGGAGTGACAATGAGAATTTTCCCGGGCATTTTCCCTCACTTTCATTTGGATTTTGTCCTTATGTTATACTAGAAACAATGAAACCAACGGTCAATAGTTTTACCTGGAAAATTGGGGGGCAGGCTGGCGATGGCATAATGGTCACCGGCGCCATGCTGAGCAAAATTTGCACACGCGCAGGGTTGTGGGTCACGGACTACAGCGAGTACCCCAGCCTCATTCGGGGTGGGCACAACACCCAGGTGGTGCAGGTGGATGCTGAGCAAATTTTTTCGCACGACCAGGGGATTGAAATCCTGGTTGCTTTGAACGAGGAAACCGTTCGGCTCCATGCCAAAGAGCTGAGTCCAGGTGGGGTCATTCTGCACGACCCAGACAAGCTGGTGATCAACGATGCAATGCTGGGGAATCGAAAAGATGTCCAGGTCATTGGTGTGCCTTTTTTGAAAATCGCGAATAACTTGGGTGGCAAAGATATCATGCGGAACACGGTGGCCTTGGGTGCAACGCTGGGGTTGCTTCGCGCACCCAAGGAGTTGATTGCCGGCGTCATGCACGACACGTTTAGCGCTAAGGGTGAGGCGGTGGTGAAAATGAATGAAGACATTTGCATGGCCGGGTACCAGCACGTGATGGAGCACGTGCCAGAGCAATTTGGCTGGAGCATGCAAGCGCAGCAACTTCCTCCGCGCATGGTGATGACGGGGAATGATGCAATTGTCCTTGGTCTGCTCCATGGTGGTTTGAAATTCTACGCGGCGTATCCCATGACACCTTCATCCTCCATTCTCACGGGTTTGGCGGAAGTAGCCTCAACCTACGGCATTGTGGTTCGCCATGCAGAAGATGAAATTTCTGCCGTGAACCTGGCTATTGGCGCAGCCTACGCCGGTGCCCGCGCTGCCACAGGCACCTCTGGCGGGGGATTCTGCTTAATGACCGAAGGTGTGGGTTTGGCCGCAGAAGCTGAAGTGCCGCTGGTTATTGTGAATGCCATGCGCCCCGGTCCATCCACGGGTTTGCCAACCTGGACAGAGCAAGGGGATCTGCGTTTGGTGATGCATGCCTCGCAAGGGGATTTCCCCCGCATCATTGTGGCGCCAGGTGATGTGACGCAGGCATTTCAAGAATCAGCCCGCGCCATGCAAATTGCCGAAGCCTACCACTTGCAGGTCACTATCCTTACGGATAAGTACTTAGCGGAGAGCCATTGGAGTACTCCACATTTTGCGCTGGAGCAGTTGCAGCCAACCAAAGCCGGGTTTGCTGATGCAGCGATGTTGCAGGGTGTGGATACCTACCAACGGTACGCAGACACGGCAAATGGGGTTACCCCACGCAGTGTCCCAGGGCAGCCGGGTGGGGTGCACACGGCAAATTCTGACGAGCATGATGCAATTGGCCATGCGGACGAAACCTCAGAAATGCGCGTGCTCCAAGTGCAGAAGCGGGAACGGAAACTCGCTGCGGCCATGGCAGACCTGCCGCCGCGTGTCCTTTTGTACGGAGACGCGGATGCGGATATTACTATGGTCACCTGGGGTTCTGCCACGCTCTCATGTCGCGAAGCCATGCGGAAGCTGACCCGGATGGGCATTCGGGTGAACATTCTGCAAACTCTGTACATCCTGCCATTCCCGGTGGAGGAAATGCATACTTTTTTCAAAGCCGCAAAGCAGACTGTGCTGGTGGAGAATAACTTTTCTGGCCAGTTTGGCGGCGTGCTGCGCGAGTACACTGGCTTGCAGTGCAACCATCAACTTTTGAAGTATGATGGTCGGCCTTTCTGGCCAGAGGAAATTGTGGACTACGTGAAAGGGATTGTCTAAGCCTATGGAAACCACACCCCAGCAGAGTGCAAAATTCAATACGGAGAAAGTGCCAACCTGGTGCCCAGGGTGCGGTGACTTTGGCATTTGGACAGCCTTGAAAAATGCCTTCACGGAAATGGACTGGAACCCAGCTGACGTTTTGGTGGTCTACGGCATTGGCTGCTCTGGTAACATGTCCAGCTTTGTGAAGTCCTACGGCTTCCATGGTTTGCACGGCCGCGCCCTGCCAGTGGCCGTGGGCGCCAAGCTGGCCAACCGAAAACTGAAGGTGATCGTGGTGGGCGGTGACGGCGACGGGTATGGTGAAGGCGGGAATCACTTCATCCACACGCTCCGGTCCAACCCGGACATCACCTACATTGTGCATGATAACCAGGTGTACGGTCTGACCAAAGGCCAAACCTCTCCCACCACGGAGCAAGGTGAGAAAACCAGCTCTGCACCTGAAGGTGCACCTGATCAGCCCATCAATCCTCCAGCTCTGGCTATTGCCGCCGGCGGGACATTCGTGGCGCAGGGCTTTTCCGGTGACACGCGCCAACTCACCCAGCTCATTAAAGACGGGGTAGCGCACCCAGGCATGGCGCATATCAACGTGCTGCAACCCTGCGTGACCTTCAACCATCACAATACCTTCTCCTGGTTTTTCAAGCGGGTGTACAAAGTGGAGACCACACCGTACGACTTTACGAACAAAACCGAAGCCTTTGCCAAAGCACTGGAGTGGGGTGACAAAATCCCCACTGGTCTGCTCTACCGGGAAATCCGTCCAACCCTGGAAGAGCGGATCTCTGAATTGCGGCACGAACCCTTGGTGCATAAGCCACTTGCCGTGGATCTTGCAGCGACGCTGCAGACCTTCATTTAGTCTGGCTAACCCATTGTCAAGCAGCCCTGCGCTTGGGGGTTTTTGGCAACCCTTGCATTTTTCAGCCGCCGGAGTAACCTAGTCTCTATCCCTCAAGGAGGAGGAAAATGCTCATTTCTTGGTTGCGTCAGAAGTTCAGTACGCCCCCAATTGCCGTTTCACACGAACCACTGTGCCCGTGTGGAGGCACACTCCAACATGCCGAAGCAACAACGTCCTTTGCGTGGCTTGTCTGCAGTAAGTGTGGACTTTTTCGCCACCCATCTTGCGTTGCCGGGTTTGGAAAAAAGTAGCCGTTGGTCACCTGACTGACGGCTTTTTCTTCCCTTTTTTTATGCGTAGAAAACCCAAAAAGTCTGGTATACTACCAGAATATGCAGACGACATGGCGGGTGGCAGAGCCGGTGCCTGAGGAGGTGCGGCGGCAATTCCCAGAACTCAACCCAATTGTGCTCCAATTACTCTGGAACCGGAACCTTCGTACCCAAGCGACGATGGACGAATTTGTGCAGCCCGACTGGGGGAAGGACATTCATGATCCTTTCCTGTTTCGGGATATGCAGAAGGCCGTGGATCGAATCCTCCAGGCGATTGCAAAGAAAGAACGGATTATTGTCCACGGTGACTACGACGCAGATGGTGTGTGCAGCGCCGCAGTGCTGACGACTACCCTGTCCGCCCTGGGTGCAGACGTGGACGTGTACTTGCCGCACCGGGAACGGGAAGGGTATGGCCTGAACCTGCAGACCATTGAGCACCTGAAGAAGAATCACGCCGCGCAGCTCATTATCACCTGTGACTGCGGCACCAGCAACGCGGCTGAAGTCGCCCGTGCGCACGAGCTTGGTATGGACGTGATCATTACCGATCACCACCACGCCCCGGCAGTCATGCCCAAGCCGTACGCCATTATCAATCCGCAATTACCTGACTGTGGTTACCCCTTCCCACACCTGGCTGGTTCAGGCGTGGCATTCAAAGTTGCGCAGGCGTTGCTCCGCAAGTGTGGACAAAAAATACTCAATGGTTTAAGCATCGAAGGTTTTGAAAAATGGCTGCTGGATTTCGTAGCCATTAGCACCATCACGGACTTCATGCCGCTCATTGGCGAAAACCGAACCCTGGTGAAGTTTGGCTTGGTGGTGCTGCGAAAGTCGCCGCGTCCGGGTTTGCGTGCCATGGCAGAGGTCAGCAGTATGAAGCAGGAGAATATTGATACCACCACCATTGGTTTTCAAATTGGCCCACGCTTGAATGCCGCTGGGCGGATGGATCATGCCAGTACGGCGTACCGTTTGCTGGTCGCCCCAGATGCATCTGAAGCAACTGCCTTGGCCATTGCGTTGAATACCAGCAATGCTGAACGACAGAAACTTACCGAAACAATTTTGCGGGAAGCAAAGCAATCCATTGGCGAGGTCACCTCATCAAAGCGGATGCTCATTGCCAAAGGCGATCAGTGGCCAGTGGGGATTCTGGGCTTGGTGGCCGGAAAGTTAGCTGACGCGTACCACCGGCCGGTATTGGTCATGTCTGCCCATGGGGAGGAGTTTGTGGGTTCAGGTCGCAGTATTCCGCAGTTTCACATTACCGAAGCCTTGCTCCGTCACAAAGAGTTGCTTGTGAGGTACGGTGGCCATGCTGGTGCGTGCGGCTTCACTCTCCGGGTTGATGCGGTGGACACATTTATCCAGGCAATGGAGCAGGACACCAGCGAGCGCGTGACTGAAGCTGATTTGGAAAAAGACATTCGGATTGATGCAGACATTCCGCTGCAGCACGTGGACTGGGAGCTCTTTGATGTGATGGATCAGTTTGAACCTTTTGGCGAAGGTAACCCCAAGCCCGTCTTCGCCACCCGGCACATGACTATCACCGACCTGCAACCAGTGGGTAAAGAGGGGAAGCACCTGCGCATTCACGTGAACCACGTCGTGCCCGAAGTGCGCAAGTTCATTGCCTTTGGCGCGGGGCTCACTTGGGGGAAGGATCTGACAGTAGGTGATAAAGTGGATATTGCCTACACCGTGGACAAGAATGAGTGGAACGGAACCCGGGAATTACAATTGAAGGTTGTTGATCTTCACCGTCACAATCTAGACGTATGATTCCCATCATGGCTACAGTGTGGACAGACGGCGGCGCCCGGGGTAACCCAGGGCCAGCCGCCATTGGCTACGTCATGGAAATTGAAGGGCAGACCGTGGCTTCGGTTGGCGAATGCATCGGCGAAGCCACGAACAATGTTGCTGAGTACACGGCATTACTCCGAGCGCTGAATGCGGCAAAAGCAAAGGACGCGACCATGGTGCATTGTTTCCTGGATAGTCTGTTGGTTGTGGAACAGCTCAACCGGCGGTACAAGGTGAAAGATGCAAACTTGGCCAAACTCTTTACCCAAGTATGGAACCAGTGCCAGCAGTTTCAAAAAGTAACCTTCCAGCATATCCCGCGCGAGCAGAACAAGCGGGCAGACGCCTTGGTCAACGCTGCTCTCGACGGAAAACTGTAGCTGTATGCTCATCAACCTTGCCCTCATTCTCTTCGTGGCTGCGGTGGTCGCGCTCATCGTGGCCGCCTGGAAAATTGCAGATAGCCTTATCAAAAGTCCGCGGGAGATCCGTCCGGAGGATTGGGTGACGTTTGGTTTCCACCCAGAGTTTGTCCGCTTTGCTGCAACGGACAAGGTACAGCTGTCTGGTGCCTTCATCAAAGGCAACCGGCCAGAAACCATTCTCCTCCTCCACGGGTACAGCCATTCCAAAACCCAGCTTCTCCCCCAAGCCAAACTCCTGCACGCGCAAGGGTACAATCTCTTTCTCTTTGACTTCCGTGGTTCAGGTGAGAGTGGAGGAGACTACATTACCTTTGGCGAAGAAGAGCAGCGAGATTTGGTGGGTGCTGTTGATTACCTGCGCTCCCGAAAAGACATTGATACAGACCGCCTGGGTATTTTTGGTTTTTCCATGGGTGGTTCGGTCGCCTTGCTCAAGGGTGGTGAATTGCCAGGTGTGCGAGCAATTATTGTGGACTCCAGTTACGCGGAATTCACCTCACTCATTAAAATGAGTTTCAAAGAGTACTTGGGTAAATTTCCTTTTTTTCCACTTGGGAACTTAGTGCTGTACCTCATTAAGGTTCGGACCGGTGCGTACTTTGCGAACATCAAACCTTTCCAAAATGTGCACAAACTTGGCAGCATTCCGTTGCTCGTCATTCATGGCACTGCTGACCGCACCGTACCGTTCTGGGATGCCCTGCGCGTCCAAGGCAGTGCCACAGGCCCTGCTGAGCTAATGGTAGTCCAAGGGGCTGGGCATAATGATACATTTGCCACGGGCGGGGATAGGTATGCCAAAAAAGTTGTGGGCTTTTTCCAAACCCACTTAGGCGAGTAAAAAAGCAGAAAATGTGGTAACCCTTGACAAATAAGGGGTTTTGGTGTATTCTCAGCAGTTAAAACTGAAATAAAAACACTTTACAACAAGGAGTTGTTATGTGCTTGTTTAAGAGAGTCTACGTAAACGGCCAGCAGGCCACAGTGGCTCAGGATGGTTTCTTTGAGACCGACCTACGCGGACCGCTGGACATCAGTGTTGCGGTTTTACCGACTGCAGCACAAGCTGCCCGGAGTTTCGCCTTCTCAATAACTGGGCGTGAAAAGGTTATCACACTTCGGGATTGGGTCGTGGAAGACGAAGTGGTTAGTGTTGAGTTCACCGTAAAGCTGAACGCTCAAGGCGTTCCAGCATATCCGGATAACCATATCAAGGTGTTTGCCATTGGCTCGGATGGAGACTTCTCGGTGTACGAAATTTCCGTGGTACGACAGGAAGACCGATTCTTCCTATGCCAGCAGGTTACCCACCGCGGAACTTGCTACCGTGACCAGGAAGGTCTGGTACGCTGCCCGTACTTCTCGCAAGGCATCCACCAGTGGACCGCGCTCATGCCGTACATCGAGAACCTAGCCAAAAAGTTCGTCAAGGTTCTCCCGCCCATCAGCGCATACCACGAGCCAAGAGAGCTACTCATTTCGCCGAAGAATGGTCATGGTTACGTTTGTTGGTTCAACATTGCCATGGGTGTCGGCGTTGCCAAAGTCCGTTTGGATGGAGAAGTGCAGTCAGTGAAAATTTACTGGCGGCATATCACCAACCGAACCAATAACGGTCTTCGGTACGTGCCTGAGAGTTCGGTCATTACGTACCAGCACATTCAACTGGTACCCAACCCCAAGGGCCTCTCTCACCAACTCATTGGTGTGAAGTTGGCCGCTTAAGTCGCACATTTATTTTCGGAACCGGGTACGAGCCTCACAACCTCGTACCCTCCTTCCTCCAGCGGTTTTCAAATAACCCTTGAAGGAAGGAATAGAAAATCAACAAATAGGAGAAAAAAATGGAGAACATTACAAATCATTTCATTGCCATGTACGTAGTCGTGGGTCTGATATTTTTCGTACTTCTTGTTCTGACAATCCGATCTTTTCTTTTCATGAGGAAGCGTTTGAAAGATCGCTGTTACGAGGCACACTGTTACGCTCTGGAAATGCTCCTCTCTTTGCGAGGCACTGAGATTATGCCTGCAACGCTTGAATGGCACCAGAAGTGTCTAATACTTCTGGAGTCACACCCCTCAATCCCAGAGTACTTCCGGACGTCAGGTATTGGACCAAGAACATCATCGTTGATGATCTGCTGCATTCGGATCCAAACCTTAAGCGCAATGTACCAACGAACGATGCAATTCCTAGTGAGAGAGGGACTCTCACAAGAGATGATTGACAGTACACAAAAGCGGTTCGAACAGGAATTTGCCGATACCGAAAAGGTTTTGCAAGAAAAAGGTTATGCGTACGATATTCAACCAATGCGTCACGCGCTTGCACACGTACTCGGCATTTAAGTGTAACTTCATCAAAGGCAGTACATTCGTCTCGTTCTTTCCATGACACGGTCCCTCCTGGATCGTGTTTTGCTATCTGCTGACCCCGCATACGTTAAAGTAATATGCAGCTGCGGGGTTTCGCTCTGCCTTTGCCTCTTTCATTACAGGCATTATTTGGCGGAGCTCAACTTGCCTTTGGCAGGGTTTTTCGCGTACACTAGGCACACATGCAGCTGAAGGATATTCGTTCAAAATTCTTGCATTTCTTTGAAACGCGGAAGCACCGGGTGATATTGTCGTCCTCGCTCATTCCCGCAAATGACCCATCCGTTTTGCTCACCACTGCGGGTATGCAGCAGTTCAAGCCATACATGCTGGGGGAGCGGGATCCCAAGGCAGACTTGGGTGGCCGCCGGTTCACCAGCGTGCAGAAGTGCTTCCGCACCTCGGACATTGACGAAGTGGGGGATGCCACGCACCTAACCTTCTTTGAAATGCTGGGGAACTTTAGCGTGGGGGATTACTTCAAGAAAGAAGCCATTGCCTACGCCTGGGAATTTTGCACAAAAGTGGCACACGTCGCTGAAGACCGGATGTGGGCAACGTACTTCCACGGGGATGACGTGCGGGTGAAGAAAGTGAAAACGCACTTACCTGCCGACAGTGAATCAGCCAAGCTCTGGCAGCAGTACTTGCCCAAGGAACGCATTGCTGGGTACGGGCATGATGCAAACTTCTGGGGTCCACCCGGCCAGACTGGCCCTTGCGGCCCGTGTACGGAAATCCACATTGACCGGACGGGTACGCCGTGTGACTTGGGGGCCAAGTGCTTGCCCAATTGCAATTGTGGTCGGTTCCTGGAAGTCTGGAATTTGGTACTTATGCAGTATGAGAAGAATGCTGAGGGCGCGTATATTGAATTGCCCATGAAGAATATTGACACGGGTATGGGTTTGGAACGCTTGGCTATGATCTTGCAGGGGAAGGACAGCGTTTTCCAAACCGAAGCGTTCGCACATATTATTGACGTGGTGAAAGCCGACCCGCACTTCGCGTTGACGGGTGTTGATGTGGAAGATGTGCGCCGCTTGCGCATTGTCTCAGACCACTTGAAGGCCGCGATCTTCCTCCGCGCGGATGAAGTGCGTTTTAGTAACAAAGAGCAGGGTTACATTCTGCGCCGCATTTTTCGCCGAGCCTGTGACCAGTACCTCCACCCAAATCCAGATTTGTCAGCAGTCTTTGATGCGGTGGCGAAAGAGTACGGGCATGCCTACCCCGAGCTGGAGCAGAAGCGCCAAGCGATTTTGGAAGACTTCCAAAAAGAGTATGGGAATTATGAGAAAGTCCGGCTCATGGATATTGGCAAACTGGTAAAGCAGTTGCCGCGGGACCATGTCCTTGGGCAAGTGGAAACGCCGCAAGGGGAGTCCCACATCCAAATTACTGGCAAAGCAGCCGTCCAATTGTTCACGACCTACGGCACGTCCGTGGATCAGTTGCGCCAAAAAGGCTTTGCCTTTGACCAGGCAGACTTTGAAATTGAACTGGACAAGCATCGCGGTGTGTCCCGCGCCGGCGCCACCAGCAAATTTGGCGGCCATGGTTTGTACAGCGCTGATTTGACGGACGAGGAACGAAAAATTGCCACGCGGTTGCACACGGCCACCCACTTGCTGCAGCAAGCTCTGCGCGACGTACTGGGTCCAGAGGTGCAGCAGGACGGGTCAGACATTACCCCAGAGCGTTTACGTTTTGACTTCCGTTACCCCCAGAAAATGACGCCAGAGCAGATTCTCCAGGTGGAAACCATTGTGAACGCCAAAATCAAGGAAGACTTACCTGTGGAAAAACAGGAAATGCCCATCAAAGACGCCCTCGCAGCCGGGGCTTTAGCTTTTTTCAAAGAGAAGTACCCAGAGAAGGTTACGGTCTATTCTGTGGGAAATTACTCCAAGGAACTCTGTGGCGGCCCGCACGTGACGCATACGGGGGAGCTGGGCAGCTTTAAGATCCAGTCGGAGAAGTCAGTTTCCGCCGGGGTACGGCGGATAAAGGCAGTGGTTGGGTAGTTGTAAAGCCATAGAGCGGTAAAGCTGTAGAGATCCTGGAAGCCTGCAACAATCTGTCATTGCGAGGAACGAGTCTTTCACCGCCTTGGCGGGACCCCGCTGCTGCGGTGGCGAGTGACGTGGCAATCCCGCTGTCATACGGAACCAAGATGACTCTCTGGCTCGTGACCAACAATCCACGCACCCTGGAGAGGGTGCTCTGGTTGTGCACCACCTTGTCACCTCCATTAGGGTTACCTCCCCTACCCCCTCCTTCGAAAGGGGGGGGGAGGAGTTTGTTTAAGTAAGCCATACCCCCCGTATCGAGATACGTTACACGGATGACGGCAATCGTTAAAGAATCAAGCAATTGTAACCCAACCTTTTACGAAATCCTATGCCCATTGCCGATACGGGTTGCGATACCGTTACCCGTATTCCATTCCTCCACCCCAGCCCTTGACGTCCCTCCAGCGGTCTGGTACAGTCCACTGGTAGCTGTTTTATTCTCTACAACCTGGTCTCTGTTGCGCTCGCCCTTGTCCTGATGCTGCTGTGTACTGACTATCCCATCTTTGTATTGGGAGGTAGTTGCACAGTACCGTCCTCGGTGTTTTCGGACGGGTGTTTGCCTGACCCAGGAACTTTCCACCGCATGGCTCGATTCCGCCGAAAACCCCAAGATGGACTTCCCAAGCCGGAAGCACGCGGGGTCAATAAGAAAGGTTTTTTGGAGGTTGATGGGATTATTGAAGAACTCCTGCCTTCCGCTACCTTTCGCGTCCGTTTGCAGAACGGCCACATTATTCTGGCGCACCTCTCCGGCCGCATGCGCATGAACAAGATTAAAATTCTCCCCGGGGACTCGGTGATTCTGGAAATGACCCCCTACGACCTGCACAAGGGTCGGATTACCTACCGCAAGTAATTTCCTGTATGAAAGTTCGCGCCTCTGTTAAACCCATTTGCATGAAATGCCGCGTCATTCGACGGGGCAAGAAGCTGCTGGTCATTTGCAGTAACCCCAAGCATAAGCAACGTCAAGGCTAATCTATGGCTGCACGTATCGCCGGTGTCACCCTTCCAAATAAACCCATCCGCATTGCCTTGCGGTACATTTATGGCATTGGGCCCACCCTGGCTGAGCGGATTTTGGCTGAGGCAAAAGTGAATCCCCAGACGCGGACCAATGATCTGAGTGATACGGACGTGAACAAGTTGCGTGAACTGGTGGAAAAAGGCCACAAGGTAGAAGGGGATCTGCGACGTGACATTCTCATGAACATCAAGCGTTTGAAAGAAATCAACTCGCACCGGGGCATGCGCCACGCGCGCAACTTGCCGGTTCGCGGCCAACGCACCAAGACCAATTCCCGCACCACGCGTGGTAACGTCCGCCGCACCATGGGCAGTGGCCGCAAACCTTCAGCAGAAAAGACCTAACCCGCCTCTATGTCTGACGACCAAGCAAAAGTCTTACCCGAATTTAGCACCGAACTTCCCGGCGCTCCTGTTGCACCTGAGGTGGAAGCCACGGCTCCAGCCAAAAAGAAGCGCAAGAAGTCCAAGAAGTTCGTGCAGCACGGCATTGCTTTTGTGCAAGCCACCTACAACAACACCATTGTGAGCATTGCGGATTTGAATGGGAACGTCATTGGCTGGCGCTCTGCCGGCGCCGCAGGTTTTCGCGGCCCCAAGAAGGGCACACCGTACGCCGCCGGGGTGATTGTTCGCCAGCTCATGGAGAAGATTAAGGACGTGGGGTTGCGCCAGGTGGATGTCCGCGTCAAAGGCATTGGCAGTGGCCGGGAAGCCGCGATCCGCGCCCTGGTTGGCAATGGTTTAGCAATTACGTCAATCAAAGATGTCACGCCCATTCCGCACAACGGTGTTCGGGCACCTAAAGTTCGCCGCGTCTAACACTTCTTATGGCTCGTACTCTTGGTCCAAAACATAAGCGCTGCCGTCGGTACGGCGTGAAACTCTGCGACGCTGCGAAGTGTCCAGTCACCCGTCGTCCCTACCCAACCGGGCAGCACGGCCCCAAGGGCGCGTCCCGCATGTCCGAGTATGGCACCCAGCTGGCCGAGAAGCAGAAAGCCCGCGCCATCTACGGTTTGCTGGAACGGCAATTTTCAAACTACTTTGTGAAAGCCAAGCGGAAGAAAGGCGACACTGGCCAGCACTTGCTGCAGCTCCTGGAGCGCCGGCTGGACAATGCCGTGTTCCGCGCTGGCTTTGCCGCCACGCACGCCCAGGCCCGGCAGTACGTGGGCCACGGCATGGTCATGGTGAATGGCAAGCGCGTCACCATTCCTTCCTTCAGCCTGAAAGTTGGCGAAGTGATTACCCTCAAACCCACGGCCCGGGTGAAAGCCCAGGTGCAGGAACGTTTGAAAGGCGTGCACGAAGCCGTGCCTACCTGGTTGACCGTGGACATGGAAAAAGTGTCAGCCACGCTGGCTCGGCTCCCCGAACGGGATGACGTGCAGCAGCCGCTCAACATGCAGCTCATCGTCGAATTTTACTCTCGCTAGTTCGTTTACGAAACGCTTATGGAACGCATCCAACTCCCATCCAAAATTTCCTTCACCGACACCGAGCCCAACGTTACGGACGTGGTCATTGAACCATGCTTCCCTGGCTACGGCACCACGCTGGGCAATGCCCTGCGTCGCGTCCTCCTGTCCTCGTTACCTGGCGCTGCAATTACCGCGGTGAAGATTACCAATGCCACGCATGAATTTGCCACAGTTCCACATGTGAAAGAAGACGTGGTGGACCTCATTTTGAACCTCAAAGGCGTACGCTTGGCTGTGCACGAAGGGGAAGGCGGCACCGTGATGCTGAAGGTGAAGGGTGAGAAGGTTGCAACCGCTGGGGACATTAAGTGCCCAGCCAACATTGAAATCCGCAACCCTGAGCATGTCATTGCTACCCTAACCGACAAAGCTGCCGATTTGGAAATTGAGTGCACGGTTGGCGTTGGCCGTGGGTACGTCCCCGTGGAGCAGCGCGAGAAAGAGCGGTTGGATCTGGGCGTGATTGCTGTGGATGCGATTTACACTCCAGTGCGCAATGTGAACTTTGCCGTGGAGCACGTCCGCGTTGGCCAAATGACCAACTACGACAAAGTGACATTGACCATCCGCACGGACGGTACCATCACCCCCGCAGCTGCCTTTGGTGATGCCACGCATATCCTGGTTGACCACTTCCAACATTTGCTCGAGTCCGTTCCTGCTGTTGCGGTTGCTGAAGTAGCAGACGAAAAACCTGCGAAGAAAAAGAAAGCAACCAAGAAAGAGAAAGCTGAAGACGCTGAATAATATTTTGTATGCGCCACCGGAAGACCCGTCCCACTCTTGATCGAAAAGCTGCACCACGCAACGCCATGTTGCGCCAGATGGTGGCGAGTGTTGTGCTGACCGGACGGATTGTGAGCACCACGGCTAAAGTCCGCGCGGTGCAACCTCTAGTGGAGCGCGCCGTGACCACGGCGAAGAGCAACACCCTGGCTGCCCGGCGTCAGCTTATGCGCACCTTGCCGGAAGCTGCAGTCAACAAACTCCTTACCACCTGGGGCCCCAAGTTCAAAGAGCGCAAAGGCGGCTACACTCGCCGCATGCTCATTGGCCAACGCCAAGGCGACGGCGGCCACCAGGCAATGCTTGAATTCATCGACTAATGCGTAAACCCTCACCACCACAAACGATTGTGACTCTGGATGCCAGCGGCAAAGTCCTGGGTCGTTTTGCAACCCAAGTTGCCGTCTATCTCATGGGCAAGCACCGTCCTAGCTACCGGCCAGATGCCATTACTGGCGACCGGGTGGTGGTGGAAAATGCCAAGAAGATTATGGTGACCGGCAACAAGCTCACCCAGAAGCACTACCACCACTTCTCCGGCTACCCCGGTGGCTTGCGCAGCACCAACCTGCGAGACAAGCTTGCTAAAGATCCAACCTCCATCATCATTCTGGCCGTGAAGCGCATGCTGCCCAACAACCGGCAGCGCGCGCTCCTGCTCAAGCGGCTCACCGTCAAACCGTAAACTTTTTTCCAAATGCCTACCAAAGCTACTGCCAAGCCAGCCCGCAAACCCGCCGCCAAAGCCGCGGCCAAGAAACCCACCAAGCACACTGCTGCTGGCGGGAAGATTGTGGTGAAGCGCGCGGTGAAGAAAGTAGTCCACAAAGCAGCCGTACCAAAGGTGGAAGCGCTGCACACGGTGGCCATGCCCGCCCGGGAGGAGTACCAGTCAACAGTTGGCCGCCGCAAAACTGCGGTTGCCCGCGTGCGCTACTACAAACTGGGTACCGGGGAAATTGTGGTAAACAACTTGCCCGTGGAAAAGTACTTTGGGTACTTTACCTGGCAAGAGCTGGCCAAGCGCCCGCTGACCATTGCCAACTGGCAAACTGGCCGCTGGACCATCAAAGTCCAAGGCGGTGGCGTTCCCGCCCAGGCGCACGCCATGGCGCACGGCATTGCCCGCATGCTCCAAACTCTGGACGTTGATCTGCGTGCTTCCCTCAAGAAGGCAGGCATGTTGACCCGGGATGCCCGCGTCAAAGAGCGCAAGAAGTACGGTTTGAAGCGTGCTCGCCGCGCCCCGCAGTGGCAGAAGCGTTAAGCTTTGCCCATGCGCCACTGGCGCACTGTCGGTGCTGGTGATTCCCTATGACCAAGCCCGAACCTACAACCGAAACCAACAGCGGCCAAAGTCGCATTTTGCGGAACACGTCGTACCTGACGGGGGCTTTTGTGCTGCAGAAGGTTATCTCCTTTGTCTACTACACGGTCGTCGTCAACCACATTGGCGTGTCCCGGTCTGGGGAGTACGATCCGCTCAAGTCGCTCATTCCCATTGCCCTCATCCTCATTGACTTCTCCTTGTCCCAGGTGGTCACCCGGGAAATTGCCCGCAACCCTGGGCGGATGAAATCCATTCTGGGCAACGTGCTGGGGCTTAAGCTCCTGTTCACCCTGGTGGTCATGACTGCCTTTGGGTTTGTCACCAACTTTGGGAACTTCAGCCAGGACGTGCAGTCTTCGCTCTACCTCGTTGCGCTCATCGTTGGCTTTGACACGTTCACCCTCACGTTCTTCGCCGTGCTCCGGGGTTTGCAGAACATGAAGTACGAGGCCATGGGCATGATCATCAACCAAGTCCTGGCCGTGGGCATTGGCTACACCACCCTGCGCCTGGACCTGGGTCTGCGCGGCATTTTCTTTGCCACCCTGCTGGGTTCTGCTGCAAACTTCGCCTGGTCCACCTACGCCCTGCGCCGGTTCGCCAAAGTCTGGCCGCGGTTATACTGGGATGTGGTGCTGGTCAAAGAGTTGCTCAAACTGGCTGTCCCGTTCGCCATTGCTGCCATGCTGGTGAAAGTCTACACCTACACCGACCGGTACTTGCTGCTCATCCAGAAGGGTTCTATTGCGGTTGGGTACTACGCCGTGGCGCACAAGTTGACGTTCGCCCTGGAGTTCCTCCCTTCCGCCTTTGCCGCGGGTTTATACCCAGCCATGAGCAATTTCTACGTAAGTTCCAAGGAGAAACTAGCTGACACCTTTGAGCGCGCAATGGTGTACATGATGATCATTAGCGTGCCCATGTCCTTGGGCATCTTCGTGCTCGCGAGTAGCTTTGTGGGCCTGGCGTTCAAAGACTTCTTTGCTCCGTCCGCAGACCCCCTTCGGATCCTCATCCTCAGCTTGCCGGTCATCTTCATGAACTTCCCGGTGGGTACTTTGCTGAATGCTAGCAACCGCACCCGGTTCAATACCATCAGCATGGGCATCACTGTCTTGGTGAACCTCTCCCTCAATACGTTGCTCATCACTCGGTACTCGTACATGGGCGCAGCTGTGGCAACCTTCATTAGCGGCACCGTCTTGTTCTGCATGGGCATGTACTGGACCAAAGGGGTCATTGACGTGCCCTGGCGCCGTTTGCTGCACCGCCTGGGCCGGGTCTACCTGTCAGCGGTCGTGGCCGGCGCTGCCATTTTCCCCATCCGGAATGCATTCCCCATTTTCGTCAGCGGCCGGCGGGCTGACGTGGTGCTGTGGACCTTGCTCTTCGTCATCATCTACGTGGCCGGTCTGTTGTACTTCAAAGGTGTGAAGCGGGAAGAGCTGGCTGCCATTTGGAAAATCATTCGGCGCAAGTCTGCCATTGCCAAAGCTGACGGACCTGCAGCCGGGAAGTAGACACCCATGAAGGTGCTCCTCCTCACCACTACCTTTCTCCCAGCCTACGGCGGCGTGGAGAAGTTTTTGGCCACGCTGTTTGGAGACCAAGCTGCTCTCCACGTTGATGTGCTCACCGAACCCGGGGCAGACGTGGTCCCCAAGTGGAAGCTTATTCGTCAGCCCTTGCTCACTGGGAAAATCCGCCCCCGCTGGCTGCAGACTCTGTGGCAGATTCCAAAGCTCGTTAGCGAGCAAAAGTACGACGTCATTGTGCTGGGCCACTACGCTCCATACCTCGCAGGCGCGTTCAATGCACGCAAGAAGTTTGGCACCAAAGTCGTGGTTATCACCCATGGGTACGATGTCCTGAGCTATGACACTGCTGGTGGCTTCCGCCGGTGGTGGTTGCGTCGTCACTTGCGGAGTGCAAACCTGGTGGTCGCCAATAGCCAGTTTACAAACGAGCACCTGAAGCGCTTGGGGGTGGCGGAAAGCCGCAGAACCGTCCTGACGCCTGGGGCAGAGATTCCCATTGACGTCCTGAGCAAAGCTGAGGCTCGGCAAAAATTACAACTACCTGCTGATAGCCAGGTGCTGCTCACCGTGGGCCGATTAGCGAACCGTAAAGGCCATACCCTGGCTGTCGACGCCGTGGCGCAGCTTGTGCAAACCTTTCCCAAGTTGCACTACCTTATTGTTGGCCGCGGGTCAGAAGAGGGGAGTATTCAGCAGCGGATTGCCAAGCACAAGCTGGAAGCGCAGGTACACGTCCTGAACAACGTAGAAGATACCAGCATTGTCTACGCTGCCGCTGATTTGTTCCTGTTCCCCAGTACCGAAGGCGGGCGGGGGAATGTGGAAGGTTTTGGCTTGGTGAGCGTGGAAGCGCAGATGCACGGGCTACCAGTCATTGCCAGCAACACCGGCGGCATTCCCGAAACCCTGGAAAAAGGTTTGACCGGCGAGTTGGTAGAACCCGGGGAAGCGGATGAAATTGCCAAAGCCGTGGAACCGCTGCTGGCTGATCCCTTGAAACTCCAACGTTACAGTGACCGCGCCCGGAAGTTTGCCGTTGAGCATTTCCAGTGGGAAACCCGCCGTACCCGGATTGTGGAACTACTCACTACTGTCACAAAAGTTCCCAAGGTGAAAGTGAGCGTAGTAATTCCAGCCTTTAACAGTGCCAAGACGCTTGCCACCACCCTCAACAACCTCAATGCCCAAACCTTGAAGCCAGCAGAGATTGTCGTTGTGGATGATGGTTCTACTGACGACACCTCCGAAATCGCGAAGAAGTTTGACGTGCAGCTTATCCGCCAGGAGAACAAAGGCGCCCCTGCCGCTCGGAATGCCGGGTTTGCCAAAACCACAGGGGACTTTGTGCTGTACTGTGATGCCGATGTGCAGCTGCAGCCAACCATGCTGGAAAATATGACTCGAGCCTTGCTCCTGCACCCTGAGGCCGGCTATGCCTACAGTGACTTCAAGTTTGGCTGGCATACGTTTGATTTGTTTGATTTTGATTCAGAGCGTTTGCAAAAAGCCAACTACATTTCCACCATGTCCTTGCTGCGGAGAGAGAACTGTATTGGCTTTGATGAGAGCTTGAAACGGTACCAGGACTGGGATTTGTGGAAGAGGTTGCTGGTGAAGGGTGTGAGGGGGATGTGGGTGCCTGGACGACTTTTTAATGCAGGCTTCGGAGGGATAAGCAAAGATTCTGTGAAGGATGTATGGAAACTCGCAAAGTCGAAAATGTAGTAAATTGGTATAGCCGATCGATTTTGCCTCGGAAAAGGAGAAGTGAGGGTAAAAAAATCCCATCGGGTGATGGGATGTAAATTCTGGGAGGTGTATTAGACCCCCTGGGTCAATTTGTGTTGGTACCATGGAGCAATGTCGAGGTGCCACCCGAGCTCCTGGGTTGCTTTCCACAGGAGAAGCTCAATTGCGGCGAGGCGATCGTTCGGGTGTTCTTCGACGAGTAGCCTGACGGCTTTGACAAGGTTGAATGCAACCTTGTCGCAGGCATAGCGCTCGGTTTTGCCGAGGCACTCAATGAGCAGATCGAGATTGTCGAGGACCCCTATGAACCCAATGGACTCACCAGTCATGGAATCACGGTAGTACTCGTATGCATCGTCAGAAACGGTACCATTCACATAGAGCCCTGGTATGACTGATTGGGGAGGAGCGTCACGCACGCCGTCAAGCGGGTAATAGCCGAGACCGCCCAAGCCGTTCTCGAGCTTATTGACGATATAGCCCGGTGAATTGCTCGGTCCCTCCGGTGTCATCAGCGCGATTACCGCACGCATGATAAGTTCACACGCATTGTGCGGAGAATAGTCCTTGCCGCTTAATGCCAGGCAATACTGGACCGTTTCTGCGCGGGCTAAGAGATCGGAGCGGCTGATCGTGCCGTTAGTCGATGTGACGTATGCATGGGTCAACGGGATTTCCCCCGGCTTGATCCTAATGGAGATAGGGTTCACTTTTCCTCCTGGGAAGATGCTTTGTTTTGAGTTTTTGCTTTCGTAAAGATTACCTGTGATTTACACTTATGGCAAGGTCAGTAGTTGATTTTTGGCTAGGAAAGGGGGAGAATGGGGGCATGATCGAACTCAAGACCAAGAAAACCAAGGCATCAAGCAGCTCAAGAAAAAGCTCTATAGCAAAGTCCGTCGAGGTCCGGTTGAGGGGAAGGCTGTGAGCAGGGATTGAGGTAGGAGAGGGTTGTTTTGGTTGGTTTTCGTCTCGCCGGCAGGCTTTGATTTATCGGCAGTATTTAGAGTAGACTAGCTTTATGAAGATTACTTCTGTTTCAATATCTAATATCCTTAGTTTTCCTCATAAGGAAGCATTTTCTACTCCCACTATTACCTTTCAAGGCGAACGATCAGGAGGAAGTCAGCATATTTTGATTGGTCCAAACGGGTCGGGGAAAAGTAATTTTATTGAAATAATCAACCAGATTTTCCAAAGGGTTCTGTTTCAGCCTATTGTCTTTAATGAAAGCTCTCTAAATCAATTTAAAAGGACTGGTAATAAGAATGGCTTAGGGCAAACAATCCAGACACCACAAAAAAGCCCCACTAGTTATATTGAAAAAAATTATTATTCAACCCAGATGGATAAAAAAGTAATTATAGAGATTGAACTAAGCGATAAAGACCAGGAAAACATAATCTTTCTTGGACACAATATTGAACAAATAAATGAAATGATTGATAGGTATGGAAGTTCAGGCACTCCGGTGATTCATAAATTCTCAACCAGTTTTGATTTAAACGAACTTGCCAAAATTCACAAGTTAGAGTTAACAATTGAAGATAATTCACCGACAAATACCTATACTGTAAACGTAAATGGAAATACCCCAGAAAAGCAGCTTGCGAGTGAATACCTTCAATTTTTTAAACTTTTAAAAAGGCTTATATATATTCATAACAGTTATGAGATAGGAGAGCGGGGAACTTCTTGGAAAGAAATAAACGAAAATTTCGTTTTGCTCGGAAGCTACAGGAATTACCATAGCTTTAATGAATCAGTCGATGTTAATCCTGATCCCGAGGCTCAATTTAGGGCATTGGATGAGAGGCGATTAAATGAAAATACTAAGAGTGGTGACAATAACGAACCAGCTGTCATGGAACTTGTTCGCCGAAAAGTAGCAAATGAATACCATCGTTTAATACATAATCCGGAAGCAACTGTTAAAAAAGCACCCGAGTTAATAAAAAGCTTCCCATTGCTAAAGAAAATTAATGAAAAGTTAAATTCTTTTTTAGGTATAACCCTAGAAATCACTGATCCAGAATATAGGGATTTAAGCTATGAAATGTTTTTTTCCGACAATAACGCAGGTGGTCAAAGGGTGAATTTCTCCGGTTTAAGTTCAGGCCAAAAAAGTATAGTACACCTTATTTTTACTTTGTTTGGATACGATCTTGATAACGGTTCTATAATAATTGATGAGCCAGAACTTCATTTGCATCCTCAAATGCAACAAAAGTACTTAAAACTTATTAAAGAATTAAAGGAAGAAAAGAACATACAATTTGTTATCGCTACTCACTCCCCAATTTTTGTAAATTCTGAAACTATTAAGGACACATATCGATTTTTTATGGACCAGAAAGAGACAAAAATTATTAATCCAAAGATCACGAGTTCAGAATATGAACTAATCAAAATTCTGGATTATACAAATTCTTCAAAGATCTTTTTCTCTGAAAAAGCAATTCTAGTCGAAGGCGAGTCTGACGAGTTTTTTTATAGGTACTTCATTGAAGAATATCTGAAAACAGAATTCCCATCTCTACAAAGTCAACAGTTAAAAACTTATGAAGTTTTTAATATTAGTGGGAAAGGAAGTAGTAAAAGATGGAGAAAGTTTTTAGAAGATTTTAAAGTCGATGTCTCTTTTGTGGCAGATTGGGACAATATCGCTAACTTTAAAATTGAAAATGTACAAGAAATGGCGAATCTTACAAGCAAGACTCAAACTGATTATTGCGGAATAACTGAAGAATTGATCAAGAATCATAACGTAAAGTTTAGTGAGATTTCGTCAGCTATTGATAGCCTCAAAGCGTCTAAGAATTACATATTAAAATTAGGGTCCCTTGAGTGTTACCTAGGGTTGTCAGGAAAGGAAAAAGTGGAAGAAGTCATTGATTTTTGTCATACAAGATTTTTAAGCTGGAAAATAGAACCCGTCTATGAGAACAAACGGCTTGAATTAGAAAATATTTTTAAAGGCATACTAGTATAAAAAAATCTAGGCTCATGCCCAAAACCCCACTTCAACCCCATGAAATATCCCCTCACAATCATCGCCATCATCACTCTTCTCCTGACCGCCACGGCATGCACAAAGAATACTCCAACGACTAACACGCCGGTTGTGGTCAATACTATAGTGAATCAAGGCACCGCACCTACCGAATCCGGATGTCCGCAAGAAGGGCATATTAAATCTCCGGCCAGCACAAACGCGGCGACGATTACATTTGATAACCAAACTGGCGCTGACCTGAAAGTTTACTGGCTCGACTTTAACGGGGCGCGGAAGTTTTATACCGACGTGAAAGCGCATAGCAAAAAAGACCAAGCCACCTGGGTCGGACATGTATGGGTCGTGGCTGATGGTGCCGGACAATGCGTCAAGCTTCATTCCGCCAACGCCGTCGCTCAAACGCTCGTGATTGATTAAGAAGGCTCAGCTTTACATTGCTTAACAACCAACTGTATGCGTAAAATAGTCACAACGACATTCATTACCCTTGATGGGGTCATGCAAGCGCCGGGCGGCCCAGATGAGGATAAAGCCAGTGGGTTTGCGTTTGGTGGATGGCAAGCGCCGTTCGTGGATGGTGAGCTCATGAAGACTATGGGCGAATGGCTGGGGCAGCCGTTCGAACTGCTCCTTGGCCGAAAAACCTACGATATCTTCGCAGCGTACTGGCCCTCGAATACGAGTGTGCCGGTTGTGGCCGAGCCATTCAATGCAACCAGAAAGTACGTCGTTTCACACAATCCTGATTTCAAGCCCACGTGGAATAATTCCGTGGTGGTGTCTGGCGATGTTGCAGCCGAAATTGCAAAACTCAAAGCCATGGAGGGCAAGGATCTTTGGGTGCATGGCAGTGGGAGCCTTATTCAGACCTTGCTTAAGCACCAGTTGATCGATCGGATGCACCTCTGGATCCATCCACTGACCATTGGCTCTGGCAAGAAATTGTTCGAACAGGGAACCCAGCCGGCGACGTGGAAACTGGTTGAGGCAAAGATTGGGACCTCGGGGATAATCTTAGCCACCTATGAGCCTGCCGGGCCGCTGGAAACGGGGACCGTGGGGACATAAACATTCACTTTTTTGGCTGATGGTGCCGGACAATGCGTCAAACTCCATTCAGCCAACGCCGTTAGCCAAACGCTGGTGATTAATTAGCAAGCTTAATTGGTTATTAACGCCTATGAAAAAAACAATTTGTTTCCTCAGCACCGTGCTATTTGCCCTTCTCCTCTCCGGCTGTACGTCTGGCAGCACAACGAACACGACAAATACTACTGGTGTGGTGAATACCATAAATCAGGCCGTGGCGACAGCGAATGAGAACAGTAATGCAAGTGTCGCAAGCGATACAGATAAAGTATGTGGCTGGGTAAATAAATCTGATGTGATTATGAAGCTCAACTTTGCCGATGGTGTGGCAAAAGATACTTCGTACGAAGCAGGGTTTTATTTGTCAGAAATAAATCTCTTTGCCCGGCTCGCCCGCAAGGAGTGTGATTACCGGACTGGTTTCAGCTACGAAGAGCTGAAGGGGAAGGGCGCAGTTCAGCTGGGCGTGCGGGGGTATACGGATAGCAATCGGCGCCAGCTGGCAAACGAGCCGCTCAGTGTTGTCATCGGTGCTGATGGCCATCCCAATATTGGGTCTGCTATCGAAGTAACGGTTTTGGATTAATGAAAAGAATAACCCTCTCCATCCTCGCAATACTGCTCGGAGTATTTCTCTTTATCTACGGCGGAGCTGATGATAGTCCTGGCGCCCAAGGACTTGGGCTGCTCCTGGTGCTTTTTGGGGTATACTGGTTCTGGAAGATGAAGAAGAAAAAGGCTGTCTAACATTCCCCGTTTGTATGTAATCCGTTTTACTCAATAAAAAGCACCCCGTTGAAAAACTCAACGGGGGCTGAAATGTGCTGATTTGACCGAAGTGGCTTACTTATTCAAAAAGTCAAACAGAGCTTTCTGGGAGGGAGTCAGGTCTTCGACGAGTATCATTTCTTCATCCCATTTGGTCTTTCCTGGGCGAATGAATGAAAGGTAAATCCTTTTTACTCGCTCGCAATAAACAGTATGACCAACTCTTCCTGCCGCATCAACAAGATCGTCGGTGTCTTCGTAGTCTTCCGTTACGAGTCTATTCGTGGCTCCAGATACCGTGCCAATGATCAGACTCGCTTCCTTGTCTTTGCATGAATCCGGTACTTCGGTTGAGTAGATCACTTTGACTTCGGCGCTTTCCATTCGTGCCGCCTGCAGAAGATTGACCAACGTGATGTTGTCAGTGGATTCAGCTTTCGCCTCTCCTTCAGAACTCCCGCTGCAGCCAACTAGCGAAATGCTTGCGAACATTGCGGCGAAAAGCAGGGTCAGTAGAATTGTACTCTTTTTCAAGGTGCCTCCTAGATATTAGGTGTTGGTGCTTGGTTTCTTCGTTTCGTAATCAAAAACAATAGCACAAATTGATTATTTGTCAATAGCATTAGGGAAAGGGTTGACCGTTAGCACCAATAACGAAGTTTTCAATTCGCACGGGAGGGGAAGGTGACAAGAGAGAGCCGGTATGCTATAGCTACATGCACACTATGGCGCAAATTCAACTACTAACGACAGCACTGACGAAAGCCGAGTTGCAAGAAATTGCAAACGAACGTTTTGGTGATATGGTGAAAGGTGTTGTGGACGTTGCGCAGGGGCTTTTGGCACTTGGCGGAGAGCTCCATGCGGATATTGAAGCGTTTCTCCTGGATCATGGCTCCGTGCAGGCAAATTTGTGGGGCATAAACCTCTACCCATCAATGGATTTCCCGGGTATGGTTGAATTCGATTCAATGATCAATATTCGTCCCAGCCAAGGAAATTCGTCCCGCGGGGTTGAAAATGAGGATCTCCAGAAAAAGATTCTGGCAGTTGTACAGAAGCACCTTGTCCAATGAGCCAAGCACAGCATCATGACCTGGCGCAGGGACGGTGGCAAAATATGACTTTAGCCGAACAGCTTGGGAACGTTGGAAGTGAGTACAGCCGAGCACGAAAGTGGAAGGAGCAGGGGAACGAACAGTTTTTTGGTAAAGCTTTTTCTCGGCTCCTTGAGCTTCTGGATTTGACGATTACTGATAACCGCTGGCACGGACCACGTCGCCGCGAACTCACTCGGGTGCGTAGTGGGGTATGCGAAGAGCTCCTGGGGAGAGAAGCAGCAGGAATGAGCTTCAACAAGTACTTTGATGTCATGGCTGTAGCGGCGCGAAGGTAGAATCTTCGCGTTGTTTCAGAGTAATCACTATGACCAAACCAAAAATCTCCGGCGGTGTCGCCCACAAAATGCCCTTGGATTTGCAGAAAGCTCTGCTTGCTGACAAAGCTGCTTTGCATTTGTGGGAAGACATTACCCCGCTGGCCCGGAATGAGTGGATTTGCTGGGTGGAATTTGTGAAGTCACCAGAGAAGCGGAAGGAGCATATTGTACGTGTGGTTTCCGAGCTTAAAGAGGGGATGCGCCGACCGTGCTGTTGGATTGGGTGTACGCACCGGAAAGATAAAAAAATAAGCCCATCAGTCAAAGGGATACTTTTGAAACGGGGATATAAAGTTTAGGGGTATACCCCCACACCAAATTATGTTTTATCTTTATATCTTAAAAAGTCACAAGGATAATAAGCTGTATATTGGATCAACGAATGACCTTCGACGACGCTTTAAGGAGCACAATGAAGGTAAAGTCTTTTCGACGAAAAGCAGACGACCATTTGAGATCGTATACTATGAGGCATATAAGGCCGAAAAAGACGCGCGTCATAGAGAGGTAAATGTAAAATTACGTAGTCGTGCCTTTACGCAATTGAAGAAGCGAATTGGAAATAGTCTAGAGTAATTTGGTGTGGGGGCAAGCAGAAGTGGATTCTTGGGAAAAAGAAGTAATAAAGTTGCGGTGGAGAATAATAACCCCACTGAAATAGACAGGGTATATTTTGATTCCTAGGGGGCGTGTTCATTTTACCTGCACGCTTGACATTCTTTACTTTCCATGATAGTGTAGTAGATCAAAAATACATTACATTGAAATAATTGGAGGTTTTATGTTCGGATCAATGCGCTACCCGGAGGGACTACATAAGCCCGAACGAGGTGGGGAAGTGGATTGGCATGTCTGGTGCAACACAGGCGCACAAGAGATTCTTCGGACAGAAGAGTATGCGGAGAAAATTTCTGCAAATCCTGCCTATAAGTGGGTAGTAAGTTTTGCCAATGCTTCTGCTGCACGCATTTTTCCCGGCCATCCAATGTGGGAATTGCTGACAAGCATAGCCAAAACGTACAAAGTGGAAGTATTTCAACTCACTTTGGAGGGCGGGTATGTTCCTTGGCACGGAGGATCTGGTGATCTCCGCGAGTTTGATGGGATTAAAATTAGTGCGCTCGGCTAGCACATTGCAAGAGGTACAAAGGCACAACTACGGTTGTGCCTTTTTGCATATTTTTAGACATCTGGTACGCTAATACACATTGGATCCATACTCTTGCCCTGCCCTTGGGATGCGTAAAAAAGAGTCCAATTTCTACTCAACAAGGGCCCCAATCATCCAACTAGTCAGGTCGAGTGGATGATCTTCGCTCACTAACTCTACCCACATATGGACCAAGAAGCAGAGTTCAAGAGTACCCACGGCGGTATGACGCCGCAAGAGGAGTACTGGGTGAACCATAAAGGGCGACGGTGGAGATGGGATGAATGGGGCTCGCCAGTTGGCTTAAGCCTGGGCTGGGCACTCTTCATAATCCCCCTGGGGATATTCCTGTACTTCCTGCACCTCTCGGGCATTATCTAGCATCGCAGTGGTAATGCAGAACCGACCTCCTTTGTAGGGGGTCGGTTTGCTTTTTTAACCAAGCCATTTCCATCCGGGTTGACACAACAGACAACCCATGGTACGGTCAGGTGTTAAAAAATCGAAACTGAAAGAAGGAGAAGTGCATGCGTATTGCATACATTATGCGTGGTGTGTCTGGCAGCGGCAAGACCACGGTAGCAAAGCAGCTCATTCAAAATGGAGGGACAATCCACGCAACAGACAACTACTTCATGGTTGAGGGAGTGTATACGTTCGACCCGGCGAAGCTTTCGGAATACCATGAACTAAACTTCCAGTCTTTTTCCGAAAGTCTGCAAGCAGGCGTGCCTGTCATTGTGTGTGACAATACGAACATTCTGTATACACATTACCAACGGTACGTTGAGGCTGCTGAGCAGGCTGGCTACCTGGTTGCTATTGTGACCTTGCCGCACCCAGATCCGCAGCAAGCGGCTGAGCGTAACCTGCACGGTGTCCCTCTGTACGCCATCGACCGGCAAATCAGCCGTTTTGAGTAGTTCTAGTGGCTCTTCGATTTTATCGGGGAGCCTTTTCCATTTGCACTTTTGCCCGAAGGAAAGACCAAGAAGAGATGTGGCCACAAAGGAAGCGTTCAAAAATATTTTGAACAATCACAGAACGTACGCTATACTACGGCTTATGAAAAAAGCACACATGTTTTCCGTTCTGGTCGCTGTCGTTCTCCTGGGTACCGCGTGTAGTACACCCAGCCAGCAGATAAATGCCCCGGTTGCGAACACGAACACCAGCACATTTTCGAACACGAATGAGGGCACAAACACGAATACCGCTGTCACGACTGATCCCAACCAACCAGACCTCCTAATAAAGCATCTGGGTTTGAACGTTGGTCCGTACGATTCAGCCACCAAAATGGCGGGAGATATCAAGTTTATCAAATCCAAGCTAGGGGGGACCGACCGGCCGCTGTCCGAATTTGGCTACATTATTCCAGGGGCAAATACCTCAACGCGGATGGATAAACCAAACCCACAACCAACTTTCAGCGCGCCACTAGGCACCAAAGTCCATGCTATTGTGGATGGCGAAGTCGTCCGTATTGAAACGCTGTACAGCAATGACTTCTCCATTATGCTTGCCTCATCACGCGAGAGTGAGTGGATCTACGAACTGGAACACGTCATCAAACCCGTCGTCAAGGTTGGCGATCACGTCAAGGCTGGCGACATCATCGCCGAGGTCAGTACTCACGACTCGCAGCACTATCCTGGTATTGGCCTGGTAGAAATTGGGATTCTCCGTGGTGGCAACCCCCCACAGCACGTCTGCCCTTTCCAATATTTGGACCCAACCGTAAAAGTTGACCTTCAGCAGCGCATCAAAAATCTACAGGACGCGTGGGAAACGTATCGCGGAAATAAGAGCATCTACGGGACTGACCAGATTATTGGTTGCAAGAGCTTGGAGCCAATCCAAGGGTAAAACACTATCCTATGAACCCACTAATGAAACCCATTACCCCACATCTGTGGTTTGATACGCCTGAGAAAGTGAAAGCCGCGGTTGAGTACTATGTCTCGGTTTTTCCGAACTCCAAGACCCTCAGCTCCTACGTGCTGCACAACACACCCACGCCTGGCGGGGACACGTTTGTCTACGAATTTGCATTGAACGGCCAGCGGTTCATCGCCATCAATGGTGGTGACCTGTTCAAGTTTAACGAAGCGATCTCCTTCATCATTACCTGTGAATCGCAAGAAGAGCTGGATGCCTACTGGTCCAAACTCTCGGCCGTTCCGGCGTCTGAACAGTGTGGCTGGTGTAAGGACAAATTTGGATTGATTTGGCAAATCACGCCGGTGTATCTGGATGAGGTAATGTCCAGCGGGAATCAGGCGAAAATTGACCGTGTGACGCAAGCATTCTTACCAATGAAAAAGATTATCATTTCTGATCTGAAGAAAGCTGCAGAGTAAACCCATGCCCGAAATAAAGACCAAGAAGAACAAAGGCAGTGTGTCCAAGTTCATCCAGGCTGTCCCTGACGTGAAGCGGCGCAAAGATGCCCAGGTGTTGGTGAAAATGTTTGCTGAGGTGACGGGTAAAAAGCCAACTATGTGGGGCACGGCTATTGTGGGCTACGGCATGTTTCACTACAAGTCTGCGCGCAGCACCCAAGAAGGTGATTGGCCGCTGAGTGCCTTTTCACCGCGGAAGCAGAATCTGACCTTGTACATCATGCATGGCCTGAAGCCGGCTGACCTAAAAAACCTGGGACCACATACCACGAGTAAAGGCTGTTTGTACATCAAACGGTTGTCTGATGTAAATCTCGTGGTCCTGAAAGCCGCGATTTTGAAGTCGTACAAGTTTATGCAGAAGCAGTACCCACGGGGATAAAGAACAAAATTCCCACCAAATCACTAGGAGTTTGTCGGGCAGGGGATTTTTTGGTATCGTAGACACATAGCTTCGTATTCAACAACCGACCATATGAAAATGTGCCCTGTGGTGCACTTCGAAATGCCTGCCGAAGATAAAAAGCGGATGACCGAGTTTTACACCAAAGTTTTTGGTTGGCAAACCCAGCAGCTGGGCAAGGAGATGGGGGAGTACGTGGTGGTTACCACCACGGAGACTGATGAAAATCGGATGGTGAAAGCACCTGGGACCATCAACGGTGGTTTTTACCAAAAGACTGAGGACAAGCTTTCACAGTACCCGTCCATTGTCATTCAGGTGGATGATATCCAAGCGCATATGAAGATTGTGGAAGATGCCGGCGGAAAAATCTCTGGGAAGATGGAAGACATTCCCGGGATTGGGTTGTGGGCATCCATTATTGATTCCGAAGGCAACCGCATTAGCATGCTGCAGCCGCACAAGCGGTAACGATTGAAAAACGTTTTGCTTCTTTTGAGCCGCGGGGTGCCCCAACCAGTTGTTTGCAGATTCCCATCGCTGCAACTGGCCCACCCCCGGCTCTTTTTTGTGAAGAAAAAAAGCAGAAGGTTAGTTCCAAAACTTTTTCCCGCTGTGGTAGAGCGTTGACTAAACGCCAAGGCAAGTTTGAGGATTTTTGGGTTGTATGAATTATCCATAGTGTAAATTTACGAAAGAATTGAAGCCCGAGCGAAGTAGATTGGAAAAATAAAAAGAAGCCCAGGCGAAGTTTCGTCGGGCTTGTTTGGTATAAAACCGTAAGTGATGAGTTATGCAGAAGCGGAAAGGGAACGGTGCAGCACCTCTGCTGCCTTTTCTGCAGAAGGGTAGATATACACTTCCTTATTCAAGAATGCGCATGCTAGTTGTATAAGGAGCGGGTGTTCACCACCAAGCGTGAGGGCAAGTTTCTGCTTTTTGTTGCCCAGGAGCTTGTGGATCAAAATGAGCTTGCCCACCGCATAGTCGCTAATGGCTGTAACGCCTGTCAGGTTTACGAGATGCAGGGTATACTCGTTTGCCTCATTCGTTATGGCGAAATCAAGTATATCCGCAACATAGTCATTAATGGCTCCTGTTAGCGTGTACTCCATAATATCCCGGTCGCGTACCTGCTGGACTAGTTGTTTAGGGTTCATTTTTCCTCACTTTTTTTGATGCCTTTGCAATTATCTCAAGTGATGCCTGAGTGATTCTTTGCCCTTTTTTTGTAAGTGCAAAATACGTTTTTGCACGACCACCACGTGTTGGGGTAGGTTGTCTCGTTTGCTTCGACAGCATTCCTTTTTTCACAAGCCGATTGAGGGTTGTGTATAGCGCGCCGACAGTTGGCATGTTTGCGAACTTGCCGATGTCTTCGCGGATGCTTATGCCGTAAGCGTTTTTGTTGTTTCGCATAACGGCAAGCATCACCAGCAATTCAAAACGTATAAAGTGCATTTTTTTGATTTTCATTTTTCCTCTTTTGGAAATGCGTGATATTCAAATCATTTTATAATAGTAAGGCTAGCCCGTCAATACTATCTTATTGATTGCCTGAATCTTGCGTAAGCACAGGGGTTGGAGCTTTCCCAGAAGTTGAGAACCGTACGGTACGATTGCTACAGCTGGCTCACCCCCGGCGCTTTTTGTGAAAAAATACCCCGGTAGTTGGTGTCTACCGGGGGCTGCATCCCATATTCTACAAGGTTGAAAGGCTCCCACAGCTGGAGTCCAAATACAGTCTGTGCGTCAATGGAGCCAAAAATACGGAATGAACAGGTTTTCAGTGTAGCAAAGTGCTTTCCTATGTCAAGAACAAAATACCCCAGTAGCAAGCTACCGGGGCTGCCTTCCACATATGTAGAGGCTGATAGACACCCACACAGGGTCAGTGCAAAGACGTACCTGTGCTTTGGGCGCCTAAACGAAAAATATGACAGATATAGGACTTCGGCTTTGTATTCCTTTCGCCTGCAGTCAGAGGTACACAACCCAGCTACGGAGATTTAGCGCGTCTGCCTGCGGTTTTTCGTGATATCCACCAATGCAGCCTTGGCTCGAGTGCCGCAGCTTCGAATGAGGACGTCCAAGGGCTTTTTGAGGAGTTCCAGAACCGTCTCCGGTGTTGGTGCTTGATCCAGCATACGCAAGGTTTTCGTGCTTTTTTGCTGGGTAGCGTAGGCCAGCCAGACGCAACCGCAGGTTGGACTTTCCCCCCGAACCGCGGCGTAGTGCGTGAAGGATGGATCTACATCATTGGGATGTACTCCTTCCAATTCTCGCAGGTCGTACCACGTTGTCACCGCGTGCAGAATAGTACCGTGCCGGGGGCAGAATATTTTCATTTTCAAATTTGGTTTTCGCATGCGCAATCTCCTTTTGTTTCTGTCTTTTGCATTCACTCTAGGTCGAGTTTTAGGCTTCTGTCAACGTCGTTTGCTCAGGCTTGATTCTTCCGCAGGGGTATGGCACCATGGGGCTACAGTGAAGGTGAACTATCACCTGAACATGTTTTTTCTCCGCTTACTGAATACCATATGGAAAATCCAGGGCAGCAGGCCGGTTCGTTTAAAGAGCATCCGTTCGATTGGAACGCGAAACTTGTCCGGTACTTCTTGCACAACTCCCGGCTGGTGTGGGTCATTATTGGCGCCATTGTTATTGGCGGACTTTTTGCTTTAGTACACTTTCAGCGCCAAGGCTTTCCTCAGGTAAGTCCGAAAATAGTCTTGGTGCAGACACTTTTTCCTGGAGCCACGGCAGAGGAAATGGAACGGCAGGTGACAAGCGTGATTGAGGCGGCGGTGAAAGATGTCAAAGGCCTGAAAGAAACGTCCTCAACGTCTGCCAACAGTTTTTCTAATGTTGTGGTTACCTTGGAAGAATCGGTGAATTTGGATACCGCCACCCAAGACGTGCAATCCAAAGTCCAGGCGATCCAGGCCGAGTTGCCAGACGATGCTGAGGCGCCAAAAGTAGAGACGTTCTCCACCAGTGGCCCAGCCTTCATCTTCGGTATTACGCACGAGAGCCAAAAGATAGACACGATTCGTCAGGTTGCTAGTGACGTCATCCATGCATTGAGCGATGTCCCAGGAGTGAAGTCTGTCACGCTGGCTGCTGATGCCCCGGAGCAGATTCACATTACCTTTGATCCAGCAAAGATGTCGCAGGCTGGGGTCAACCTGCAAATTCTCCAGCTGGCACTCCAGGGCGCGAACGTCAATTTTCCTGCCGGCACTTTGGATTTGGATGGGAAAGCGCAGTCCATCGTAACGATTGGCGCCTATAGCAGATTGGAAGATATTTCGAATTTGCTTTTGGGTGTAAACCCGCAAACCAAGCAGCCGATTCGGGTTCAAGATATTGCCAAGGTCACCCGGGGTTTTGCAACCGAGGAAAACATTGATCGGTTTGGGTACATTACCAATAATCAGCTCGTGAGCCGGCCTGGTGTACTGGTGAATATTATGGTGACGAATGATGCTGATGTCATTAAAACCAAGGCCGCCATTGATGCCCACCTGGCAGAAATGCGAGACGCAAACACATTGGCGAAAGAGGTGGACGTGGTTGAGCTCAGCGACACGGCGCGTGACACGAAGAACCAGATAGGCGAAATTTTAGATGGCGCAGTTGGATCGCCAGCCAATGCGTACTTCCTTGGGGGGATTCAGCTCCTTTTCCTGGTCATGCTGGTGTTTGTGAACTGGCGTACTGCCATTGTGGCCGCCTTGGCCATTCCGCTGTCCATGCTCTTCACGTTCACGGCTTTGGCCATCACTGGCACGCAGCTGAACACCATAGTGTTATTCTCTCTCATTTTGGTGCTGGGGTTAATTGTGGACCCAGCGATCATCATGATTGAGGCTATTCAACGCTACCGGGATCTGCAGCATAGTGCTACGGATGCCGTGTTGGAATCTGGCCGACGGTATGGCGCGTCACTGTTCATGGCGGTGCTAGCGTCCATCATTGTCTTCCTGCCCTTTGGAGTAGTGTCTGGTATCTTTGGGGAAATTATTACGTACATTCCGCTTACTGTCATTCCCGCGCTTATTGCCTCGTACCTCATCCCCATTGCCATTCTGCCCATGCTTTCCAAGTGGCTCATGCGGCCGCGGCGGGTGAAAGCCGGGGATCAGGCTATAGCTGCCGAAGATGAAGGACTGTGGCCTGTTGCCCGCTGGTTCATGTCCGTAAGCCAAAAGTTGTTGAAAGCAAAGTGGCGGCAGATTACGACTATTGTCGTGGCACTCATTTTAGTCATGGCCTCAGTCTCTATTGTGGGCTCTGGCAAAGTGCAAGTGGTGCAATTTTCCAAAGCGAATGATAATCCTTACATTTCTATTGATGCACGCTTTACCAAAGGGTTGACTTTCGCTGATCGGTCGGCCACAGGTACTGCCCTGGAAGCGCTTTTGCTGGACGAGCCAGGAGTGGCAAAATTTTTCTACTACCAGCAGAGCCGGGATAACCTTTTCCTCTTCGCTGAACTACAAGCGAAAGCCGAACGGGATGCGGAGAATACTAGTAAAAAGATTGTGGAGCGTTTGAAAGCAAATGTTGCAGCTGTGCCGCACTTGGATGATGTGCTGGTGGGTGAGCTGGGCGTGGGTCCACCTGAAGCGGACTACCAAATCCAGGTTCAGTTGAATGATAATGACCCGACGATTCTGGAAAAAGCCGCGGTGGATATTGGCAACCACCTGCGCTCGTTGGAGCACATTATCCGGGTGGATGATGGCTACACCGGGAAAGGCGAATCCGAAGTTCGGGTGACTCTGGATCGGACGAAAGTGCAAGTAGCGGGTTTGTCCAGCTTTGAAATTGGCCAACAGCTGAAAGCAGTAATCGGTGAAACCACGGTGACCAAGTTCACGGGCGAAGGTGGCTCAGCCGACGTCATTTTGAAGAACGGGGCTGTACCCAAAGACTTGGAAGCCATCCGCAACCTGCCACTGGTTAGTAGCCGCACAGGCCAAACGGTCCGCGTTCGTGACGTGGCGACGGTGCAGCAAGAATCAACAGTCAGTGCTATCCAGCGGTTTGACGGTCTGCGCTACGTCAGCGTCCGGGCCCGGATTGATGACAGCAAGAACTTGGTGGCCGTCCAGCAGAAGCTGAACGACTACCTGACCGATGAGAAGTTGGAGCAGTTGGGGATTGATAGCCGAGATTCCCGTGGAGACTTTGACGACATTGCCAAGTCATTCAAAGACTTGGGCATGGCGCTGGCTGCGGCCATTCTGCTCACCTACATTTTCCTGGTGCTGCAGTTCAAGTCCTTTTCTCAGCCGCTCATCATGCTCATCACCGTGCCGCTTTCGCTCACCGGCGTCTTCCCGGCGCTGCTACTCACCGGGTCTGACCTAGGCTTCCTGGAAGTGCTTGGCGTTACTATTCTGGTGGGGATTGTGGTAAGTGTAGGTATCTTCCTCATGGACTACGCCAACCAGCTCGTCAAGGAACGTGGCTACACCGCGAAGGAGGCCATTATCCAAGCCACCGGCGTTCGCTTCCGTCCCATTGTCCTCACAAAACTGGTAGTCATTGGCGGGCTTTTGCCTCTGGCCATTGAGTCAGAATTCTGGCGCGGCTTAGCCGTGGTAATTATTGGTGGTATTGCTCTCTCCGGTTTCCTGTCCCTCATTGTCCTGCCCATTCTCTACGTTTGGATCCAGGCGGGCCGGAAGAAACTGCATGGATCTCTGACGAAACTTGAAGGTTAGGCCATTCTCAGTTTCCCAGCCGCCTCATGGATTGGGGCGGTTTTTGGGTTGTTGATTTCTCATCGTAACAATGAGATGATACGCATATGGAAAATGATATCAAGGACCTCCAAAAGCGAATTATTGCTTTCCGAGATGCGAGAGACTGGGCGAAGTTTCATCAACCAAAAGAACTGGCTATTTCTTTGGCCATTGAGGCAGCAGAGCTACTAGAAAAGTTTCAATGGCAAAAGGGCGGGACAAAGGAGTACCAGGACGAAAACCGGGAAGATATTGGGGATGAGCTTGCAGATGTCTTCATTTACGCGCTCAACTTGGCGCACCAGATGGGTTTTGACGTGAAGGAGATCGTGGAAGAGAAGTTGAAGAAGAGTGGTCTGAAGTACCCCGTGGAAAAGGCAAAAGGGACGGATAAGAAGTATACGGAGCTATGAAAATCAACGCCATTTGGCACAAAGCACATCGAATGCCAAAGAACGCAACGCTGAAGCAGAGAATTACCTGGCACACAGGACATGCCGAAAATTGTCAGTGCCGGGACTCAAAGGCTCATCTCAACAAACTTAAACTGAAGCAACGCCATGTTGCACTTACTGTATGAATGACACATTAACGAATTGGGTGAAGACCGCGAAACAGGCCGGCATGTCCGAGGTTAATATCATTACACAACTAAAGGGGCAAGGCTGGCGCTTAAATGATATTCAACCGGTATTGCAGACCGTGGCAGACGGAGAACGTGTCGCTACAAAGGAGTTGGTAACATTTTCTTTACCTCCGGAACCATTTTTAGGGTACTGGGTAGGTGCAGGAACTTTGTTCATTGGGATGCTTATTGTTACCGGGATTGGACTACAATTTGTCCCCAGTGACCAAGATGCACCGTTGTCAGATGTTTTTGTAAGCTGGTCTGGTCTAGCAATTATTTTTCTTCTATTTTTGGCACCGGCACTCTTCTACGTTGTTCATTTTCTGGTTCCGTGGTTCCAAAGCGCGCGTTACCACCGAACCCTTACTTTTTCGCAGACTGGCGTGAGTATGCAATTTCATGGGGGGAGGAAAGATACATATATACCCTGGGAAAAAGTTGATCATTACTCAGTAATCACTCCAAAAGCATTAGATTCTCTGGTCAAAAAAATAAACCACAGTCTTGGTACCGTCGATATTCATTTACACCAAAAATCGGCGAAGAAGTCAGTTTTTGCTGGGGCAGGCGGCACCACTTTTTTTGGCGATGATCTAAAGTACGTCCTGGAGATTCCAGCTGAAAAACAAAAAGACGTTAAGACGTTCATGAGTGCGAAGAATATTTCTTTAGAAATGTAAAGTTCGTTCCATCGTATCCATATGCGAAAACTCTATCTTCTCCTCAGCGTCAGCCTTCTCCTCCTCATAGGTGCAGCCTGCACCAAGCAAGTTGCAACGACCCAGAACCAGAATAGTTCTGCTTTGGTGAATACTGCGCAAACAAATGAAAATCCGCACAGCGCAAACGCCAATGCACAGGTTGTTTCTGACACGCATTTTTTGACTGCTGATGTTTTACCCGTAAATTTGGTCGGGCAAATTTCCAAGTTTCGGTCTGGCTCCGGGCATGATTTCAACGACGGAACCGAAACTTGTCGGAGCATGAAACACTACCTTGACCCAAAGACCCGGCAGCTACTCACACCCGACGAGCTATTGAATGAGAAGTACCCAGCCACGGTTCCGGTTTACAGTCCAACCACTGGAACTATCCGGGAAATCCAAACTGAGCAATTCCCTTTGGGTAAGCAGATCCACATTGCACCCGGCATGGCCTCAGACTATAACATTCGACTTTTTCATATTTACCCTTTGGCCACGCTGAAGGTGGGGGATAATGTAGCTGCCGGTCAGCAAATTGGGACTATTAAAGCAGTGCAAGGTTTTGACATTGCGGTGGAGAAGTTTGGCGCTCAACGTCCTTCGCTTCTCTCGATGTTCGAGGTGATGAATGAGCAGCAACTCGCAGCATGGGCAGCACGGGGTGTCACCCCAGCAAATGCAATTATCTCTAAAGCCGCCCGGGATGCAGACTCTCTAACCTGCAATGGCGAAGCTTTTACGACAAGCCAAGAGAATGCCAAGGATTGGGTGAAGTTGAAGTAGACTGATTTACTACGAAAGTTTGAGTTGAAACGCCTACACCATTGACAATGGAAAAGCCAAAAAAAACGGACAACCATAGTGGTGTCCGTTTTTTTACAAGGAGCCTGTAGAAGACCGGTATTAGTCGTCAGAGCGACCAAAAATCCGGAGGAGGTGCAAAAAGAGATTCACAATGTCCAGGTAGATTGCAACTGAAACGTCTACAGCGTTATCAAGTGTGTAATCTAGCTCCAACGCGCGATTCCAGTCGAACATGATGTAACAGGTGAAGAGTATGGCACCACCGTAATCAAGGATACTTACCCACCAGGGGACGGCTGCGGTGACATCGACAATTGGGGCAAAGAAGACTTCGAGGAGACGTCCTGCGAGTAGGACCAGTAAACCCGCAAAAAGGTACTTACTCCAATGCTGAAGCGAGCCTGGGTAGATGATGCCAATGATCGACATAATCGTCGAAACGCCGATTGTCATCAACAAGGCATTGATGACCACATCTGTTTTATAGAGAGCAACCGTAGGTCCACAGAGTGCCCCAAGCGGAATGACTACCATTAGGTAGCCAAGGAAGGAAATCACCCAGTTACGGCTGTTGACTGAAATGATTATTCCGGCAATGGGAATCCCGAGGCCGATGACAATAGCCATCAACCAGTGTGGTTGCCATGCCAAGCACTGATACGCCATCAACGCGGACGCGATGAGTCCCAATAAGGTAAAGAATGTCACCGCAAAGATGTACGTCCGCTCCGACATACTGGGTGTTTGAGCCCGGGACCAGCCACGATCCCAAACCGAATCAGATAATCCCATACTTTCTCCTCTCACTTTCTGTCCTCAAGTTATTCTACTGTCAAAGAGTTTGCTCATTACTGTAGCGCTATTTCAACACTTTGTCAAGTCCTTGTGCGCTTCCATGAAAAATATAAAGGATTTGATGAAGTAGGCGGTATTTATGCAAAATGAAAAAGCGGGAAGATTTCTCTTCCCGCTTGTATGTACAATTAGAACTTTCGCCCAGCGCCGCCACCGCCAAAGCGACCGCCACCGGGTTTGTACCCAGCGCCGCCACCAGACCGGGAACCGCCAAACGAGCTCGTTCGTCGGGTTTGATTCAGACTGGTGTACGTTTGCCGTGGATGCAAATCATCTTCGGCATAGCTCAGGGCGCTGCCCATAAGCTGTGTTGCATCCCTCAGGTGCTTGCTGACCTCCAACCAGTCAATTGGCGTCTCCGCAATCGATGCCTTAGCTGCTTGTAACGATTTTTCGGCACTCGAAAGTTTGGCCTTGGCTTCCTTTCCAACTTTCTCGTCGGCAACGGTTTTGCTCGCTATTGCAAGTGCATTTGTGAGTTTCTGTAGTTCTTCTGGAACTGTTTGCTGTGCGTGACGTAAATCCGCCAACCGAGCTGAGATTGCGAGAACAGATGCCTCAGCTTGGTTCGCCAGTATCAGCGCTTCTGCTGCAGCTGATGCAGCTTCGATTATGTCGTCTCGTTTTTCAGACTTCAGTAGCGTCGTTGCACGTTGCATGTGCTGCTCTGCTTTCGTGTGGAGTTTGGCAACGACGCTTGCGAAACCTGTCAGTGCGTTCCAGTTTACTGGCGGGTAGTTTTCTCGCAGATGCTGGAGAAGTTTTTCCTTTTCTGGAATTCCTTCTGTTGCACGAGCAAAGGTTTGTTTTACATTTCCTAAGCTCTTCTGCGCATCTTGCCGAGTTCGTTGCAAAAAGCGTTTGCGTTGAATTGGGATGTAAATAATTGCCGTAATCCCCCCAATGACCATAAGACCCAGAAGAACCATCAGGAAACCTTGTAGCAATGCCGCCGTCTCCTGCTTCTCTCGCTGTTGTACTTGCGTGTTGTATGCAAGGCGCTGTTCCCACGATTTTTCTCCTAGAGTGCGTTGTACGGCTTGCACCCCAGCCAGCAGTGCTTCAGCGTAGTGTTCCTGCTTCAACAAACCCATCATGTCTTGATCAATGATATGACCGCAAGCAATGTCCGGTAACTCATTTTCAATGCCGTAACCGGTATGGAAACGTACTTCCCGAGCATCAGGATCTACGGTGAGATGGAGAATGATGCCATTATCCAAACCTTGCTTTCCTGGCTTCCATACATCACCCAGCTTTTGGGTAAATGTAAACATGTCGTATCCACCAAGATTGGCAGTCGTCACCACCACGATTTCAATGCTGGTTGTGGTGTCGTAGGATTTCAGAATACTGTTCAAATGCGCACGCTGCGCATTGGAAAAAACACCAGCGTGGTCCTGTACGTACTCCCACTTTTCGTTGAAGACTGGGACTTCTTGCCCAAACCCAACGGTAATCATACTGGCAATAACCAGTGCTAGCCCAAGGAAAAATACTCGTCGCATCTCGCTTCCTCCTGTTCGGTGATATTGTATTGTTAATGAACACCTGAAACTACCTCATAAAACCTACTTTGTCAAGGTGTAACCATACTTCAGTTTTTTCCTCTATACTCAACTCCTATGCGCATTCCCACCCGTAAACCCGGTAAGTACGCTGACCTCTTCCGCGATCCTCACATGACGCAGGAGAAATTTGATGAACTCAGCGCACTCCTGGCTCGTCTAAAGAAAGCTAGGCCAGAAGCAGCGGCTGAAGTGAAACGTCTAGCCGAGATGGGGGACTTTTCCGAAAACGCGGCATACCAACTCGCCAAAGGCCGGTTGCGTGGGTTGAACCAAAAGCTCATGGAAACTGAGGATCATCTCAAACATGCGAAAATCATCTCCACGGCAAAAGGTAACGGCGTTGTGCAGCTAGGAAGTACAGTAACCGTGAACCAGGCTGGGAAGCAGCAGACGTACCGGATTCTTGGGCCAACCGAGACAAATCCTAGCAAAGGGATTATTTCGCATGTGTCACCGTTGGGTGCAGCATTACAAGGCAAGAAAGTAGGGGATACAGTGCAAATGAATATTGGATCGGACACTGTTCGCATTACCATCATCAGCGTGGCTTGACACTGTATTATAATAAGATTATAATACATCTACTATGACCCAAAAAGTCCTAAAAGTTGGCGATTCCGCGGCGGTGACTATTTCAAAGGAATCACTGAAAAACCTTGGCTGGAAGGTTGGTTCACGCGTAAATGTTACCGTTGACCCACTGAAGCAAATAGTAAAGATAGTCCCGGAAAAGCGTCAGAATGCTGATGAAGACAAGATCGCAAAATTGACGATGCGTTTTATTGAGCGTTATCGTTCAGACTTGTTAGCCCTAGCAAAACAGTAATGCGATACCTTAAAGTTGAGCATCTCTTGAAGATGCACTCATTTGTAGTAGACGAAACTGGTGGCGCTCATGGTCTTCGTGATCGTGGGCGCTTAGAAAGTGCAACAACCCGACCGCAACAGAGTGTGTTTGGAAAAGAATTATTCCCAACAATTTTTCAAAAGGCGGCTGCGTATGCACACGCAATAATTTTTGACCATCCATTTGTAGATGGAAACAAACGAACAGCTATGACTGCAGCGCTCGTTTTCCTTGAAGACAATGGTTTTCGCTGTGTTACAAAAGAAGGTGAAATTCATGCATTCGCTTTACGGATTGTCCGTGAGAAAATGGAAATTCCTTCAATTGCAATCTGGCTGCAAAAACATACTGAGCAAATAAGAAACTGAACCCCATGACACATGATTCCGTTGTTCTCCGTTTTTCCGACGTCAGCTTTGAGTACGAACGCAGCCACAAAAAGTTGCTGGACGACGTGTCTTTTTCTGTACGCACGGGCAGCCGCATCACGCTCATGGGCCAGAATGGCGCAGGGAAGAGTACTATTTTTAAACTCATTACCGGGGAAGCTGAACCAACCGAAGGCCAGGTCTTCCGAACGCCAAGCAATGCTACTGTTGCCATTGCCCGGCAAGTGATGCCCAAGGACATGCTGGGGCTGAGTATCCGGGACTACTTTGCCACAGCTTTCACGGAGGTCGAATACAGTCTGGATAAGCTTATTAAAGATGTCTTTGCAATTGTTCACCTAGATGTACCAATCACCAAACTGGTGAAGGAACTTTCTGGCGGGCAACAAGCGAGGTTACTGCTCGCACATGCACTCATTCAGAAGCCTGACATTCTGTTGCTGGATGAGCCCACGAACAATTTGGACCAGCATGGGATTGACCACCTCACCAGCTTCCTGGTGATGTATGAGAAAACCTGCCTGGTCATTTCGCACGATGCTGACTTCCTGAATGCATTTTCCGACGGGGTGCTGTACTTGGACGTGCACACGCAGAAGGTGGAGCAGTACACGGGGAACTACACAGATGTGGTAGAGGAGATTAGCCAGCGGATTGAACGTGAAAATTTACTCAATGCTCGTATGCAGCGCCAGGTGAAGGAGAAGCGGGCGCAGGCTGAAGTCTTTGCCCACAAAGGCGGCAAACTCCGGTTCGTAGCCAAGCGCATGCGGCAAGCAGCAGAGTCTGCCGAAGAAAGTATTGTCAGCGTTCGCCAAGAGGATAAAGCTATTCGACCTTTTACCATTCTCTGCCAAAACTTTGACAGCCACTTCCATGGGAAAATTGTGCAGCTCCATGCTGTGGGCGCCATGTACAACCACAAAGTGGCAATCAAGAAATTTGATCTGGATATTCGGAAAAATACCCACATTGTGCTTGCGGGTCCAAATGGCATTGGGAAGAGCACGTTGCTGGCCGTGCTCGCCGCAGGCTCGTCCGACTATGCCACCATTGCCCCAGAGGTTGTGGTTGGGTACTACCAGCAGGACTTTGGGAACTTGGATGGTGAGCAAATTGCGTACGACGCTTTGGTGGAAGTCATGGCCGAACGAGATGAGCACAAGCTGCGCTCCACAGCCGCTGGGTTTCTGCTGGACGGAGCTATTCTCTCCCGCAAAATTGAAGCGCTATCCGAAGGGCAGAAGGCGCTACTCTCGTACAGCCGTCTAGTTTTGCAAAAACCTGGACTACTCATTTTAGATGAGCCAACCAACCATGTGAATTTCCGCCATTTGCCTGTCCTGGCTGACGCACTGGATCAGTACCAAGGAGCAATGATTATGGTTTCGCACATTCCAGAGTTTGTGCAGCAAATCCGCGTGGATACGGTTATTGACCTCGCAGCGATACGGTAATGTCGGTGTACGACCTTTTGGTCATTGGTGGTGGCGCAGCGGGGATGATGGCCGCAGGCAGGGCTGCCGAGCGTGGGAAACGTGTACTCCTCCTTGAGAAGAATGCACAGCTTGGTGCAAAGCTCGCTATAACCGGTGGTGGTCGGTGCAACATTACCAACGCAGAAGAGAACCAGCGTCTGTTTTTGGCACACTTTGGGAAGGCGGAAAAATTCCTCTACTCGTCCTTTGCCCAATTTGACAATCAAGATGCAATGCGGTTTTTCACGGATCAGGGGTTGCCCACTGTGGTCCAAGCCGGTCAGAGAGCATTTCCAAAAACGGAACGCGCTGAGGATGTGGTTCGTCTGTTCGTCAACTACTTGGCATGCGGAAAAGTGGAGGTGCGGAAGCGAACAACCGTAGAAACCATCCGTATAGTTGATGGAAAAATAGCTGGCGTTGTGGTGGGGAAAGAACTCATGGTTGCAAAAAATTATCTATTGGCTACAGGCGGACGTTCCCATCCTGAGACTGGTTCAACCGGTGATGGTTTCCGGTGGCTGGCAAAGTTAGGGCATACCGTAGTACCCCCAACACCAACCATTGTTCCACTCGCTGTCGCTGACACCTGGGTAAAAAACTTAGCTGGTGTCGCATTGGATGATGTGCACGTAAGCTTTTTCCAAAAAGGGCAGAAGCTATTGCAGTTGAAGGGCCGGATACTCTGCACCCACTTTGGCTTGTCAGGCCCGCTCATTCTCAACGCTGCGGGCAAGGTGGGGGATATGCTCCGCCAGGGTAAAGTGACCGTGAGTATTGATGTTTTTCCAAAACTGGACTTTGGTAGCCTCGATAAGCACATCACCAAAGTTTTTGATCAAAATAAAAACAAAGTGTTGAAAAATGTGCTGCGACTCCTCACGCCAACCGGCACGGCAGCCAGCATCATTACCTTACTTCCCAGAGTTCTACACGAAAAGAAAATTCATAGTATCTCCCAAGCTGAGCGGAAAGCTCTGGGGCAATTATTGAAGGCTCTGCCCATCACCGTTCAAGGTCTTATGGGCTATGAATGGGCTGTGGTGGCAGACGGTGGTGTTCCCATTCGTGAGGTGGATGGGAAGACTTTTCGATCTCGGAAATACGACAATCTTTTCATTACTGGCGACCTACTGCACATTACCCGGCCTTCAGGCGGGTACTCTTTACAACTGTGCTGGACCAGTGGGTACGTAGCCGGAAATCATACCTAGTTGCTATACTTGCGCTATGGATACCTTGCAAGCGCAAATTGCAGAAATCCAAGCTAGAAATGCCAGGGTTGAAGCTGACAAAGCTTGGGAGCGAAGTTGGATACGTCGTGGCTTTATTGCCCTAACGACGTACGTTTTTGCGCTCCTTTGGTTGCTTGTCATTCACAGTGACCGGCCATTCCTCACTGCGCTCATCCCTTCTGTTGGGTACGTGCTTTCAACCATTTCCCTTCGCTCACTACAGCAAAGGTGGTTGGCACGCAAGAAGCAAGTCGTATGAACCGTCCCCTAATCTTTCTTATCACCCTCGTTGTAGTTGCTGCAGCCTTTGGGGTAGCACCCAAGGCTGGCAAAGCTGCAACGACAAAGACCTTTACCTTTGCAGCAGATATGTACAGCTTCACCTACCCTAGTACGTGGAGCACGAAGCAGGGGAAGAAGGCAGTCACACTTCTTCCACCAGCTGCAAATGTGAAAAAGCTACAGCAGCAAGGGGTTAGCTATACCGCAAACGTGCAATTGCTGAATAATGAGAGTAACATCCTCACAGCCGGGTTGCGAGCAACGTTGAAGAAGAGTTGGTCTGGGTTTGTCACAGCGTATGCGAAAGAGGTGACAAAGAAGAATGGCGCTACCCAAAAGGTTTCAGCATCCAGTCGCTTGGGTTGGCAGGCATCCATCATTACTTTGCAGCGGACAGTTCGTGGCACCAAGACCACATGGCGTATCACCCTACTCTCACCTGACAAGCAAAGCGTCTTTGCAGTTGCAGAAAAATGGACCAAGCAAAGCAGTAGTCCATTTCCGGCGACCATCGCCAATGTCGTAAAGACCCTTACCCCATTTGCAAATGTGCAGTGGTCATTCAACGGGCAGCAGTGGCGAGTGAGTGGTGTACCTCCTGCCTGCCCAAACCCATTGCTCATCCCCTCACCCGTGGACGTAACGCTGGCCACTTCAATGCTCTACCCCGGACAGTACCGGAGCGGGAATTACAAAGCGCACGGTGGCTTTCGGTTACAGGGCGTTCCAAGTGGGGAAGTGGGTATCTGGGTTCCTCAAGATGCGTTTGTTGTAGACGGGGCCCACTACACTGAAAATGGAGATCCACAGTACATGTTTGACCTCCATGCTCCTTGCGGCATACAGTACCGCTTTGATCACCTCCGTACTCTCTCACCAACTTTCGCTACACTGGCTGCGCAACTTCCTGCTGGAGGTGCGGGGGATACTCGCACCACAACTTTCAAAAAACCGCTTTTGGTCAAAGCTGGGACGGCAATTGCCACGACTGTTGGTGAACCTGCCAGTTCAAATATCTTTTTTGACTTTGGGGTCTACGACCTGCGCCAGCAGAATACTGCATCTCGGAATGCTACCTGGACTGCAGAGCACCCTTTGAGTAGTCAAAGTTGGTACGCGGTTTGCTGGCTCAAGCTGTTGCCAGCAGCAGATTCTGCCTTTGTTCTGGGTTTACCTGCAGCAGACGGGGTGAGTGGGGATAGTAGTGATTACTGCAATTAACCGTATGCACCTATGAAAGTGCGTAGGTTTGTCTGCAGTCGTAATCTCGTACTATACTACTGTGAGTTCACTCGCCATAATCATACCTTTGTATGACCAACAGTAGCCAAGCAGGTAGTGATGCACTCATTATCGAACGCACTTTTTCTGCACCCGTAGAAAAAGTCTGGCAAGCCTGGTCTGACCCAGAGCTCGCGAAGAAGTGGTGGGGTGCCAAAGCTTTTACTGCACCTTCTATGACCATTGACTTCCGCGTCGGTGGGAAGTACTTGTTCTGCATGCGCGGCAAGCCCGCACCTGATGCGCCAGAGCAAGATTTTTGGAGTACTGGCACGTACAAGGAGATTGTGCCCATGCAGAAAATTGTGTGCACCGACAGCTTTGCAGATGCGCAAGGGAATATTATTTCTGGGAAAGAGTATGGGATGGAAAACTTTCCACTGGAGTTAGAAGCCACAATTACTTTTGAATCACTTGCCGATGGTACAACCAAGATGCGCCTGGAGCATGCTGGCATGCCGGCTGGTACTGACAAAGAGCTAACGCAAGTTGGCTGGAACGAATCATTTGATAAGCTTGCGGCTGCAATCGAATAGTCTATGCAATCCACAAAAGTTCCAAAAACTGTCTCCGCGTACATTGCTGCTGCGGCGCCGCAAGCAAGGCCTATGCTACGGCAATTGCGGAAACTCATCACCTCTTGCGCACCCAAGGCAGTGGAAGGCTTAAGCTACCACATGCCGTACTACAGCTACAAAGGTCGCTTGGTGTACTTTGCTGCCTTTCGGGATCACTGCAGTCTTTTCCCAGCCAGTGGTTCAGTCACCAAAAATTTTGCCAAAGAGCTAACGAAGTACAAAACGTCTAAAGGGACAATTCAATTTCCCTTAGGAAAAGCTATTCCCGCTGGTTTAGTAAAAAAGATTGTGAAGGCGCGGATGCAGGAGAATGAAATACGAAATACGTTTCGGACTGTCAAAGTGTAGAAAAGGCGGTCGGCATGGAGGCTCGTTAGGTCAGAGGGTATGGAAGAAGGTTTTTTAGGATACATTGCATTTTCTGAGACTCTACCCTCGGCCGTACAACCTAACTAGCCTCCACACCCACTAACCACGTCGCCATACCTTTCCCCTTGCATGCATCGGCTATTCAGCGTACACTAGTAGCCTTTGGGCAACTCCTGCCTGGTATCTGCATTCTTATGGCGAAACCTTCATTTTCACGACGTCCAGGCGGTAAACGCCCAGCTGGGAAGTTTGGGGGTCGGGATCGGAGTGTGGATAGCACAATGCACTTGGCAACCTGCGCGAATTGCGGTGACTCATGTGAGGTACCGTTTTTGCCAAAGGGGAAAAAGCCCGTGTACTGTAACAAGTGCTTTAAGCAATTTGGGAAAGGTGAAGGGGAGGAGACATTTGCGGATGAACCCCGGCTGTACCCGGCAACCTGTGGCAATTGCGGCAATGAATGCACGGTACCTTTCCGGCCTGTGCAGGGTAAACCAGTCTTTTGCAAAAACTGCTTTGGGAAGTACAAAGGTAGCCCCGGCCAAGCAGATGGCGGAAATATGCAGGAGCAAATGGACCGCATCAATATGAAGTTAGATAACATTCTCCGGGTTTTGGCTGCTCGGCCCACCCGGCCTGCCGCACCAACGCGGGATTACCCCCGCACCGGAAAGAATTCTGGCTGGCGAAAAGACAACAAGAAGCGATTCTAAGTCTCTTCCTGTATGTACGTCCTTTACGTTGTTCGGTGCGCAGACGCAACTCTGTACACCGGTATTACCGTAGACATTTCCCGCCGGATTACTGAGCATAATACCTCCAGCAAAGGCGCGCGGTACACACGCAGCAGACGGCCTGTGCGTTTGGTATATGTAAAGAAGTACCGAACGCGTTCCACGGCAACCAAGGCCGAATTGCAATTCAAGCAGCTTTCTCGCAATGAAAAGTTGCAGCTTATCAAGCAGGCAAAGCGAAAAGCAAAGTAGAGTATACTGTGCGATATGAGCACGAGGACGGAAACCATAACTTACCTTTTGGACCAGCTCACTGGCTTGCCGGACATTGCCGCGCGAAAAATGTTTGGGGAATATGCTCTGTACTGCAATGGGAAGGTTGTTGCATTGGTGTGTGATGACCAACTTTTTGTAAAAATCACTGAACCTGGAAAAGGTTTCATTGGCAAGGAATATGAAGAAGGTGAGGCATATCCTGGGGCAAAACCTTCCATGCGGATCAGTGAGGAATTGCTGGAAGATCGGCAGTGGTTTGGTAAACTCATTCAGCTTACGGCAGATGCATTGCCAATGCTAAAATCAAAGCCGAAAAAGTTGGCAAGGGGCCCTCGTTCGTAGTTTTCAGGACTTTTCTTTGTCCATATGCGCAAAGTTGCAATTTTCGACATTGACGGCACTATCTTCCGTTCCAGCCTACTCATTGAGGTCACCAATGCTTTGATTGCCGAAGGAGTGTTTCCTGCATCAACAAGAAAAATGTACCAGAAGCCATTTGAAAATTGGCTGAACCGCAAAGCTGGGTATGACAAGTACATTGCCGCGGTGGTCAAGGCTTTTGATAAGCATATCCAGGGAGTAGAGCGCGCTGTCTTTCTCCGCATTGCGCAGAAAGTTTTGGACTACCAAAGCCACCGGGTGTACCGGTATACTCGTGACCTCATTACTACCCTGCGAAAGCGGGGCTACTTTCTGCTGGCCATTTCTCACTCGCCCAAAGACATGGTGGACGCATTCACCAAGCACTGGGGATTTTCCAAAGTGTATGGTCGTATTTTTGAACTTGATAGCCAAAATTGTTTTACTGGAAAAATTTTGTACCGCGAACTTATTGATGACAAAGCCACAATACTACAACGAGCAATTTCCAAGGAGAAGCTCTCGCTGAAAAGTTCCATTGGTGTTGGAGATTCGGAAGGGGACATACCCATGCTGAAAATGGTTGAGCAGCCTATTTGCTTTAATCCAAACGCTGTCCTCTACAAGGAAGCAAAGAAGCGGGGTTGGGAAATTGTGGTGGAGCGGAAGGATGTGATTTACGTTTTATAGTGCAATGAAAAGGCCTCGTTATGTAACGAGGCCTTTAACGAGCAAGTCGAAATTGTTTATGCGGTCGGCGTACCGTTATTAGGTGCGGCATTGAGCTTCGCAAGGTGGATTGAAATCACCTGTTGAACCTCAGAGCAGATTGATGGCCATGGAACAAGCGAAGTGCGTTCGATACGCACTTTGTACCGATCAACCTTCACGTCCTGAACGCCGTGGATTTTTGAAATCTCGATTACGAGATTTTCTGACGGTTCTGATGATTTCTGGTCAATCAGTTTGAGATGGTGTGCACGGTCTGAAAGTTGGACATTTGTGCTCAACCAGGCGACAGTGTATAGTTCGCCGTTTTGATCCCATGAAAATTGATGAATGCATGGCATTTGTAAAGAACCTCCTGTGCGCAATAGGGTTGCGCGTTCCCATCTTGAATCGATACCGAACACACTTATGGTCGCACGTTCAAGACTGCCTATACTAGCGCATGCAATGTGTATTGTCAAGGCTTACGTGCTCTGAGTATCACAAAACAAGGAAATTCTTGTTATGATAAAAAGTGATAGAATAATGTTATGTCCGACTACTACAACCCCCAAAGAACCAAAAATCTCTACGACCCCAAAAGTCCAGCGCCGTTCCGACTCTCTCGTTCAAAAATAGATTTGTATTTAGAGTGTCCACGCTGCTTCTACCAAGACCGTCGCTTGGGCGTGGGTCGGCCACCGGGGTTTCCTTTCAGCTTGAATAGTGCAGTGGATGAACTGCTAAAGCGGGAATTTGACGTGCACCGTGCCAAAGGTACCAAGCACCCGCTGCAGAAGAAGTACAAAATCAATGCCAAACCCATGGCGCATGAGAAGCTGGACGAGTGGCGTGATTCCCTTCGGCGGGGTATTACGTTCCACCATTCGCTTACAAACTTCCTCATTACTGGTGGCATTGACGATCTCTGGGTCAAACCCAAGGGTGAGTTGATCATCGTTGACTACAAAGCCACATCAAAAAAAGAAGAAGTGAACCTGGATGCGGATTGGCAAATTGGCTACAAGCGGCAAATGGAAGTGTACCAATGGTTGTTCCGGCAAAATGGCTTTACCGTTTCAGACACCGGGTACTTTGTGTACTGCAATGGGGACAGTGATGCAAAAGCTTTTGATGCAAAGCTGGAATTTACCATCAAGCTCATACCCTACGTCGGGAAGACAGACTGGGTTGAGCCAACGTTACTGGATGCGTACCGATGCTTGCAGTCAAATGACCTTCCTGCAGCTGGAGCAGGCTGCGACTACTGTCGGTACGTTGGTGCTATTACGCAAATACGCTCAGCGAAAGGCAAAAGCGGGTTATGAGTTCGTGAGTGGTAGGGGAGGGGAAAAAGCAGTACACTTACAGTACTTCGCATTTTTTTCATGGCTATGCCAGACACCCACGAGCACCATGCTCCATACCGAAAAACTATATTCTGGTGGGTTTTCTTTACCTTCCTTTTCATTGGCTTCATTGCCAGCGGAACACTCTATCTCATCCGAACGAAGTACATTTTTAGCGAAACGCAGAAAGAGCTACAACAAATTGCGATAAACGTCGTTCAAGGAGTTCCTGCAGTTGTGCATGAGTCCCTGCAAAAGCCCGAAGATCAAAAAGAGAGCGGCTACGCGCAAATTGAAAGCTACTTTCAATCAGTGATGAAAGGGAATCCGGCTATCGATGATATTTACACACTCCGCCCAACTGCCAATGCGCATACCATGACTTTTGTGGTGAGTGGTAAAGGATCAACCGACGCAGATGGGAATGGCACCATTGATAATGATGAAGTGAAAGCCATGCTGGGTGAAGAGTATGACACTACTGAACTTCCGGAGCTTGAAGCAGGTCTACTCGCTCCATCCGTAGACCCAGCGTTCACCTATGATAAGTGGGGTACGTGGCTTTCTGGGTACGCGCCGCTGAAGAATGCTGAGGGGACGTCCATTGCTGTTCTGGGGATTGACTTGTCAGCCAGTACAGTGAACGAACAGCGCTGGCAAGTACTTCGCTCCATTGGATATGCAGATTTGATCATTTTTCCAATCGTCCTCATCATCTCCTTGCTCCTGGCTTGGCGGATAAGTAAACCATTTACCATTCTAGCGCAGGGGATGGATCGGGTAACCCATGGGGATCTCAACTTTCACTTGCCAGTAACTGGAAATCGGGAAGAGAAGCATTTCCGAGAACTCTTCAATGGTATGCTTTCGGCTTTTGAAACTGCCCGTGCAAAGCCACCGAAGAAAAACTCATAGCGACTATGCCAATTGTGCAGCACACATCTTGGGAAGATATCTACCAATTTGGGAACCTGCAATCTGCATCGTGGTTTCGGAGTGATGTGGATCCAGATATTGAGAAGGCGGTAACAACCTACGGGCAGAAAGGTGGACGGGTGCTGGACGTTGGCTGTGGCATGGGCATGCAAACTATAGCCTTGGCAAAGCTTGGCTATCCAGCGACTGGAATAGACGTATCACCAACAGCCATTCACCACGCCCGTCAGCTGGCCGAGCGTGAGGGTGTGGAAGTAACTTTCACCGTTGCAAATTTTTTGCACGCACGTTTTCCAGAACCCTTTTCCATTATTTTAGACCGAGCAGTGCTGCAGGGTTTTAGCGTGCATGAGCACGAACTGTACATGGAGGCGTTGCAACATGCCTGTAGCGCCAGCGGCATTGTCATCGTTAAGACGCTGCACCAGCAATCCCAGAAAAGTGTTGGTCCACATGGGTATGACGAGGAAGCGTTGAAAGCTTTGTTCGCGCCAGCCTTTTCTTTGGAAAACATTTGGGAATGCAGTTTTAGCGGACACCCCAACGCCCCAAAGAATGCGCTCTGCGCTATTCTCCGTCGTGAAGCGTAAGGACAGTGGAGAGCGATCAATTTCACGCTATTGTTCTGGAGGCATGGGAAGCGCTTCCGGCACGGTTTCGGGAACGCATTCACAATGTTGCGATCGTCGTTGAGCCGGTTGGCCGCACGCCAGTTGGTTTTGAGCATGGGATTGCCAGAGGTTCCATACTCTTGGGTTTATACCAGGGCATTCCCTTGAACCGGCGGAGCGAAGGCTATAGCGGTGTGCTACCAGACCGGATTACCCTTTTCCAAGAAGCTATTCAGCAGGTTGCGCAAGGGGATGATCACCTCGTTCGGCAAGTAGTGGAAGATGTGCTACTGCATGAAGTTGCACACTACTTTGGCTTTTCGGAGGCTGAGGTTCGAGCAATGGAAAAGACTCGGGCAGCGCGTTTGACGCAGTCGGCTCGTCCTAGGTAGGGTACAGGTATGTCTACCCCGCACGATATTGCCGTCATCATTGTGAGCTGGAATGTCCGCGAGCAGCTTTTGGCGTGTCTGGCGAGTTTGCATGCCCTGCCAGAAGCCGAACAGCCAAACACCATTTGGGTGGTGGACAATGCCTCCACTGATGGCTCAGCCGTTGCAGTCCGCGCGCAATTCCCAGAGGTGCGCCTCCTTGCTCAAGCCACGAATGTGGGTTTTGCTACAGCGAATAACTTAGTGCTGCAGCAGATAGCAGAGCCATTCGCACTTCTGCTCAATCCTGACACGCTTGTTCCTGCTGGATGCTTCCCTGCATTGCTCGCTGCTGCCGAAAGAAACCCACGAGCCGGGATTGTTGGACCCAAATTACTTAATCTCGATGGATCGTGGCAACCCTCGGTTCGCCGTTTGCCGCATGTCTGGACGCTCGTAGGTATTGCGCTAAAAGTGACGCACTGGTGGCCATCACTACTACGAAAGTACTTGGCCAAAGACTTGGATCCTTCAAAGGAGCAAAAGGTTGAGCAGCTCATGGGTGCAGCATTGCTCATCCGCAAGGACGTATGGAAGCACATTGGTCTGCTAGACACGCACTTCCATGTCTGGTTTGAAGAAGTTGATTACTGTGCCCGCACCAAGCAAGCTGGTTGGGACATTTGGTACGTACCAGATGCTGTACTCACGCACCTGGGTGGTCAAAGTTTTCGGCAGGTGCCATCTGTCCGCCGGCAACGGCAGTGGATGCAGAGTGTGAATGTCTATGCCAGGAAATACTTTACTCTGCCATCACACGTGCTCATCTGGTGCGCTGGTTGGATTGGCCTCTTCCTTGTTTGGCTGGCGTCTTTGGTCACCCCAGAGAAGAAAGCAACGTAGTATGTCTTCGTCAACGCTTTGGAAAGTCTTCACCCTCCTCCTCTTGGTTGAAGTGGCATCCTATTTCAGCTGGCATGAACCGGTGCTGGGTGTCGTTTGCTGGGTGGTCATCGTTGCTGCAACGTTTGCCATTTCCCTTAGCCAGCCAGAGATTGGCGTGGCTGTTGTTTTGGCCGAACTGGTGCTCGGTGGCAAAGGCTACCTTTTCTCCTTACCTTTTGGCAGCATGGATATTTCTATTCGCTTGGGGATTTTTGCTGCGGTCTTCCTGGCTAGCTGCATGCACATTGTGCAAGGGAGAAGTCTCTGGGGTGGGCAACGCGCTTTTCGGTACGCGTGGTTGGTACTCTTGGGTGCTGCGGTGTGGGGAGTTGTGGTTGGCTTGTTGCGGAACCACGGTGCAGGTGCAATTTTTGATGATGCAAATGCCTTTCTCTTCCTCGGGCTCATTCCAGCTTTTGGCCTGCTCAAAAACCAAGCGCAGGTTCGCCGATTGCTGTACGTGGCTGGCGTCGCAGTTGTGGTGATGATGGTTAAAACCTTTGCTGTTCAGGCGTTGTTCGATCATATTGCTTCCACGTCGCTCGTCCCGCTCTACCGCTGGGTGCGGGACACAGGGGTAGGGGAAATTACTTACATTGTTGGCCACCTGTACCGCGTCTTTTTCCAAAGCCACATTTATGGCATTTTTGGCTTCTTCCTTGGGGTGAGCATGGTCATTGTTGAACCAGTGCGGCGCTGGTGGTGGATGCTGGTTGCCAGTGCTGGGGCTATGGTTGTTATCACCAGCCTTTCCAGAAGCTTTTGGCTGGGTGCTGGGGTAGCGGTGTGCATGGTTGGTTTTGGTGTCCTCTACAATCGCATTGCCCGGAAGCAGTTTGGAAAAGTACTGCTCTGGAGCGGCTGCGCAATTCTTCTTGGTTACCTTGGCTTTGTGTGGTCGGTGAACTTCCCCGGGCTTTGGGGTGGGGGAGCAAGCGGTGGGTCACTGGTTCGGCAGCGCGCAGAAATTTCCACTGAATCGGCAGTGTCCAGCCGCAAGGAATTACTGCCCGTCATGAACCAAGCAATCACAGCGCAGCCACTTCTTGGAAATGGTTTTGGTACGGCACTGACGTACCGAACCAAAGATCCACGTGTCAGCAAAAATCCAGAAGGCGCACTGTACACCACAACCGCGTACGAACTTGGGTACCACGGCTTTGCTGTCCAGTTTGGGTTGGTTTGGACGCTCGGTATCGTTGCGGCTCTCGCCTGGGTGCTTTGGCGGGTTGTCCACTTGCTTCGGCTCACCTCAGAACATCGGCCGCTCCTTGTGGGTGTGGGAGCCAGTATTCTTGCGCTGTGCGTCATTCACCTCACAACCCCGTACCTCAATCATCCGCTTGGTCTTGGCCTCCTCCTGCTCTGCACAACCATTTTCGTCGTGTACGACCCTCGGTATGCCAACCGTTGACGTTAGCATTGTCACCTGGAACAGCGCAACGCAGATCGCACACCTGCTCCGTTCTTTGCAAGCGCAGACAGTCAAGATTAGGACAATCTACGTCGTTGATAACGCTTCAACGGACGAAACGCAGAAAATTGTTGCAACTTTTCCGCAAGTCAAGTGGCTGCCGCAAACCACCAACGTGGGTTTTGCAGCCGGACATAATATCGCGCTACGGAAATGTGCTGCAGATTATCTGTTGGTATGTAACCCAGATGTAGTCCTGGAACCTACCTACGTGGAAAAGCTTCTTGATACCGCAGAGGAGTACTTAGCCGCAGCTGCGTTCGTTGGAGTTGTGCGTGGAGAACAAGCTGGGACCATTGATACGACTGGCTTGCATGTTTCTCGATATCGCGTGGTTCGAGAGCGAAAGGATGTGCCAACCATCCCCACAAAAATATTTGGGGTATCCGGCGCAGTTGCTCTCTACCGACGTCGCGCCTTAGAGGAGTGCAAAGTTGAAGGCGAATACTTCAACGAACTTTTCTTTGCGTACAAAGAGGATGTGGAATTAGCTTGGCGCTTGCAGTGGGCGGGTTGGGAGGCGATGGTCGTGCCGGAAGCGCTGGCGACGCATAACAGAGCGGTACGTGCGCAGACTCCACGATCGGCACGGAGTGACCAGCGCCGGTTCCTGAGCATTCGGAATCACTACCTCCTCTACGTTACCGCAGAAACCCGTGGCACCCTTGGCTCCGATCTTTGGCTGATTTTTCCAGCGGAGCTGTTCCGCATGCTGTACCTTTTAGCAACGGACTTTCACGTGACTATTCGTGCCCTTGCTCAATTCGTGAAAATGTGGCATGCTGCACGTACGTTCGCAGTTGATGAGCGTCGCTTCGTGCACGCCAAGCAGCTCCGAGCAGCCTTGCGGCTATGACCCAGCCTGACGTTTCCATCATTATTCTCAATTACAAGACCCGTGGTCTGCTTCGGCAGTGCCTGCGGGGCATTAGTAACTCTGGCGATAGCGTCACAGCGGAGTGCATTGTGGTGGATAACGCCTCAAAGGATGGAAGTGTGGAAATGCTGGAGCGTGATTTTCCCAATGTTATCACCATTGCTTCACCAGTGAACGAAGGCTTTGCTGCAGGGATGAACTTCGGGTTACGGCGGGCAACTGGTCGGTACGTCGTGCTCTTGAATACCGACGTGGCAATCATGGACAAGCCGTTTGACCGTCTGGTTGCGTTCATGGATCAGCATCCGCAGGTTGGGCTTGCTGGACCAAAACTGTTGAATCCAGACGGAAGCGTCCAAGATTCCTGCTACCGATTCCATGCCTGGTATACACCGTTGCTTCGCCGCACGCCACTTGGGAAACTGCCTGGCTGCCGGGCGCACCTTCGGCACTTCCTCATGCGAGATTTCAACCATGCGGAGAATGCTCCGGTTGACTGGCTCCTTGGGGCATTCCTCATTGCCCGACGCAGCGCCGTAGAGCAAGTTGGAGAAATGGATAGTCGATTCTTCCTCTACTTTGAAGATGTTGATTGGTGCCGGCGCTTCTGGGAGCGGAAGTGGGAAGTGCGTTACTGTGCAGACGTGGAAGTGGTGCACTACCATAAGCGACAGTCGGCTGATACTGCAGGATTTGCTTCCATTTTTTCCTACCCAACTCGCATTCACATTCGCTCCTGGTTTCGCTATCTCATGAAGTACTGGGGTACACCGATACCGCTTCGCTCCACTTCCGTGTAGAACCCTATGCAACGTAACTTTCTCAAAAAGCAAGCGTGGAAAAAAATTGCTGCCGCAACGTGGCACGGTTGCAAGCGCGCATGGCCATACACCTGGCCGCCGCTTGCGGTGATCGTGGTTATCCTGGGTATTCTGGGTGTGTGGTATGGTCCAGCTGCCAAAACCATTGCCACCGAAGCTTTAGCGGCAAAAGCCGACTTGGAAAAAGCGCAAACCTACATTGTGCAGCAGGATTTTACCGAAGGGCAAACCGCTCTTGCTTCTGGGAAGCAGCATTTGCAAACGGCGCAAGATCGGCTAGGGCGTTTACGCTCATTGAAAAAGCTTCCCTATGTCAAAACCCAAGTCATTGCTGTGGAGGAACTGCTCGCTGCGGGTATAGCTTCCACCGGCGGCATTGAACGCCTGAGCACATGGGCCGAAACCGTTGTTCGGCCATTCAAAACCGGAAAATCTTTTAGCTTAAGCTCGCTCAAGCCTGAACAGAAACGTGTCATTCTCAAAGCTATTGCAGAGGCACAACCGGACTTACAAGCTGCAAAAGCCTCCATTGACTTAGCTATGACGCATATCAATGCAATTCCAGAAACCGGTTTGGTTGGGAAGTTGCGCGAGGCAGTTGAACCTTTTCGGGAGCAACTGCCAGCCTTGCAAGACGGCATTACCCAGGCAATTCCCGCATCCCGCATTCTCCCGCCGCTCCTTGGCTATCCCGAAGAGCAAACCTACCTTTTCTTACTGCAGAACAACGCAGAACTTCGGCCAGCCGGGGGTTTCATTGGTACGTACGGCATCTTGAAGGTAAAAGACGGTGAGATCGTTTCTTTCACAACAGACAACGTATACAATTTGGATGATAAGGCGAAGAACTTACAGGTAACTCCGCCAGCGCCCTTAACCAGGTACAACAAAGTGAATCGTTGGCTCTTTCGTGATTCCAACTGGTCACCAGATTTCCCAACTGCCGCCCAAGAAGCGCTGACTTTTTACCGTCGAGAAGGCGGGAACGAACGCCGCTTGCACGGAGTCATTGCAGTTGACCCAACTTTTTTCCAAGATCTCCTGCAAATCACCGGTCCAATTACGATCAGCAAGAAAACATTTACTTCTGAGAATTTTGCTGAGGAATTGCAGTACATCACCAGCGTCGAATTTGCGCAGCAGGGGATTGATGCGAGTTTACGCAAGGGCATTATTGGTGATTTGGGTGCCGCGCTGATTGAGAAAATGCTGAAGCTGCCAAAGGAGAAGTACGGAAAAGCCTGGACTATTTTTCAGAAGAATTTGGAGCAGAAGCATGTCATGGTTTGGGTTGGTGACACCGCACGCCAAAACCAGCTTACGGATTTGGGTTGGACAGGGCATGTAGAAACGCCACGAGGCGATACGCTCATGGTTGTGGATGCGAACATGGCAAGCTTGAAGTCAGACCCCGCGGTAAAGCGAACTATCACGTACAAGGTTGAACAAAAAGAGAACGCGCTCATTGCGGATCTCACCATTCGGTATGAGAACACTGGCACGCTTAATTGGAAAACCACGCGGTACCGAACGTATACCCGGGTGTACGTACCTCGCGGCAGCACGCTGCTAGATTCCTCTGGTGCAATGGTGGATTGCAAAGTAACTCGTGCTGGAAAAGTGGAAACTTTGGAAGAGCTTGGGCTGACTGCGTTTGCAGGTTTCACCTGTACGGAAGTCGGCGCATCACATGAGCTACACCTTCGCTACACACTACCAAATACCCTTACTGCTCTCGTTGATAGCGGCGAGTACGCGTTGCTCGTGCAGAAGCAACCCGGGACACCAGACCATGCGCTGCAGGTAGAACTGCACTTGCCAGGAGACTTTGTCAATGGGGAAGACGCAGTAGACCAGTTGACCGTAAAGAACCAGGTGTACACTGCTGCCACAAACCTGCTTACGGATAGAAGCTTTCAGCTCCAAGCACCGTAGTATGGCTCTCTTTGGCAAAAAACTTGGGATTGACCTTGGGACAACCAACACGCTGGTGCACATGCCCGGACGTGGGATTGTGCTAAATGAACCATCAGTCGTAGCAATTTCTGTTTTGGACCGGCGGGTACTTGCTGTGGGTCTGGAAGCGAAAGAAATGCTTGGGCGAACTCCTGACACGATTACTGCTTCCCGGCCTTTGAAGGAAGGTGTGATTGCAGATTATAAAACCACGGAAGCAATGCTTCGGTACTTCATTAACAAAGCTTTGGGCGGTGTGCGCTTTTTCCGCCCCGAGGTTATGATTGCTGTGCCCGCGGGGATTACGAGTACCGAACGCCGGGCGGTCATTGACGCGACTATCCAAGCCGGGGCAAAAGCTGCGTACATTATTAAAGAACCCATTGCAGCCGCAATTGGTGCAAACATTCCCATTGGCTCTGCTTCCGGCCACATGATTATTGACATGGGCGGTGGGACGTCCGAAATAGCCGTCATTTCCCTGGGTGGTATTGTTGCCAACACGTCCGTTCGCATTGGGGGAAATAAGTTTGATGCAGCCATCCAAGAGTACACTCGGAAGAAGCACGGTGTTGCTATTGGTGAACGGTCAGCAGAGGAGTTAAAAATCACTGTAGGGTCGGCCTTACCGTTGGAGGAGAAACTCTCCATGGACATTCGTGGTCGTGACATGGTCAGTGGCCTCCCAACCACCCTTCGGGTGACGTCTGATGACATAACCGCAGCAATTCAAAACGAACTTGCTGGGATTGTTCAGGCCGTGAAATCGGTTTTGCAAAATACGCCACCAGAACTCTCTGCTGACGTGATTGATAAAGGCATGGTACTGTCCGGCGGTTCCTCCATGCTCCGGAATATGGACAAACTGTTTAGCCAAACGACTGGCGTACCAACCTACATGGCTGACGAACCGCTCCTCTGCGTAGCAAAGGGCACAGGTGTGGCGTTGGATAACCTTGATTCGTACAAGCGGAGCGTGCTTTCCACGCGTTAGGTACACTATGCGCATTGGCATTGATGCGTCCCGGGCAAATGTTGCACAGCGCACGGGCACCGAATGGTACGCGTTCCACTTGACGCGAAGTCTTTTACCGTTCCTCCGTGAACATACGGTCTACCTCTACGTACGAGAACCCTTGCGTCCAGAGTGGGGGAGTCTGCCTTCACATGTCAAGGTTAGGGTTCTTCGCTGGCCGCCAAAGATCATGTGGACGCAGTTGCGACTGAGTTGGGAAATGCTCTGGCACAGGGTGGATGTACTGTTTGTTCCAGCACATACCATTCCGTTCATTAGTCCACGTCAAACCCTAACGACAATTCATGATGTGGGTTTTGAACGAACGACGACGCTCTACGGCCGCAAGCCACTTGGGCAATCCACCGTGGGTCGCCGGTTTACCAACCTCCTCGTTCGGGTCTTGACCCTAGGGCGGTACTCGGCAACAGAACTTGACTACCATCGTTTCTCCGTCAGACTCGCAGTTCGCCGCTGCAAGCAACTGCTTACCGTGTCTGCATTCTCAGCAAAGGAAATTACAGAAACCTTGGGTGTCTCTCCCGACCGAATCACCGTTGTCGCAAATGGGTACGATGCGACGTTGTACAATGCTGCAGTCCGAGAAGCAAAGTCCCACATTGCTGCTGTGCAACAGCAGTACAAGCTTACTGCGCCATACATTCTCTCCATTGGTCGGATTGAGAAGAAGAAAAACACCTTGCAACTAGTGCAAGCATTCCAGGCACTTCGCATGAAACCAGCATTTGCGAATCTCCAGCTCTTCCTTGCTGGCAGTCTGGGTGAAGGTGCTGCAGAGGTTGTTGCCTGGAGAGAAAGAGAGAAGTTGCAAGCCTACGTGCACATGCCAGGCTGGGTTGCAGAAGCTGCTATGCCGGCTCTCCTCGCTGGGGCTGAAGTGTTCGTGCTTGGTTCCGCGTACGAAGGTTTTGGCATTCCGGTTTTAGAAGCAATGGCGTGCGGTACCCCAGTGCTGTGCAGTGATATCCCAGCGTTACGAGAGGTTGGTGGAACAGCCGCACGCTACTTTGCGGTTGGCGACGTTACTCAATGCACCCAGGGATTAGAGCAAATACTGTCTCACCCTCCATTGCAGCAGGAAATGCGGGCTGCCGGGCTTGCCCGGGTACAGGATTTTTCATGGGCACAGAGTGCGGCTTTGGTTGCGAAGCTGCTTATTGGGATGCATAGGTAAGTACTTGCCAAAGAAGGAAAAATATTGTATTGTGCGATGGTAGTTCACCATGGCAAAAGACGCAATACAACGTATTGGCCAAGAGGCGTTAGACCGTGCGCTCGGGAAAGTACTTCACGGGCGCCATTTTGGACATGCTTTTGGCTTTTTTGGTCCAGATGCTGCTGCGGTGAAAGCCCAAGCAACCTGGTTCACCAACGTCCTGGCATGTGCAAAGCAATCACTAGAACCATGTGGTGACTGTGAAGCATGCAAAAGCATTGCCCGGGCCGACGGCGTGGTGCTGATGCACGTGGAACCCGAGGCAGACCAGCGATCCATTTCCGTTGAGAGGATTCGCGCCTTGCGGCAAGATGTTGCTTTGCTGGCCGGTGCCCTGCCACGGATCATTTTCATTCCACAGGCCGACCGCCTTGCTGGTGCGGCTGCAAATGCGCTTCTGAAACTTCTGGAAGAACCTGGTGCAAAAACTTTCTTTGTGTTAACTGCCCCAAACGCAAAAAGCGTCTTGCCTACCATTCGTTCGCGAACTGCGTGGTATGCCGTTCAAGCCATTGCTGCGGAGCAAGCAGCACAGGCATTATGCAACGCTGGGTATGCAAAGCCGCTTGCAATGCAAGCACTACGCTTTGTCCCTGGTCAAGCACAGCTGGCTGCCCAACTGTGTGCTGCACCAGAACAGCTGGCGACGTTGGAAGCTACAGAACGTGCGTTGCTGCACATTTTAGCCCAACCACTTCCTCAGCGTTTTCAAAGCATGCAGCAACTTCTTGGGAAGAAGACAGAATCTACTGTGGAAACATCTCGGGTCTTCGCTATGCTCAATCAGCTCCTGTACCTTATCCGCCAGCAGCCTGGCCTCTGGCCAACAATCCCCAGTATTGGTAGAGCTTTCCTTCGCTTGCGTACCAATGCGCAACCGCGGTTGATCCTCGAAGCAATTTTCGCGGCCCTCCCTCAAACAGTATGAGAAAAATTTTCTTCCTTAGCGCGTTTGCTCTCGTAGCGTTCCTTCCAGCTTGCTCCCTTCGCTTGGGGGGTAGCGGAACCCCCAAAGCCCAAAGCCTGGCTGACGGTGGCGTCTTCATGTCCATAGACCGTGGGGAAGCGTGGACGCAAAAAGTATTTGTGCAAGACACAGCGCAGGGGAAGCAAACCATTAGCGGCACCAACGCTGGGTACTTCACCTTCCACCCAACAAGTTCGGAGATCCTCTACCTGAGTACCCTGGAGAACGGCTTGTGGTTTAGTGAGAATGCTGGTGAGCAGTGGACGCAACTTGGTTTGAAAGTAGGCTACGTTCGAGGGTTGAGTATTGATCCAAAAGCGACGAACGTACTATACGCCGGATACCAAAATACGGTGCAGAAGAGTCTTGACAGTGGTGCGACGTGGACCGTGGTGTATACCAACCAGCCTGGCAATGCAATCACGCAGGTGCGCCTTGATCCGTTTGATAACCGAGATGTCTACGCCACGACTGACGGAGGTGTCATGCTGAAGAGTGATGACCAAGGAACAACTTGGCGCATTCTACAACAGTTTCCTGGCGAAAACTTGAAGCGGCTGGTGATCTTGCAAAATGATTCTCGAATTATGTTTCTGGTGACCGCGGGAAAACTCCTACGCTCTTCTGACGCAGGCGTCACTTGGACCGATCAACCCACGCAGTCACTGCAAAAGGTGGGTGGTTTACCGGTAAACGATTTTACCTTCACCGAACGAACTCCCTCAGTGATGCTCGTCACTAGCAATGCTGGACTTTTCCGCTCACGAGATGGCGGTGCGACGTGGAACTTGGTTCCCACAGTCATTCCCACCAGCACTGTTCCTTTGAACGCCGTGGCGATTAATCCATTTGACGAAACTGAGCTGTACTTCACGGCTGCTGCAACTTTCTACAAATCAGAAGACAATGGTGCAACCTGGCAAACGTTGAAAAACGTTCCCTCAAGCCGGCAATTTACTGTCCTCACTGCTCACCCACGGCGCCCGGGAACGCTGTACTTGGGCACCCTCTTCGTCGGCAAAAAGTAACTCTATGCTTGTTGATCAACACCAAGAATCATTTGCAAAAGTTTTGGATCACCTCCACGAAGATTTGCAGACGTTGCGCACAGGTCGGGCAACCCCAGCAGTTGTGGAATCGCTCTTGGTGCCGGTCTACGGCACTGCCACACCTTTGCAGCAACTTGCAAGCATCACCTCACCTGAACCAACCCAGCTGCTCATTCAGCCCTACGATCCAAACATCGCCAAAGATATTGCGAAAGCAATTCAGTCTTCACCTTTGGGGATTACCCCAAGCATTGAAGGTATAAGCATTCGTTTAGCTTTCCCGCCCCTCACCGAGGAACGGAGAAAGGAAATGCAAAAGGTGGTAAAGGAAAAAGCGGAAAAAGCGAAGGTGAGTATTCGTAGCATTCGGGAGGGAGTGCAAAAGGATCTGAAGCAAGCAAAGGCAGATAATGAGCTTTCGGAGGATATGCAAAAAGCTGAAGAAAAAGCTTTACAAGAAGTAGTTGACAGTTTTGTAGGAAAAATTTCTGAGATGGCCAGCCGCAAAGATGCGGAGCTGATGCAAATCTAAACCGGATGTCTACTTTACTCACCTTCATTGTCGTTCTTGGTCTCCTGGTCTTTGTCCATGAACTTGGCCACTTTGTGGTGGCCCGGCTTTGCGGTATTAAAGTAGACGAATTTGGTTTTGGCTTCCCTCCGCGGCTGTGGGGATTTCGCCGGAAAGACACGGTCTACAGTATTAACTGGATTCCTCTTGGTGGGTTTGTGCGCCTTCATGGCGAGGATAAGAATGAGCGAGGTCCAGGAACATTCCTGGCGCAGAAGGCGTGGAAACGCACCCTGGTCATTGTCGCTGGGGTTACGATGAACGTCGTCCTTGCCGCATTCCTCTTTGGCATAGGCTTCATGCGCGGTCTCCCAGCAGATGTAGGGAGCGGTGTTCCAGCAGGGGCAACGATCCGCAATCCACAAGTGCAAATTGTTGAAGTGCCAGAGGCAAGTCCGGCTGCCACTGCCGGGTTGCAGGTAGGGGATGCCTTGGTACGTTTGAATGGTGAAACCATTACGGATATTCCAAGTGCGCAAGACGCTGCCAAACGCGCTGGCGAGGTGGAAGTCCCAGTGGTTATCCGCCGAGGTGATGCTGAGCAAACTGTGCAGGTGACTCTGAAGAAACTGGAAGGACTGGAACGGCCTGGGCTTGGTGTTTCACTTGCACATACTGGCATGGTGTCTTTTGGCTTCTTCCGTTCCCTGTGGGAAGGCGTGCTCACTGCAGGTCGATCTTTTGGGTACATTGTGGTTGCCTTCAAAGATTTCTTCGTCAATTTACTCGTCCACCGAGAAGTGGGTGCCGATGTGGCTGGACCAGTTGGCATTGCGGTGCTCACCGGCCAAGTTGCCAGGCTCGGCTTTGCGTACCTGTTGCAGTTCACAGCGCTGCTCTCCTTGAACCTCGCGTTGATCAATGTCCTGCCCATTCCTGCCCTTGATGGTGGCCGGTTACTCTTCCTCCTTTTGGAAAAACTTCGAGGAAAACCCGTAAGTACACTTTTGGAAGCAAAAATTCACAATGCGGGGTTTGTGGTGCTCATTGGACTCATTGCGGTCGTGACTTTCCGAGATATTCTCAACCTTTCAGCGGTGCAGGATTTCTTCCAGCGCCTTTTCTAAGCTTGTATGTTGCAAAGCCATCTTTTCATCCCAACCCGAAAACAGCCACCTGCGGATGAGCCATCCAAAAATGGACAACTCCTCGCCCAGGCTGGGTACGTTGACCGGCTGCATGCCGGTGCATACTCATGGCTCCCTCTTGGTCTCATGGTGTTGAATCGGGTGGCGAACGTCGTACGGGAAGAGCATGCCGCAATTGGCGCGCAGGAAGTCCTCTTGCCGGCATTGCAGGTACCCGGGGTTTGGGAAGAAACTGGCCGTTGGGAGAGTTTGGGAAAAGAAGTCATGTACCAGTGGAAAGACCAGTCTGGTCACCCATTTGGTTTAGCCACGACGCATGAAGAGGTGATGGTTGATTTGGTTCGACGGGGAGTGCAAAGTTACCGTGACTTGCCCCAAGCGCTCTACCAAATCCAGTGGAAATTCCGGAATGAAGCCAGGGCAAAGTCTGGCGTCATCCGTGGCCGGGAATTTCTCATGAAAGATTTGTACTCCTTCAACGTGGATGCGAACGCGCATGCAGCCTACTACCAAACAGTACAGGAGGCGTATAAGCGAATTTTTTTACGATTCGGTTTGAACGCGTTGGTGACTGAAGCCTCAGGCGGAAGCTTCACCAAGCAACACTCGCATGAATTCCAGGTTCCCAGTGATGCCGGTGAAGATCGGATTTTGACATGTGCTGCCTGCGGGTACGCGCAGAACGTTGAACTTGGAGAGTCAAACCAGTGCCCAAGCTGCAAGGCTGAAGCAAAAATAGTGAAGTCCATTGAAGTTGGAAATACGTTCAATTTTGGAAACACGTATGGTGACTCAATGAAGCTCACGGCAGTGGACACGCAGGGGAAGCCGCAGCCACTCTACGTTGCTAGTTACGGGATTGGCATCTCACGGCTGGTTGGCACTTTGGCAGAAGTCTTTGCAGATGAGAAGGGATTGGTGTGGCCAGCCGCTGCCGCGCCTTTTGCGGCGCACGTGCTCATCCTTGGGAGCGGAACCACAGGCAAAGCCAATGCACTTGAGCTAGAAAAGCAGAGTCTGGCTCGTGGTCATGCAGTACTCGTCGATGACCGTGATGTGTCTGCTGGGTTTAAGCTCAAAGACGCTGACCTGCTGGGTATGCCCTGGCGCATCGTGTGCAGTGACCGCCATGGGGAACAAGTGGAATTAACTGAACGTCGGAACGGGAATACAAAAATTGTCCCCCTCGCCGAAGCACTCGCTACAATGCACCAGGTATGATTTTTGACCGCTTCCTTGGAAAATTTTCCCGCGACCTTGGCATTGACCTTGGGACTTCCAGTACGCTCGTGTACGTCAAAGGCCGAGGGATTATGATTAACGAGCCATCCGTGGTGGCAGTGAACACGCGCACTGAGCAGATTCTTGCCGTGGGAACTGATGCCCGGAAGATGGTGGGAAAAACGCCGAGCCATATCATTGCTGCCAAGCCCATGGTGGATGGTGTTATATCTGACTTTGAAGTAACAGAAAAGATGCTGCGCTACTTTGTGGAGAAAGTGCATAAGGAAGGTTTTACGCTCGTCCCGCGCCCACGCGTGGTCATTGGTATTCCCTTGGGTGTAACCGAAGTCGAGCGGAAAGCCGTTGAAGATGCCACCTTGCACGCAGGCGCACGAGAAGTATTCCTCATTGAGCAACCTATGGCCGCCGCTATAGGGTCGCGTCTGCCTGTGCAAGAAGCGGCAGGGTTACTCGTTGTCGATATTGGGGGTGGAACCACAGATATCGCCGTTATTTCGTTGGGTGGTGTAGTAACCTGGCGAAGCCTTCGGAATGCTGGCAATGCTTTTGACGCCAGCATCATCCAGTACGCGCGTGAACATTTTAACTTGCTTATTGGTGAGCGGTCAGCCGAAGATGTGAAAATTGCCATTGGCTCCGCAATTGAAGAGCATGATCAGCTGGAGACAAAAGTGCGCGGTCGGGATTTAATCACCGGCTTACCAAAGGAAATCACCATTACTGGCGAACATATTCGAGAAGCGCTAGCCCGAAATTTGAACCAGCTTGTAGAGAGTATTGGAACGGTTATTGAGGCAACGCCACCTGAATTGGTCGCGGATATTCATACCCGTGGCATTTTGCTCACTGGTGGTGGCGCATTACTACGTGGCCTGCCAGAACGGATTCATCGAGAAACGAAAATTGCAGTGCACGTTGCCGATGATCCACTGACAGCGGTGGTGCGCGGGACTGGTATTGTCCTAGAAGAACTTGATACGTTACGGAATATTCTCGTCCTCTCTTCTGATGGATCGGGGGGCAGTGGAGTGAAGCATTAAGCTATGGCCGCAATCCGCCTTTCCAGCCGTGGTTGGACTATTGTGGTGAGCGTCGGCATTATGCTCGCTTTGATCATTGGCATTCTGGAGCCTGTACGTGGCGTTGCCACACGAGTTGTTGCACCTGTTGGCCAAGTGGCCTACCAGGTATTCCAGTGGGTTGATGGCCGTTTGGCACAACGGCAGACCACCAAAGATGCACAAGCAGCATTGGCTCGTCTGCAAGAGCAATTGACGGAAACCCAGCGCGCCTTAGCGCAGGCCCAGCAGCAGCTAGTTGATCTCCATTTAGTGCGTACCGAAAAGGCATTCATTGAGGGTCGTCATTTGCAGGGAATTCCTGTGCATGTCATAGGCCGATCGTCAGTCAATGCGCAGGAGCTTCTCGTCGACGCTGGTGGGCAGCAGGGGATTCGGCAAGGTGCAGCGGTCCTTGCCCCAGCGGGTGTGCTGGTGGGCATGGTGCGTGAAGTAGCAGAAAGCACTGCGTCTATTCAGCTCCTCACCTCCAGTAGTACAAATGTTGCTGTCCGCACACGGAAGCCCGATGGCCCACCCGGCATTGTGGTAGGGGAGCGTGGTACTGGACTACGCCTTACGCTCGTTCCCCAAAATGAAGAATTGAAATCAGGAGACTTGGTTATTACCGCTGATGTGCAGCCAAGCATTCCCAGTGGTTTACTCGTTGGTAGCATTACAAATATTGATGCACAACCTGGTGCTCTTTTCCAAAGTGCGACGGTACTGCCAGCAACGGCGTACGACCGGCTTTCCGTCTTGACTGTGCTTGTCCAATGATGAAGTACCTCAGTCGTGCTGTAGCGATTGTGCTCTGTTTTTCCGTGCAGATTGGGAGCGCAGCTTTTACCCCGTATGCGTGGACGCCAGCCTTCCTCGTAATCCTGACAGTGGTTGCGATATGGCGTGACCGCCAAGATGTACTGAGTGTGGTTATTCTTCCCACGGCGTTGCTGGTTGATTTCATTCACCCAGTTCATTTTCCACTCGTGAGTCTCAGCGTGCTCAGTGTCTGGGGTAGTACATGGCTCGTGCAGAGGTCCTGGCTCACAAATCGGAGTTCTGCTTCGCTCATGGGTCTTGCGGTGGTGGGCGTTGCAACGCGGGTTGGGGTGACGGTTGGTGGGCTTGCGCTCATGAACCTTTTCGGCTTTACTACAGCTTCAGTGAGCACCGGCTGGCAAACCGGTAACAATAGTGCGCTCTTGGGCATTGAATTTTTCAGCATCCTCCTTGTGGGTATTACCTGGCAATGGATTGTACGTCTCACACATCGAAGATTTTTTTATGGCACACGCTAATCCCTTCGACCTTGTTCCAACCTCAGGCTTGGGACGCTCACGCGTGGTCAGAAACTTTCGAAGTTTTGAATTGGAAGATGCATCCCTGGAAGCCCTCACCTCAGATGTGCCAACAATCAAACACCAGGTGTACAGCCACCGTTTTTTTGCACTCGCCTTCGCATGTTCGCTCATTTTGGGCGGGCTCATGTTTCGTGGAGCCTGGCTGCAGGTCGTCCATGGTAGTGCTTTCCGAGCTTCCGCTGAGGATAACCGGCTGCGCATTATCACGACACCTGCGCCGCGTGGCATTATCACCGACCGAAATGGAAAAGCCCTGGTGGAGAATGTTGCCGAATTTACTTTTGGCATTATCCCGGCTGACTTACCAAAAGTGGAAGCAGAGCGAACTTCTCACCTTCTCCGTATTGCTACTGCAGCAAAGCGACCACTCTCTGAAGTAGTGGAGATCATTTCTGGTGAGAATGGAAGGACAACGGAATTTCTCGCACTCCGTGATCACCTAACGTATACGGAAGCCATGCAGTTGAAACTCAGCATGCAAGACGAACCAGCGGTGCGCGTTGATGCAACTCCTCGTCGTCACTACCTTGGCAATGTGCTCTTCACCGGCGTGCTTGGGTATACCGGAAAATTGACAAAGGAAGAGTGGGACGAATTGAAGCTTGCCGCAAATCGGGAGTACCGGAAGAGTGACGTGATTGGCAAAACTGGCCTAGAGCTTAGTTACGAAGCCCAACTTCGAGGCGTAAGTGGCAAAGCCTCTGTTGAGGTAAATGCAGAATTGCGAGAGCAGAAAGTGATTAGCGCGCAAGATGCGCAACCCGGTCAAACGTTGCAGACCACCCTGGATTTCGATGTGCAGAAGGCCCTGTCTGAAGCAGCAAATGCTGCCATTCGCAACCTGCCAACTTCGGGTGCCGCCGCGGTGGCTATTGACCCGCGGACGGGAGGTATTATTGCGCTTGTGAGTGCACCCAGCTACGACGCAAATACTTTTGTGAGTGGCCTGAGTCAAGAGGCGTACAAAGAGCTCACTGATAATCCCAAACGACCACTGTACTTTCGACCCTTGAGCGGTGAGTACCCATCTGGTTCCACGGTAAAACCCATTATCGCTGCTGCTGCGCTGGATCAAGGGGTCATTACTCCAAGTACTTCCATTATGAGTACCGGTGGTATTCGGATTGACAAATGGTTCTTCCCCGACTGGAAGCCTGGCGGGCACGGAAGTACGGATGTTGGCAAAGCTATCGCTGATTCCGTCAATACCTTTTTCTACACCATTGGCGGTGGGACAGACACTTTTGAGGGTTTGGGTATTGAGCGAATGACGCAGTACGCTCGCGCTTTTGGTTTAGGTGCACCAACGGGCATCGACCTACCAGGTGAGCGGGGTGGTTTCCTCCCCTCCAAAGCATGGAAGGAGCAAACGAAGAAGGAACCCTGGTACATTGGTGATACGTACCACTTTGCCATTGGCCAAGGGGACTTACTCGTCACGCCGTTGCAAATGGCCTTAGCCATTAGTGCGATTGCGAATGGAGGAACGTTGTACAAACCACATGTGCTCAGCAGCTTCCAGTCCGCCGATGGGCATACCACCTCTGCTTTCAGACCAACCGCACTCCGGCAGACCACCGCAAGCCCAGACGCGGTGCAAACTGTACGAGAAGCAATGCGACAAGCAGTGACCAATGGCAGCGCCCGGCGCCTGCAAAGCTTAGGTGTCGCAGCCGGAGGGAAGACTGGAACCGCACAATTTGGCAATGAAGGAAAAACGCATGGCTGGTTTGTGGGATTTGCACCGTATGATCACCCAACTATTGCAATTGCGGTCATTGTAGAAGCAGGTGGCGAAGGACATGCCACAGCCCTCCCAATTGCAGAGGCTGGACTCAAGGCCTGGTTGGCGAAAGGTACCCCGGCGAGTTGACAGCTTTTCCGTTCACCCGTATCCTGTCAACCACACCTCCATCTCGCTCGACTTTTGATTGCTGCACCTATGACCCAGAAACAATTTCTCACGCCTGAGGGTTTAGAAAAACTCACCGCTGAATTGCAGCAGCTGAAGGTTGAGAAACGCCGTGAGCTGGCAAACCGCATTCAGGAAGCAAAAGAGTTGGGTGACCTTTCTGAAAATGCAGAGTACCAGGAAGCGAAGAATGAGCAATCCTTTGTGGAAGGCCGAATTTTGGAAATTGAAATGACGCTCAAGAGCGCAGAGGTTATTCAACCATCCAATTCTGGTACGGCGCAGGTTGGTTCGCACGTGACCATTGCCATGGCGGGGAAAAGCCATACCTACCACATTGTGGGTTCCAATGAAGCGGACCCAACGAATGGCCGTATTTCCAATGTGTCGCCGTTGGGCCAAGCCTTCCTTGGTCGGAAGGCGGGGGATACTGCCAGCATTGCCACCCCCAGTGGGGAAATTGAGGCAAAAATTACCAAGGTCGCGTAATCAGCTCCGGTGTTTCGCATACCCAGAAGCGCCATGCGCGTCCGTTCTTGGCTTGTCAAAAAGCAGAAAAACCCATAAAATCAGGGCATGCCTGTGGATATTAATGACGAACGAAGTGTCCGATTGCAACGCCTGGGTGAGCTCCAGGGCGCGGGTATTTCGGCGTACCCAAGTCACTCGATGCGGACGCATACCATTGCGCAGCTCATCGCAGCCTTTGCCGATGGGGGCGAGGAAGTAACCATCGTTGGGCGGCTACGTGGCGTGCGCCGCCATGGCGGCTCCACATTTTTGGATCTTGAGGACAGTACTGGTCGCTTTCAGGTTTTTTGCAGTAAAGCGGATTTGGCAGCAGTGTACGAGCAGCTCATCACTCGGTTGGATTTAGGTGACCACGTCCAAGCGACAGGTAAACCTTTCCGTACCAAAGCTGGTTCACCGGCACTCCACGCTTCAGACGTGACGCTGCTCAGTAAGGCGCTCCGCCCTTTACCTGAACAATTTCACGGTTTGACCGATACAGAACTTCGGTACCGTCGCCGTGAGCTTGACTTGATTGCCAACCCCGAAGCTCGGTCCGTCGCCCGAACTCGGTCGATGATTCTCCGTACCCTGCGTGCGTACCTGGATGAAGCCGGTTTTTTGGAAGTGGAAACCCCAATATTACAATCTATTGCCAGTGGCGCTTCCGCAAAGCCTTTTGTGACACATCACAACACCTTGCACGAAGACCTCTACCTCCGCGTGGCACCAGAGCTCTACCTGAAACGTTTAATCGTGGGCGGTTTGGAAAAGGTGTACGAAGTTGCACGTTGCTTCCGGAACGAGGGTATGGATCCGCAGCATAATCCGGAGTTTACCCAAATTGAATTCTACGCAGCGTACTGGGACTACCAGCAGATGCTCACGTTCTGCCAGGATGTGCTGGTGCACACTGTGGAAAAGGTGCACGGCAAACTGGTATTGGAATTTGATGGGAAGGCCCTGGACTTCACGCCGCCCTTCGCCAAAGCCTCATACATTGAGCTCCTGAAGGAACATTGCGGCGTCAATATTTTAGAAGCGACTGAGCAGGAACTTTCCGCCGCCATTGCAGCAGCCGGAGGAGACGCAGACCCCAAGGCTGGTCGTGGCAAACTCATTGACGAACTGTGGAAGACGGCGGTTCGGCCATCCATCCAACGCCCAACATTCGTAACAGATTATCCAGCTGAACTCTCGCCACTCGCCAAACGCTCAGCGAAAGATCCACGCGTGGTAGAAATGTTCCAGCTGGTCATTGCCGGCAGTGAGCTTATCAAAGCTTTTACAGAGTTGAATGACCCAGTTGACCAGCAGGCTCGTTTTACGGAGCAAGATGCCTTACGGAAAAAAGGTGATGATGAAGCGCAGTATACTGACGAAGTATTTGTGGAATCTCTAGAGTACGGCATGCCGCCAACCGCGGGCGCTGGTCTGGGCATTGACCGGCTCACGAGTATTCTCACCGGCAGTCATAGTGTGAAAGAAGTGATTCTCTTTCCCACGCTGCGAAAAAATTAGGTTCCCATGCTTGACCGAAAAATTTTTCTCACGCAGCCAGACGCAGTTTTTGCCGGCCTGAAAAAACGTGGCAAGAAGTTTTTTGATGCAGCCAAACTGCTTGCGGAACTACTGGAAAAAAGTCAGGGCGAGCGGCAGGCACTGGAATTGCTGCAGAGCCAGCTGAATGCCGGCAGCAAAGCTTTGGCACAGGTGAAAGGGGATGAGCGAACCAGCAAGCTTGCAGAATTAAAAAAACTTTCGGAGAAAGTGAAGGTTGATGAAGCACGGCTTCGAGCATCGGAAGAGGCAATTACCACGGGCATCCAGGCCTTGCCAAATATTCCGCTTGCGGATGTGCCTGAAGGAAAAGACGCGGATGCCAATGTGACCCTGCACGAGGTAGGGGAGCGGCCAAACCTGCAATCACCCAAAGACTACCTTACCCTAGCCGAAAGCTTAGGAATTATTGACGTACAGCGTGCCGCGAAAGCCTCTGGCTCGCGTTTTGGCTACCTTGTGGGTTCTGGGGCGCTTTTAGAGTTTGCGTTGCTCCAATACGCCATGAAAGGCCTTCTGGAGGCTGGTTTTACCCCCATGATCCCGCCAGTGCTGGTCAAAGAGGAGTTTATGGCTGGAATGGGGTACCTGGCACAAAGCGGGGAGGAGGAAGTGTACCACTTCCCAAAGGATAAGCAGTACTTGGTAGGAACGTCCGAACAAACCCTTGGCGCTTACCACGCAGATGAAATGTTGACACCCGAAGAATTACCGAAAAAGTATGCTGGTTTTTCCACCTGCTTCAGAAGGGAAGCGGGGAGTTACGGGAAAGACACGAAGGGCATTCTACGGGTACATCAGTTTGATAAAGTGGAAATGTTTGTGGTCTGCACACCTGAGGCATCGCAAGACCTGCACGAAGAACTTCTAGCGATGCAAGAAAAACTCGTTCAAGGTTTAGGCTTGCCGTACCGAGTAGTGAAACTTTGCACTGGTGACATGGGTTTCCCTTCGGCAAAAACCTACGACATTGAATGCTGGCTCCCAGGCCAGAATAGCGGTAAGGGTGAGTATCGAGAAACGCATTCCACGTCGAATACGACGGACTACCAAGCTCGCGCGCTGAATGTACGGGTGAAAAATGCCGAAGGGAAAAATATTGTTGCACACATGCTGAACGGCACGGCGTTTGCTATGGGCCGGACCATCATCGCCATTCTGGAAAATTACCAGCAGGCAGATGGGACAATTCGGGTGCCAGAGGTTCTGCAACCTTTCATGCATGGGGTGACGGAAATCCGGTAAGCCAGCAACGAATCCATGCTCACAAGTATTCACGTATCACGTTCCGCTCTGGTACGGAATGTGCAGATTTTTCAAAAACTACTCTCACCGCGAGTGCAGCTCATGGCAGTCGTGAAAAGTAATGCCTACGGTCACGGGGTCAAATTGTGTGCGCCGGTTTTTGATCATGCCGGCGTTCAGCGGTTTGGCACGGCCAGCGTTTCCGAGGCGCTATTGCTTCGAAAGTACGTGACGCGAAAACCCATCCTTGCCCTGAGCTACGTGGATGTCACAGATACTGAGCTCCGCCTCGCCTGGAAACTAGGTATCCGCGTTCCGGCGTATACCATGCAGATGCTCAAACGTTTTCAGAAAGTAGCTCGGCGGTCTCAATCACCCGTACGTATGCACCTAAAGGTAGACACCGGCACAACCCGCGTTGGTTTTCAGCTGCATGAAATGCCATCGGTGATCCGTTACCTGAAAAAATGTCCGAAAATTATGGTAGAAGGGATTTTTAGCCACTTTGCCGATGCAGAAGGGGAGTCAACAGCTTTTTCCAGCCTTCAGACCAAACGATTTGTAAAAATTTCTCAGGGACTTGCCCAAATAAACAAAAAACGATTCCTTACGCATCTCTCGTGTTCGGCTGGGGTGTTCCGATTTCCAGAAGCAGATTTTTCCATGGTTCGAGTAGGTATGTCGCTCTACGGTATTGGCACAGTCACCAAGCAACAAGCAGTCAGCTCTCGGTCAGGGATTGACCAGTTGCGACCCGCGCTCTCCTGGTACACACAACTTATTCAGGTCAAGGATGTTCCCGCAGGGACAAGTGTTGGGTACGGCCGGACATTCCGTTTTCAGAGGGCTGGAAAGGTTGGTATCCTGCCAGTTGGATACTGGGAAGGCTTAGATCGACGCCTGTCCAATAAGGGTAGCGTGAGCATAAGCGGGCAGCGTGTGCCGATCCGCGGGCGCATTTGCATGAACCTCTCCATGGTTGATGTAACGAAAGTAAAACGAGCGAAAGCCGGAACCCCAGTGGAGCTCATTGGCCCTCACCAACCTGCCACAAAAACTGCAGAATTGGCTGGGATGATACCCTATGACTTTCTCACTCGCCTGAATCCAGAGATTCCCAGAGTCTTAGTACCGTAGCTATGCGCTGGAATAATCGAACTCGCTCAACGCACCGAGGCAACCCGCTCTTTGCTGAACCCCAGCAAGGATCGTGGATTCTTCGGCACCCGCGGTGGAGCATCTTCATTTTCTTGGTTATCGTCATTGGGGCAATGTACGGAATCTACGGCGCACCGTTTTGGCAACTGCAGAAAGCAGAAGTGCGAGGGACGTACACATTGCCTATTGACCAGCTTCGTGCCGAGATAAAAGCGCAAACCCAGGCGCGATGGTTGCTCTTCTTCCGGCAAAGTGGCTTGTGGTCGTTTGATACCAAAGCCCTGGAGCGACGCTTACGCTCCCGTTGGATATTTACAGATCTCAAGGTTACTCGTTCGCCCCTGCATACGCTGCGCATCACACTTCAGGAGGAGTTACCAACTTTCCTGTTGCCAGTAAATGGTATAACTTTTGGCATCAATAGCCAGGGCGTAGCCTCGGCCATGGTCGACGTTACCAAGCTTGGCCAGGTACCACTGCTCACCCCTGCGCAGCTCCCAAGTCCACTGGCGTTAGAAGCCGAGATTGTAAGCCCAGCTGATGCGAGCTTTCTCCATACGTTTTCCCAAGCGGTACGCGAACGCGACAGCAAGCAGCTCGCCGTGAAAAGTATTACCTTGCCCGCAGCGCCGGATCGTACAGCACAGCTGACCCTGGCCACTGGTTGGTCCATCATTGTTGACCGCTCTGGTGACGCAAAGAAGCAGCTGGAAGCTTTCCTGCTGGCCTATGACCAGAAGCTGGTAGGGAAGTCCCTGGAGTACGTCAACGTGACTGTGCCAGCCCGGGTCTACTACAAATAATTTTTTATGCTCCTAAGTGTCCATGTGGTTACCGGTGCAGCAGTTGCGGTTGTGATCCGTGATCCTACACTCATCCCACCATTATGTTTTGCGACACATCTGGTTATGGACATGCTCCCACACTGGAATTTTCCCATTCCAAAAGGGAAGTCTCTTGGGCAATTTGTGGAATCCTTTGGTCCAGACTTGTTTGCGACGATCCTGGTGTACCTTGGATTGCTCCTGTGGCATCCAGAACTGTGGTGGTTAACCAGCTGGGGCGTGTTCTGGACCGTCCTGCCAGACTTCCTAACCTTGTTCCGCAAGGACAAGCCTTGGCGGCTTTGGCTGCGTGGCTACTACAAGCTCCACAATGCACTGCAAACCGAAGTGCAGCCAAGTATTGGTTTGATCATGCAAGCATTTGTAGTCTTCATTTGCATCATTATCTTGCGTAGTGCCTAAGCAGGCATTCTAGGGGGAAAGTAGCCAGAAACCCCTTGGCATCACGTACAAAGGTTTCTTTCTATCCTATTGGGTCATAAAAGGTATATTCTGCGACACATAATATGTACAGGATACTCATCATTCAGTACCATCCCCTGTAGCCAAAGTACATTTAAAAGAAGGAGAGTACATGAGGGCACTTCCATCGGTTACTGGAATGTCAAACTTTGAACTCAGGATTTTTCAATGGTTTTCCTGGGTCGGGTGGGTGTTCTTTTTCAGCATTATTGTCTGGGTTGTTTTACCGCAATGGACAAACATGCCGATGTGGATTCAGATAGTCCTAAATCCATTGACGGCAATCCTCAGTTGGTTGCTTGGCTATAAGTTACTAGTCGGTCCCCTCTTCTGCGGGTTTGCAACTCGGATTGAAACCAACCAAATCGGTGAGTAAACAAAATAGGCGTACCTATCCAATGGTACGCTTTCTTTTTTCACCTAAGTTCTTATGGCAAGTAATCTAACGGGTTCACCGGAATCCCGTTCAAACGCACTTCAAAGTGCAGGTGTGGCCCAGTGGTCATATTCCCTGCACCGGGTGTCCCGGGCATGCCACCGGACAGACCAATAATCTGCCCTTTCTTCACGAAGGTATCCTCCGCAACATTGATTTGGCTCACGTGGCCGTAGACTGTCGAGATGCTGTTGGAGTGCACCAGTAAAATGTAGCTGTACCCAAAACCAGCGTTCTTTGCCCGAGCCACGTAGCCATCATCTGGAGCGGCAATGGGTGTACGCTGCGGCGTTGGCACGTCAATGGCTGGGTGCTCAAAGTACTTGCGGTACGGGTAGCTTGGGTCATGGAAGTACGCGCTGATCCCCTTGGCGGGTGACACCGGCCAGGCGAGTTGCACGTTGCGGTTACCAGTGAACTTGGTTAGACCATCATCACTCCCCTGCCCGTTGGGTTCCAGCTTCGCTTTTACCTGCTCCTGCAGTTGGCGGATGTCACTGTCAGCGGAAAGTTGCTCCTGCCTTGACTGATCAAGGAGATTTGCGTACTGCTGCTCACTGGATTTCGTTTCATCGAGCAACGTTCCTTTGTAGGTTTTTTGGTCGTTCAAACTTGTCTGCGTGGCTAGCAGTTCTTTTTCTAAGTTTTCTAATTCGCGCTTGCGCACCTCACGATCCTGGCGCTCTCGTTCCAAGTTTACTTTGACGCCTTTAAGGTCAGTAAGTGTATCCGTCACCTGACGTTCCATCGTTGTGGTTGTTCGTAAGTCATTCACCACATCGGAAAAAGAATTGTGAATGACTAAAAGCTCCAAAGGGTCTTTTTGGTCATACCGATGAATAGTACGGACCAGCTCACCTAAGTAGGCTCGCTTCGTCTGCATGTCCTTTTCCGTACTTTCAATCTGCAGTTGGGTTGCGGTAATTTCGCGTTGCTTATCTTCAACTGCAAAATCAATAGTTTGCATGTCCGCTTCAGCTTTTTGCATCTGTGCGTCAAGCAGCTCCAGTTCCCCATGCAAACTTGCAGCAACTTTCTGCTTTTCTGCAACTTTCGCCGCATACTCCTCTTGCTTCTGCTGCAGTTGCTTGCGTTCAGCTTCTCGTTGCTCAATGGTTCGGTTCAGCTCCTCCACCGTGGTGTTCCCGCTCACCTGCGCACGCACAAAGACCCGGGCTGGAATCAGCGCTAGGCTGGCGACTATAACGGTCACGCCGAGGATGAGGATTTTCTTTTTTTGCACTTTCTGCATGGCAAAACCACTATAGCACATTCCAAGCAAAAAATCAAGTTTACCTACGACAGTGTACTGCTGGCTTCAACCAGGCGCTGCAGACTTTTTGCTTTGCCCAGAACAATAGCGACGCCAAAGACATCCGGACTTTTCGCTAGTCCTGTTAATGCAACTCGGGCTGGCCAGAGTACGGTGCTAGTATCCTGACCTGACGTCGTAATCCACGCCAAGGTTTGCTCTCGGAGACTATGAGCCGACTCCCAAGCGCTGTCCGTGAGCTGTGACCAGAAGGTGTGGATACTTTGTAAGGCGTGCTGGGTTGCCTTTGGCTCACCCTTTTTTGGCACCAAAAGCGTTGGCGCAAATGCCAGTTGGTCTGCGAGCAAAAAACTCAGGCGCTGGGGAATTTCGGAAAGGGTAACCGCCTGTTCTACCGCCAGAGGAATGGCTAGTCGGGCTTGCTCCGGGGTAAGGTGCAAACCTGCTGCTTGCGCCACAGTAATTGGATCAGCCGCGCGGAGGTGGAGCCGGTGCAGGTGCTGCAATTTTGCCAAGTCAAAGATTGCGCCAGCTTTGTTCACCTGCGTGATGTCAAAAGCGTTGATGAGCTCTGCATAGGTGGGGAAAAACTCCTGCTCGCTCTTTGGGTTCCAACCCAGGAGGGATATGAAGTTCACCATGGCAAAGGGAAGGTAGTCTTTCAGAAAGTCTCCAGCCGCGGTTGTGCCGTCACGCTTGGAAAGTTTTTTCCGGTTAGCGCCAAGGATGTGTGAGAGGTGGCCAAAGGTTGGTGCTGACCAGCCAAAGGCTTCGTAGAGCTGGAGGTGCAAAGGTAAGGACGGTAACCACTCCTCGGCCCGGAAGACGTGGGTGATTTCCATGGCATGGTCATCCACAACATTCGCCAGGTGATAGGTTGGAAAACCGTCACTTTTGAGAAGTACAGTATCTTCCAGCAGCGCGCTTTGGAAGTTGATGGAACCCCGAATGAGATCGGTGGCCAAAATTGCGCCGGCCGCTGGCATGCGAAACCGAATAATGTGCCGCTCCCCTGCTGCCGCACGCTCTGCAGCAGTGGTGGGTAGAATGTCGCGGCAGGTACCATCGTAGCCTGGTGGCAAGTGTTGGCGCTCCTGGGATGCGCGGAGCTCTTGTAAACGTTCTGGCGTGCAAAAGCACGGGTAGGCCTTGCCCGCTGCAACGAGCTGCTGTACTGCCGTGGTGTAGGATGCTAAACGCTTGGACTGCGTGTACGGTCCACAAGCGCCTTGCTCCGCAATTTTTCCATCAACCCGTACTGGCCCTTCGTCTGGAACCAAGCCGTACGCTTGCAAAGTATCAACGATGTCTTCAAACGCGCCAGGGACGAAGCGTTGCTGGTCAGTATCTTCAATCCGCAAAATGAACGTCCCACCATGCTTCTTGGCAAAGAGGTAGTTGAAAAGCGCGGTACGTAAACCACCAATATGCAAACGACCGGTGGGTGAGGGAGCAAAACGGACACGAGGTTTCATGGGTAGTGGATTTACTTCTGAAATCGGAGAAGCCAGAACTGCACCGTAGCCCGCCAAATCCGGGGGAAACGTTTGGGTTGGGTGACCAGGCGCCACCCCCACTCTAACCCAAGCGAACGCAAAAAGCGAGGCGCGCGGTGGCGGGCACCGGTAAGGAAGTCAATGGCACCACCCACACCGATCATGAGTTTGATGCTGGGCAAGTGCTTCTTGTTCGCCAGCATCCATTCCTCTTGCAGTGGTTGGCCCAAGGCAATGAAGAGTAATTGCGTGTCACTCGTACGAATTTGCTGGATGCATTCAGGGGTGTTTACCATCCAACACAGGACCTGGATGCCAGGAAATTTCTTCTGCATCGCTGCAATGACTTGATTGGGGCTTGAGAGACCCTGGGCTGGCACTACAATGCCCACGGGTAAATTTCGCTGCACGGCTTGGGCACACAGGGCAAGCACGATATCCGCCCCTGGGTAGCGTTCAGCGACAGGCGTTTTTCGCTGCACGGCCCATTGCAAGCCAACCCCGTCAATGAGACTGGCATCAGTGAGCCGGGACAATTCCTGCAGACGAGGTTGCTGCTGCGCAAGTACCACGTACTCTGGGTTTACGGTCATCACGGTTTTGGGGTGCGCGGTTTGCAAAAACCCATGGAGCAGGTGGACTTGCTCTTGCCTGGATCCGCAATCCACTGCTACGCCATGGTAGAAAATTCTTTGCATATCTGCATTGTGCTGATTTTCATGGTTTTTCGCAAGCTGCTGCAATACACAAAATTAGTAGGCTTGCAAATGTCTTGGCTGTGCTGTATACTCGTAGCTCATGCAATTTCTTCATCTTCCTAGATGGAAAAAGCTCGCGGCTGTTCTTGCCCTCATGGCAATATGCATGCCGGTTTTTGCGCAAGCTGCCTTCCAACCGGGCAGCATTATTAGCGATGCAGAATTTACGGATGCAGGGAGTATGACGATTGCGGATATCCAGCGGTTCCTTGACCGGCGTGGCGGCGCACTCGCAAAACTATCTGTAGAAGATTTCAACAAGGTGCCGAAACCCGCAGCCCAGGCAATTTTTGAAGTGGCGCAACTGTACGCAATAAACCCACGGGTTATTCTCGTCACCCTCCAGAAAGAGCAGAGCCTGCTGACCCTCACCGCACCTTCCCAGCGAGGGCTAGACTACGCCATGGGCTATGGCTGCCCAGACAGTGGTGGGTGCAGTGCAAATGCTGCAGGCTTCTACCGGCAAATTGATTTTGCCACCTGGCAATTCCGGAAGTACTTCACCTTCCCGTCCCAGTATACGTACAAGAGTGGCGGAACCTACACGTTCCGAGATTTGGGAAATACCCGTATTTCCACGGTAACCATCCTCAACCAAGCGACGGCAAACCTGTACAACTACACGCCGCACGTCTACAACGGGAATTTCAATTTCCATCGTTTCTACGCAGAGTGGTTTAGCAAAGTGTACCCTGACGGCTCGTTGCTCCGGATAGGGAAGAACGGCGGCATTTGGCTCATCCAAAATGGTGAACGTCGCGCCATGCAAAACCGTGCCGCGTTCGTTACCCGCTTTGGCGATTTCAAAAAAGTCATTGAAGTAACCGCCGACGTGATTGAACTCTACCCCCGGGGCGCAGACATTCGTTTACCAAACTACTCCTTGGTCCGCACACCGGACGGCCACATCTACATGCTCAGCGGGGATGAGAAACGGCTCATTGCCTCAGATGACGTTTTCCGTAACTTAGGGTTTAACCCTGAGGAAGTAACAGATGTCACCATGGAAGACATTGCGCCATACTTGGATGGAGTGACCATATCTAATGCTAGTGCGTATCCTGCCGGCGCCTTGGCACAAATCAAAGAGACCGGTGCAATTGTCTGGATTGAGCAAGGTATCTGGTACCCCATTGTTGACCGTTCCATTTTGCAGTCTCGGTTCCCAAACCGCAAGCCAACCCTAAAAATCACTTCGAGTGAGTTAGCGAAGTACGAACGGGCAGCCTCGTTGACACTCCGGGATGGTGAGCTGGTTCGAACCAAAGGCGAAGGTGGTGTCTACGTCATCTCCAATGGTCTTCGCCGGGCAATTCGTTCGCGGCAAACCTTCAACCGGTACGGGTACAACATGAAAAATGTGCTGACCATTAGTCCCCGGGTCGCCGAAATGCACCCGGTTGGAACGCCGCTTGATGATCCAGCCTAACTATGGCAATTGTCGCTGCGGCCTTCGTTTCCCACTCTCCCCTGCTCCTGCCTACCACCAAAGCAACACACGCCAAGCGGCTTGCGGATTTGCACAATGCCATGGATCGAGCCATGGAACACCTGTACGCCGCGAAAGTAGATTCGATCATTGCCTTTAGCCCGCACGCCTTGCAGGTTGGGAATACCTTCACCTTCAACCTCTCTCCTACCCTGGAGGCGCACTTTGACGACTTTGGGGATGTGAGCACTGTTGCCCACGCAACTGGGGACCCCAGTTTTGGCTACCGGCTGAAAGAGCAACTGGAAGCCCTGCTCCCGGTCAGTGCTGTGCACGACCCTCGGCTCAATTACGGCAGCGGCATTCCCATGCTCTTCCTGAACGCCCTGCCCACCAAGCCCCGCTGGGTGAATATTTCCACCCGCCTGAGCACCCTGGATGAGCACATTCGCTTTGGCGTAGCACTCCAAGAAGAACTGCAGAACACCACCCACCGGATTGGGATTCTGGCCAGCGGCGACCTGACCGCCAGATTTTCTGATGCCGCGCCCCAGGGCAAGCACCCCAAAGCCGAAACGTTTGTCCAAGCCTGGCACGCAGCGTTGCAGGCCCATACTCTGCCTAGCTTCCTCCGGAGCTGCAGCGCTGAGCAAATCCAAGACTTAGGTGCGTGCGGTGCCTGGAGCATGGCGCAACTGCTGGGAAGCATAAATTCGCTTCAGATGCACCACCAGGAGCACTACGCCGCAGCGCCGTACGGAGTTGCCTACAGTGTGGTTACATGGACACCTGCCTAAGACCTAGCACCTAGGAGCTTTTGGTGCATTCCAGTACACTGCGGGTATGCAGCCAGCCTTTGTCCAAATCATTCCCCTCCGCCGGGTGCCCCGGCAATTTGGTGTACTTGATTACCAGCTAGCTGCAGACCAACCCCACCTCCAGCCTGGAGATATTCTGCAGGTGCCTTTTGGCACGCAAAAAATGGAGGGTGTGGTGTGGGCATTACTCACTGAGTCGAAGTTGCAGAAAGTCCGAACCATCCCTGCTCAGCAACCCCAAAAGTATTTTACCCCTGCGCAAATAGAGGTTCTGACCCAGCTACACCGAGCAAGTCTGGCGCCTTTGGCAGCTATTGCCCGGGGCATGGAACCACAAACGTACCCTCGGGTAAAGCAGAAAAAGCAAACGTCAAAGCAAGTGGAACCAACCATAGTTCTCACGCGAGATTTGCAAGCCCGCACGAAAATGCTCCAAGAGATTGTCCGCCGTGCGAGCGCCGAAAAGCAGGGCTTGACCTGCGTTGTGGTGCCCACGTACACCGCACTTGCCGAGTGGGAAAAAGTCGCTGGGTCTGCTGCAGTGATACTCACGGCTAAGCAATCGCACAAGGAGCAAGTTGCTGCACTGACCAAAATTGCACACACACAGCTCCTGCTCTGCCTAGGCACCCAGCTCCTCCTGCCTTTTCCCGGACTCCACCGTCTGGTGCTTGACCAAGCAGATGACGCCGCGTACGGTCTGTACGAACAGCAGCCGCGCTTTGATGTCCGATGCCTGGCGCAAATTGTGGTACAAGTCTACGGCGCTTCGCTTACCGTCCTTGCCCGTTGGCACAGTCCACGCCTGCAAACCTGGATCCCAGCCCGTAGGACTCCGGTCACCTTAGGGACGCTGGCTCCGGTAACCATCATCAACCGGCAATTGGAAACTTTGGAAGATCGTCGGCTACCACTCTCACCAACCTTACTGACTAACCTGCATTCGCAAAAAGTTCTGTGGCTCGTTGATACCCCAGATGACGCCAGGGCGCTGTGGTGTGCAGCCTGCGGTACGCCAGTACGCTGTCCAACCTGTAGCAACACCCTTCAGGTACGCAGTGAGGGACGAGAATTATTCTGTTCAAAAGATCGAACACGCATGGCAGCACCAGCACTCTGTGCAGCGTGCGGCAGCGCGCATTTGACCATGCAGAAGAAAGGCACGGCCGCGGTCCGGCAGCAATTGCGGAGTGTGATTCCGGCAGAGGAGTTTACTGAGATTGTCTCCAAAAAACCTGAGTTACCGTCCGCCACAGCTAGGCACGTTCTCTCCACGACAATAATCCAGCGCTTTCCAGAATTACAGTTTGACGCGGTGGTCATTCCCTTTTTGGATTACACTATTACCCGGGGTGATGACTTTGCCGCGAGTGAGCGAGCTATGGATATTCTCGCTCTCGCCCGCATGCATGTTGCCCCAGGTGGAAAGATTTTCGTGCAAACCTTCCAACCTGACGCAAGCTTCTTTACCCACGTCCAGAACCCAGAGGCCTGGGCAGCTCACCTTACTGAGGAACGGCGTGAGCTTGGCTACCCTCCAGCAGGCATCTTGGTTACCCTAGAACAGCAAAGTCCCACAAAAGCCACGGCTTCGCTCCCAGACTTCCCTAGCTTTGTTCGAGCCAGCAGCTTGAGTGCGCACCTGACCAGCCTTCGAGTGCCAAGAGCAAACTACGCAGAACTTGTCCCACTTTTGCAAACGCTCTCAGGCCAAGGTTGGAACATCCAGGTGAATCCTCCACGTTTGCCACGCCTGCAGGCTTGACGAAAAGGACTTTTTGCTATACTATTCTCCGATGGCGCTTTTACCACTCACCCTCATCCCCAGCCCAATACTCCGGCAAAAGACCAAGCCGGTAGACCTTGCTGTTCTGGAAACGAAAGACTTCCAAGTTTTTTGCGATGACCTGATTGAAACCATGTTCGAAAAAGATGGGATTGGCTTGGCCGCACCACAAGTTGGGCAGAGCATCAGCGTCTGCGTAGTCACCCATGTGGATGGTCCAGTGATCATGGTCAATCCAAAGATCACCAAACATTCATTTCGCAAGCAGGTTATGGAAGAAGGTTGCTTATCCATTCCTGGTGTCTTTGGGACAGTCCGACGTCCCAAGCGTGTGGCAGTGACGTACACTGATCGCTTTGGTAAGGAGCAGAGCGTTGACGCCCAAGGGCTTTTTGCCAGGGTGATACAGCACGAAATAGACCACCTGAACGGTATCCTCTTTACGGATATGGTCATCACCTACACCCATGGCGAGCGACCAGCCAAAAGCTAAAACCTGGAAAATTCTCTTTGCTGGGTCACCAGCATACGCTGTTCCCAGTCTTGAAGCTATCCATGCACTACCAGAATGTTCTCTGGTGGGGGTCTGCGCTCAACCAGCCAAGCCGCATGGTCGTGGCCATGTGTTACAACCAACAGCGGTTGAAACCTGGGCAAAGGCGCACAACATTTTTTGTCTAACTCCAACTACCCTTCGAACCCCAGAAGCCCAAGCTGCTATCCGGGCATTGGCCCCAGATGTTGCCGTTGTAGTTGCGTATGGCAAGCTTATTCCCGCAGACCTGCTGGAAATGCTTCCCTATGGTTGGGTCAACGCCCATGGATCTTTGCTTCCCCGCTGGCGTGGCGCTTCGCCAATCCAGCAAGCAATCCTTGCGGGTGATACGGAAACCGGCGTGACGCTTTTGAAGCTTGATGCGGGTATGGATACCGGGCCAGTCTTTGCCTCGCTTCACGTTCCCATTGCAGATGATGATACTGCGCCAACCCTGGCAGAAAAACTTGCACGGTTAAGTGCTCAGGCATTCCAAGAGCACCTTGTCCCCTACCTCCTGGGAGAACGTCCGCTCCAACCACAGCCTGTTGATGGCGTGACCGTTGCGCCAATCTTAGAGAAGTCGGACGGGCAATTGCACTGGGATGAACCGGCCTCTGCTCTGTGTAGGAAAATCCGCGCCCTCCAACCCTGGCCAGGCTGCACCACAATCTGGAATGGCCAGCAGTTGACCATTTGGAAAGCCGAAGAAATTGTAGGTTCTGCGCAACCCGGCCTTGTTCAAGCGAACGGTGTAAGCTGTACCATTGGAACTGCTAAAAATTTGCTCAACGTTCTGGAAGTGCAACTGGCGGGAAAAAAACGAGTGCCCGTAGACGCATTTCTGCGCGGGGCACCCGGGTTTATTGGAACGACCTTACCTTAGTTACTCAGCAACAATTTCCACCTTCTCCATCACGTCGCCAACGGCGATTTGCTTTACGACTTCCAAGCCTTTGGTCACCTGTCCAAAGAGGTTGTACTGCTTGGGGAGTTTGGTGGTTAAATCATCCAGGGCAATGAAGAACTGCGAGCCATTTGTATCAGGTCCAGAATTTGCCATGGAAACTGATCCTACCAGGTACTCACCCTGTACTGGTTCATCCTCAAACTTGTACCCAGGTCCACCCGTGCCGTTACCCACTGGGTCTCCACCTTGAATGACAAACTCAGGTTCGACCCGATGAAAGGTCAAACCATTGTAAAACCCTTGCTCCGCCAGGTACACAAAGTTGCTGACCGTCTTTGGCGCGGCATCACTCTTGAGCGTAAACTCAATAACTCCTTTGTTTGTCGTTAAAACCACCTTCTTGCTGCCAATCCGATCTGCGGGTAAAACTCCTGGGAAGCTGTAGTTCATAGTTTTCGTTGTTGATTGCGAGGTGTTCACATTTAATGCACTATAATTGTCGGCATTGGTATTTTTTTTGGTTCCAGAGTTGGTCCCAGACCAAATGAGCACCACCGCGGCTATGAGAACGATGCCTACGACAGAGCTAAGCACAAGGGTGAGTTTTTTTATACGCATAAAAGCAGACGGATAGCGTTTGATAGGCCTAGTATAGCAGGCTTCACTGTGAACGGCCAAATGCGCTATACTATTTCCCAGAAAGGATACCCCTTATGCGAAAAATGACTCTTGTGTTTAGTGCTTTTGTGTGTGCCCTCCTGCTGGGTACTCCAGCGTTGGCACAGGTCAACGGTTCAACCGATCTTACCAAACCCACTATTTCCAGTGTGACGGTTAGCAACATTACGTCCACCCGGGCTGAAGTCACCTGGTCCACCAACGAACCAGCCACCAGCTATGTGGATTTTGGAACCAGTGACCTCTACGGCACCACTGCTGGTGAAGGGAGCTACCTGACCGCACACGTCGTTACGGTTTCCGGCTTAACCGCAAACACCATTTACCACTTCCGCATTCGTTCCAAAGATGCAGCTGGGAATGAGGCAACCAGCACGGACACGACCTTCACCAGCGCAGCAACTGCCGTGACAAATACAAACACTGCGGTGAATAGTAATGGGAATGTGAATACAAAGGTGAACACGAATACCGCAGTCAACGCGAACGCGAATAAGAATACCAACACCGCGGTCAACAAGAATACGAACACGAAGGTGAATACGAACGCCAACAAGAACGTGAATACGAATGCAAATGCAAACAAGAATGTGAACAAAGCAGCGGATGAAACGAATGTGAATTCGGCAAACCTGAATACCAACACGGTGAATGAGAACGCAAATGACGCACTGGATCTGAATGCTAGCGCAGACACCACCAACACGACGAACACGGCGGATACCGGAACAACGTCCGATGGACGGACTGGCGTGCTCTTAATTGTCTTGGGATTACTCTTGCTGGTTGGCGTCCTGGTCACCCTGTGGGTGAAGTCCCGCCGGGAGCGCGGACCCCGCCCTTAGTCCAAGGGCTGGTCAATAGTAGCTCCACCCAGGCAGACCTGCTGGTCGTAGAACGCGCAGATTTGCCCAGGCGTGATTGCACGCTGTTTACGGACAAAGTTGACCGTCAGCAGCCCATCATCACCCACAATCACTGTACAGGCCTCCACAGGCTGCCTGTAGCGTATTCGTGCTGCACAATTAAAGGTTGCCCCAGGTGGCGTCCCTGCAACCCAGCTGGCTCCTGAAGCGGTTAGGCCTTTGTGGTACAGCACTTCATCTCGGTTCCCTTTGGCGACGATTAAGGTGTTGGTAGCTGAGTCTTTTGCTGCAACGTAGTACGGCACGCCACCCCCAACCCCTAGCCCATGCCGTTGGCCAATGGTGTACAGGGCAATGCCCTCGTGCTGGCCAACCACTGTACCATCAGCGGTTTGCACTGGTCCGGGATGAACACCAAAACGCTCTTTGAGCAAAGCATGCACATCCACCTTGCCCACAAAGCAAATCCCCTGGCTGTCAGGTTTCGCAGCAGTTGGTAACTTTGCTGCCTTTGCCATTGCACGTACCTCGGGCTTCCGTAAATGGCCAATGGGAAACTGCACATGCCGCAGCATGTCCTGGCTGAGCATGCACAGAAAGTACGTCTGGTCTTTTTCGGTATCAACAGCCGTAAGCAGCTGAACATGTTTTCCGTCACATTCAACCCTAGCATAGTGTCCGGTAGCGATTTGATCGTAGCCTTCTGCAATCGCTTTTTGTAAAAACACCCCAAACTTAATTTCTCGGTTGCACCACACGTCTGGGTTTGGCGTCCTGCCCGCTGCGTAGGTGGCGTAGAAGTACTCCAAAACCGCAGCACTGTACTCTTTGGTAAAATTCCAGGTTTCCCAAGGAATACCAAGGTGCTTGCTCACCTTCTCTACATCTGCCTGATCAATTTCCCACGGGCAGTCTGCCAGAGCATCTGGCGGTGGTTCATAGTTCTTCATGAATACGCCGCGCACATCAAAACCCTGCTGCTGCAGAAGCAGCGCGGCTACGGACGAATCAACCCCACCGGAGAGAGCAACAATAATCTTAGACATGGACAGCTTCTTTGCGTTGGATTACGCGGCTGCTTTAAATTTTTCCCCACTCACGTCACCAGTCTTTTTCTTGCGGAGGCGGAACGCAAACCGAGAATCTGGACTAAACTGGTCGTCATCCGCAACCCACTCCCCGTCCAATGACAGTCCGTCCTCGCTTCGTCCGAGAGAAAAAATGTCCGGATAGCTCCTCCTCCCAATAATTTGCTTCATGCCAGTATATAATGACTCGTTCATTGGCTGGTTGGCGTATTTCAGTCGGTACTGTGGCCCCACATTCGCAGCACACGGTTCCAAACCCAACTCCTGGGCACGTTTGAGGATTTCCTTGATCGTGGTGTATCTCTGGAAACCCAAGCTTTGCACGGTAGGGCAAATTAGGTGAGCTGCTTCAGATTTTTCCATCACTGAAAAATCTGAACCCCATAGCATAGCTTTTGCGTGATCACTTATTATGACGCCTTGTTCCTCAAGCTGGCGGAGAAGTTCTTCTTTTGTTGTGCCGCCAATCTCTATAGTATCTTGTCTGATACGTCCTTCGGGGAAGGATGTGTAGATGTGTGCCATGCCTTCGGGCAGCATCTGGAAGATACCAGGAACGAGTTTGCCCACGTAGGCCTTTGTATCTTCGGTAATATCCCCGGCGTCTCGGGCGATTTGGTCTGGGCTACACTCGAACACCACAGGCATATCTGCTTCAGGGTTGCGAGTTTTAAGGAGTTCAGCAATCCGCGGGTCGCGATCATAGCCGAAACCCTCAATTTCGCTATCCAGTTCGTAGAGGAAACAGAGTTGTTCCTTCGTGAGGGCTTCTCCTGCCTTCGTGGCGTGCTCAATGGCCGTGAGTATCTTCATGTCCGCAGACTTCTTCTTGTACCCTTCTGCGCCGGGGAGGCTAGCCATTTTCTGCTCGGCGATGTCTGCCATGTTGCCTTCCAGGTTCTGCTGGTTATCTGCCACCCCACGGACTTCACCAATGTGGTCACCATCCATGCGGATGGCAATGCGGGGAATAGTGGGTTTGCCTTGGCTGTCGAGAGTGTAGTACACGTGGAAGTCGCCACCTTCGAGCTGCTTCTGGGCTGTGGCAAAGCCTTTGGTGCACCAAGCTGTGCCTTTGTTCTGCAGGGAGGCCCAGAGCGCGGTGGGGTCAGTGCCCTTTTGGTACGTCACCCACTTGCCTTGGGTTTCCTCACGCATCTCTGGGGTAATTTCCCCGGCCTGGCGGATACCCTCGGCGTACTGCTTGGCAAAGGAGAGTTTCGCAAAGGCGGCGGCTTTCTCCTTAGTGAGGAGCTCACCTGCTGGGAGGTTGTTATTCGCGGCGGCGCGCTGGGCATCCTGGAGGCGCACCAGCATGCCTGGGTCTTTCGCGGCCTCAATCATCTGCTGTACGTGCGCCAAGGCTCCGTGGTCCACATCGGGGAACAGGCGGGTGGTACCGGGGGAACGCTTCGTGAACTCGCCTTTGTCCTTGTCAAAGTCCCCCATCTCCAGCACGTTGCGAAAGGCGTAGTACCGGAACCAAGTGGGGTAGGGTTCGTTGGCGTCAGAGAGGTACAGCAGCCAGTTGTCCAGGGACTTTTCCAGGTCGACGACGGCAATGTCGCCACGCTGGTCCAACGCTTCTTCGTTATACCGTACATCCATTCCCAGGTTGCGGGCTGCACGCTCTTCTACCCGCGCGGCACCTTCGGCTAGCTTGTCTTTGTTGGTACGGACGTACTTCTCCATGACCATCTCCCGCAGCAAGGAGAGAGCACGGGGTCGGGATTTCCCAGCCACCATTTTCTTACCTTGGGTCTTCTCCGAGTCCATGGCCAGCCGTTCCAGACGGCCAAGGTAGTTCTGGATTTTTGCTGCTGGATCCTGCGGGACTTTTTCACCCGTCCGTCCCTCCGTATGCACAGCAGCACGTTCCACCTCATCACTGGTGTGGAGGTTATACTTTTCTTTTAGAAATTCAGGATTTTCGCCACGCATATACTACTCCTACTCTATCCCCTTTTTCTTGAAAAACCAAAAGTTGTTCTCGTGGTTCACTAGCTCAAAACGTTCATCCTTTTGCAAGTCTTCAAACTGTACGTGGTTTCGCTGCCACTCTAAAGAACCTTCTTTTGCCAGGAGGACGAGAATGTAATCTGCCAACTCAATCCCCTGGGGGAATTGGTACAGGTGTTCCCGCTCAGCCAGTTGCGCGCCAACGGTGTTGGTTGCAGAGACTGGTGCATTTTCTGGGATCTGGTCAATTGCCGCGTGGATAACTGGCGCCATGGGTGCGCGCCAGTATGCCCGCATATCTGCATGCTGTGCATACGGTAGTGGGCTGAGCCGGTATGACTCCACTGCCCCTATAACGAGCAAGAAGAGGGCCAAGAAACCAAAAAGAGATAGTCTCATCCAAGACTTTACCCGCCGATCCCACCAGGCTCCAAAACGACGCTGGAGTGCTGCGATGCCAAAGATGGTACTAATGAAGACAAAACCGCCAATCGCCGCCTGATAGTGATAGATGAGGGTTCGTGGCTCGATCCGTTCATTGAAAAGGTTCACCACAAAATCTGGCCAGGCAACAGCCAGCCAGAGCGGACTGGCGATGGAAAGAAAGCCAACTGGCCCCATGACCCCAGCGTACATATGCCGTGCCTGCTTCCCCGCCACCATGGAGACAATCAACCGCGGATTGGTCGTTGCAGTTTTCAGAATTTCCGAAGGTGACGAACCTAGGGTATCGTACAAAACTGTGTACTTATTAGGCACACCATGCCGTGCAGCAGGCATGATGAGGAAGTACACCAAGCAGAAGTACGCAACAGCCAAGCCAATAACCGTAAGTGCTCGTTTCCAGGCAATACGATCTCGGAAGTACATGAGCACCCCCACCCCGGCCACCATCAGTGCCAGCTCCTCTTTGCATAATGCGAAGAGGATGGCGAAAATAGCAAACCGCCACCAACGCTTTTCCACCATAGCCAGGATCATGCCAATGGCAAAGGTTGGCGCTAAGGTTAAACCATGAAAGTCAAAGAGCACGGCACGTTGCAGGGTTGGGTAGAACAGGTAGCTGAGCGCTAGGACCGCGGCTAGCCACTCGTGCCCCAGGACTTTTCTGGCCAACCGGAACACGAACCACCCACCCAAGGCCACAATGCAAGCCTGCAAGACGAGTAGCAACATGGGGCTGGCAAAAATCCAGTACAGCGGGGCGATGAGAATGAGAATGAAGTCCGCGTGGTGAATTGCTCGGTAGACTGTTTCCGTGCTGTAGGGGTTGGTAAATTGGAATATCCTACCCTGGCTGGTGTTCCATACGGTCTGGTCCATATTCCCCAGGTCAAACCGGGAAGTTATGACTTTGGACTGCATGACCAGGGTGATGATGGAAAAGTAAACTGCAAAACCGATAATGAAAACAACAACGATCCCGGCTGGGGTGCGGATTTTTTGCCAGAGCCATACTAATCCTTGCCTGATGTACGACCAGGCAAAGATGCCAACGCATACAAACTCTGCAATCGTTGCGCCCAAACGGACAAGTGTGGCGGCAATAACGCTGCTAGGTCCCAAGCTGACGCTCAAGAGGCCAGCGAGCACGGCCTCTCGCACGCCAATGCCGCTGGGGGTGAGGAAGCTCAGGTACCCCAATGCCCAGCTCAGAGGCAGTGCGGCCAGCGCCAACACAATGGATACAGCCGCTTCAGTTTGAAAAGCTCGGAGCAGCAAATACCCACCAACGCTGTACGACGTCCATGCGAGGAGCTCCCACACGAAAATAGTACAGAAAACTTGCCCGCCAATTGGCGCTGCAACGAATTGCTTCCCCATGCGCTGCATACCCCAAGCCAAGAACCGGTGGACAAGCTTGGTTGCAAAGACTGCAACCACCGCGCCAGCCGCACCAAGACCGCCAGCATACCGAACCCATGATGGAAGATCTGAAGTGAAAAGCGCAAACGCACCACCTAACGTTGCCGCTGCAGCCAGCATGCCCGCGACTTCAATAATCGTTGCGTACAACCCGGTGCCAGACGCCATCCCAAACTTTGCACTCTGCGCCATGCGGCCAAGCACGCTCCATACATTCCCCGGAATGTACCGCACTGCATCAGAGAGCATGATAACCTGTCCGGCTTCCCGGTACGACAGACGCGTACCCAAGGCTTTACTCAGGTGCTGCCAGGCAAAAATGCGGAAAAAGGAAAAGCCACTAAAACCAAGTAAGCCCAGCACCAGCCAGCGGACGTCCGGTGCGTGCCACGCCTGCGCAACCGTGCCCCAGCTCTGTTGCAGAGCGCGTGCGAAGAAAAGAACGACAAGCAGGACAACCACGGTTGCCAGCACCCGGCGTATGGGCTTTTGCAGATTAGACCAGCTCACCATGCCCATTCCATTCATCTCGCACAGGGACAGAATCACGATCTACGGACCGGACGAGCAATTCTGCAAGGAGACCGGTAAAAATGAGCTGCAGACCAACGAGCGCAAAGAATATGCCAAAGGTGAGGAGTGGCCGGGTGCCAATTGCTGCGCCGGTGAAGAGTTTGACGCAGACGAGGTAGAGTAGAATGACACTACCCAGGAATGTCATGCTGGCGCCAATGCCACCAAAGAGGTGCAGCGGCCGCCGATTGTACTTGGTGAGAAAAAGTACAGTGAGCAAATCCAAGAAACCTCGAAGGTACCGTGCGCCGCGGTACTTCGTTTCGCCGTACTTTCGGACCCGCGTGTGCGTTGGCACTTCCACCACGGAAAAACCTTGGGTGTGCGCCAAGATAGGAATGTACCGATGCAGCTCGCCGTAGAGTACCAAACTCTGCGCAGCAGTTCGGGTGTAGGCCTTAATGGCAGAATTGAAGTCATGTAACTGCAAGCCAGACACTTTTCGGGTAATCGCATTAAAAAACTTGGACGGAAGTCGCTTCTCCAGACTGTCCGGCCGGTCAAACTTCCAACCATTCACCACATCCGCCCCGTCTGCAATTTTCTCTAAGAGCTTGGGGATCTCTGCTGGGTCATTTTGCAAATCAGCATCCAGGGTCACAATCACCTCACCCCGAGCCTTTTGGAAACCAACGTAGAGTGCTGCAGCTTTCCCCATGTTCCGCCGGAGGATAATGGGATGTAATCGAGTGTCCGTCAGCGCTTGCGCACGGAGGAACGCTTGGCTGCGATCAGTCGAGCCGTCGTCCACCACAACAATTTCGTACGGGATGGCCAAAGTTTTGGCAAAGGCATGGAGTTCAGCAAAAAGCTCAGGCAAGCTCTGGCGCTCGTTGAATGCTGGGGTAACGAAAGAAATCGACCGGGGTGTCATACCCCTGTATGCTAGCAAGCCCTGGAAGGATTTGGCAAACCCGATACCACAAGAGAAAGTAAGGAAATTTCACTATTCATACAAAAGGAAAAGAGGGCATCGTTATCGACCGAAGTCGAATGTGCGTGCCCTCATGTTTGGGTCACTTGACCCTAAAGATAGATGTATTTGAAAACAGAATACGAAATAAAGTATACAGTAATGAAAGTTTTTGTCAAATGGAAAGCACATTTTTGGCTTAGCTAAGCTAAAATTCCTAAGATATATTAATACCTTAACCACTGCTACTTGAACCGCACGACCTGACCAAAAGCAATGGGTTGTTCAGGGTCAGACTCTTTGGCGAGCTTGGGTTTTTGGGCAGGTGGAATAGGCTTTGGCTCTTCTGCTGGTGTTTGCGTAGGTTGAGATGTCGCAGCTGGTGCAATTGGCCGCTGGGAGGCCTGGGGTGCTGGAACCTGTGGCTGCAGTGGCCGGGGTTGCTGGTTGAAGCGTGGTGAAGGATTGTACGACGGTCGTCCACCAGGGCCTTGCCGGCGGGGGCCTTGGTGCTGGCCAAAACTGGAACCACCTTCCCGCCCAGGGCCGGTGGGACGAGGACCTTGTGGACGTGGGTACGGCGGTCTTTCAGAACGGGGTGCAGGTGACGCTGTACGATTTTCGCTGGGTGGTGCTGTTGGCTGGCTTGGCTGCGACTGTGGCAGCAAATCGCTGAGCTTCATTGCTGGTTGCTCAGGCGTGCTGGCGACAACTGGTTCCACCTCCACTTGGTCACGCTGGAAGAGATTATTTGGCGGCCGGCGCTTCTTGCCCTCTGCCCGGTATGGCGACTCCTCTTGCTGCACGGCAATGTTCTCCTCTTCAGCCGAAGCTCGGTACACCTCATCAACTCCGCTCCAGCGGAGAATTTTCTCTTCAACTTCTTTCTGTGGGGCGCTGTACCGTTCCCGTGAAGCAGCAATCACCTTTGCTCGGTTGTCAGTTCGACCACCCACGGGCGGCAACGTGGTAGCGCTAAACGGTTCAGAGGCAACCCCGTCAATCATCAACTTGAGGTAGATTTCGTACTTAGGGAGGTTCACTAAATCCACCTGGGTAAAGGTCGGGAAAAACTCTTTTTCCAAAAATTCACCATCTGCCCCACCCACCCGGAATGCCATAATCGTACCCACGTTCCCAAAGACCGCCGGTGCAACCTTCTCATCCAACTGCTCAATGTACTGGTGGGCAATGGTGAGATTCAAACGGTACTTCCGAGCTTCGGAGAGAATGTTCGCAAAACTCTCCGTGGCAAAGTTTTGGAATTCGTCCACGTACAGGAAGAAGTCATGACGCTCTTCTTCCGGAATGTCCACCCGGCTCATGGCTGCCAGCTGCATGCGAGTAATCATCATGGCGCCCAGCAAGGCAGAGTTATCTTCACCAATGCGACCTTTGGAAAGGTTGAAGAGCAAAATTTTTCGGCTGTCCATTATTTCCCGCAAATCAATGGAACTCTTGGACTGGCCAACAATGTTGCGAATAATGGCACTGGAGAGAAATTGCCCAACCTTGTTTTGAATTGGGGCCACTGCTTCATTCCGAAATTTGTCATTGTAATTATTAAATTCATCAACCCAAAAACCCTTGACGATTGGATCAGTGACCTTGGTGAGTACGCGGGTGCGGTAATTCCGGTCAACCAGCATCCGCGCCACCCCCAACATGGTTGAGCCAGGATACTCCAAGAGTGCGAGAATGGTGTTGTTCAAGATGTACTCCATACGCGCAGACCACACCCCTTCCCAAATCTTGGTAAACACACCCATTAAACCGGAAGCAACTAAGTGCCGCTGCGTTGCGTCCACTGCTTCCAGTACGTTGAACGCAATGGGGTACTCCATGTCAGACGGATTGAAGTACACCACATCATTCACTCGGTGGTTGGGAATGAAGTCTAAGACTTTTTCCACCAGGTCGCCGTGCGGGTCAACCAGGGCTAAGCCATGACCAGCGTTGATATCATTAATAATCAAATTTTCCAAAACCGTGGTTTTGCCCATACCCGTCTTCCCAATGAGGTACATGTGGCGCCGGCGGTCATCCAGCTTTATGCCAAAACGCCGATGCCCACCCTGGTAATTGGTGGCAGCAAAAACGTTAATTTCTGGACGCGCTTCAGGCATAGTTACTCAATGAAAGGAAGATTTGTTGGAATTTGCGGTTGCGGTGGTGCAGGCTCCGTTGGCTGCGGTTGCGCTGGGGCTACAGCTGGGGGCGGGGTCAGTGGCTCTGCTGTGGGAAGTGCTGCCGGCGCTGAGGCTTTTGCGGCAACTGAAGCTGAGCGCATTTTTTGGATAATTTGTGGGGTTTCCGTTGGCAGGTAAACTGGCGCCCCGCCCCGCTTCGTCTCCGATTTCTGCACTTGCCCAGCTTTCACGTCAATGGTTGGGAAGTGGAAAATGGATGCCATTTCTTCAACATTCATGTAGATTGCTTCGCGGCCACGCCACACCGAACGAATGCGATAGTTGTACAAATTACGCCGCTTCCGGTCTCGCATCCGGTACTCCTTCAAAAGCACAATATCACTGGTCTTTGTGAGTTTGCTAAAGGTAAAAATGTTACTATCCGCAATTGCGTACTGCTTCAACGCACCAACGACGCCGTTCACGCCCTTGGCTTTGTTAAAAGGTTTCCGACCATCTGGCCCGGGCGTGACTTTCCCCCAGTAAATGAAACGACCCTTGACCTTGAAAGCGATTTTCGAAAGCTTCATTTCAATCTGGGTTACCGTATCCCGCTCACCCGGAGAGAGGTGCAGCATGAGGGAAGGCGGATCATCCTTCTTCTGCTTCTGCGTTTCCCATGACCCAGGAGGGATGAGCGAGGCGGTGAGCGCTTCCCGAACACCCTGACCCACAAGCCGTGGCACCTCCCAAGGGCTACCTTTTTCCTTCCCCTTCTTGCCAATAAGCTTGTGCACAATTTCCTGTGCTTTGTCGCGCCAGGCGTAGTCCTCTTGCTGCAAGCACCACTGAATCCAAATCTGCTCGTCAGGACTAATACGGCTCATAATTTCCAGTAACGCACCCATAGGATCAATGAGCTTCTGCGACATGCTGTGTTCGAAGAAGGGGTAGGTCCGGATTGGGTAGGCACTGTGGCGTAAAAAGTTTATTTGTGCGGACCAGCAGTCCCACTCTTTCTGATGCTCCAGCTCTCTAGGCTTCGGCATGAAATCCACATAGTCCTCCACCTCGGTAATTTCCGCATCTGGGTACTGAGCGTAAATTGCAGACTCAATGATGTCTCGTTGAATAATAAGGCAACGGACAAAAAATTGGACGTACCCACCCAAACTCGCAATTTCTACCGACATGTTTGGCGGCACGAAGCCGTACGAAAAAAACTCGGTGAAAGGCAAGCCCCACTTCTCTGGAAAAATTGGCTGTTTGGAAATGCCATGGAAGTGCGCGAACATCTGCTCCGCTGCTTTTGGAGTTTGCTCGCTATTTTTGGGCACATCCACCGCCAAGAGCACGTACTTCCCCACGTAGTTCTTCATGACGTACCGGGTGGTAATCCACTCAAACCAGGCGTACTTCATGCCAACGAGAAAGGTCCAAACCACAGCGATCCAGCCACCGTTGTTGAAAATGAAAATCGCCATACTGACCGGGTTTCCGGCAGAGGCGCGAAAATCATTCAGGAGAAGCGTGGTGTCGAGGAGGGCCATCGTGAATTAGGCCGAAGGTACGTTTGCGAGGGTGTACTCGCCGGTTGGGAGTTTGGTAAATTTGGAACGATTGGTGAGTGCCAGGTGGATGGTATTTCGTTTCACGACGCGCTGCTTCAGCACCTCCTGCACCAGTTCATCACGTCGCATTGGTCGGCCAGCTTTCTGTAAGGTAGTCACAAGTATGTCAGCAACTACGCCTGGCTGAAAGCCCCATTCCTGCAGAGCATAAATTCCACGGCCAATGAGCACGTACTCTTTATTGAGAATGAGCTCATTATGCACGGTTGGTGCGTACGCAGTCCGATGATCAAATTTTGCTTCATTAATGAGCCGAGTGATCTCATTGAAGTGTAGGGGTTTCTTTGCCTTCTGTAGCACTAAGTGTATCTTATCATTCATTCGCTTGGGGACGATACTCCCCCACGCCACCAAGCCATACTCATCGTACGGATTACGAGCTAAAACCGTGCTGACATCAATGTACGCACTAATGGCGTTGTCGGTTAACTGAAAGCGGTGTTCCTGTGCGAAAGCGGTTTTTCCAATTTCTTGGAGCAATTCTTGCAATTTTATTGGTGTCTGACGTGCTTCGAGAATCCGCACCGCCTCGGTAATGGTATCAGCTACTAAGTGCACCGGGGCAGTCACAGACTGCCACGCTGGCCAGTAGCTTGGATTCTCCTGGAACCGCTTGCAACGATCAGCAAGCAAAAATTCCATCAAGAAGAGTGTGCAGGCGCGGTAGCCTGCATGCGTATCATTGACTCCCAAAAGTTGCTGCAGAAACATTTCTTCCCGCATGACTCCGCCGTGCTGGTCAAGCACTGTGGTAATAGCGTCTGCTACCGGTTGCAATAATTCATGCACGCCGTGCAATTTTCGGAGTTTCCCAATTGCGCCAGTGGCAATTTGACGAACCCGTTCTCGCGTCACCTTGTAGTAGGCACCAATCATCTCCAGGGTTTGCGCATCTTCTCCATTGAGGGCATGCCGACGACGCAAAATATCCTCTTCCCGAGTGGGTAAAGATTTTAGCAGCGTGGTTACCACCTCAACTGGGTTGAAGTGCTCAATCTCCTGGGTCTGCTTCTGGGAGAGTACTCGGTCGAGAATGGAACTGGTATTGTCGCTTTGCACGTTGTCCATACAATGGATTTCGCTAATCGTTGCATAGTATATCACTTTGTTTACAACATGTCAAGTTTTTGTGATGAAATACAAAAAGACTCACCCCACCAATGAGCAGTCTTTTACGCCCGCCGCCGTTGCTTCCAGTTGTTCCAAACAACGAGCAAGGATGCAGCGACAAAAATAGAGGAATACGTTCCGGCGGCTATCCCGATGAGCAATGCAAGAATGAAGTACTGTATGGAACCCCCACCAAAGAGCACAAGCGCAATGAGAATGAAAATTGCTGTAAGTGAGGTGTTGATTGACCGAACCATGGTCTGGTTCAAACTTTCATTCACCACCTCGTCAAAGTGCTTTCCGACAGACTGTAATACTCGTTCTCGAATCCGGTCGTACACCACAATGGTATCGTGGACAGAAAACCCAAGGACAGTCAAGAGGGCGGTGACGAAGAGCGCATCAACTTCGACGCCTCCAAAGTGGCCAAGGATGGCGAAGACGCCGATGACAATGCCAACATCATGGATGAGGGCAATAATTGCCGAAGCACCGTATACCCATGACGGCACAGGACCAGCGGACACTTTCCGAAACGCCCAGGTAACGTAGACAACAATCAAAGCGAGTACAAGAATAGTTGCGACAATTGCTTTACGCTTCAGTTCGGCACCAATGGTTGGACCTATCGTTTCAAAACTTGCTTCCGCAAAAGTTGGGTCCTGCTTCTGCAGCGCCGCAAGAATCGTATCGTGCTGCTCATTGGTTATGTGTTCCATCCGAAGGATGATCCCCTTGCTTTCACTGGTTTGCACATGCACTGTACTCACACCAGTGTCACGAACTGCTTTTTCCAAATCAGCCGTGCTTGGCACAGTTTCAGCAAACGAGCCACGGAGCAATGTGCCGCCGGTGAAATCAATACCCAGCCGTAAACCCCAGACTGCCCACGCCACAAGCCCAGGAATGACCAGAACGAGTGAGAGGGTAAAGAAGATGTTTCGCTTTTGGACTATCCGGTACATAAATTACTTCGGTTCAGACGAATCAAGACGGACACCGTACAAGCTCAATTTTTGCGCCCATTTGAATTGTATGACCAAGCGGAGCAAATTCCGGGTCACGGTAATTGCAGAGAAGAGACTTACCACAATACCAATGAGTAACGTAATGGCAAAACCTTTAATGAGACTGGAACCAAACCAAATGAGAATGAGCGCCGTAATCATGCTCGAAGCATTGGAGTCTCGAATGGAAAGCCACGCTCGTTTAAAGCCTTCTTGGATTGCGCTATCCAACGGGTGCCCGGCTCGCAACTCTTCTTTCGTTCGCTCAAAAATGAGGATATTCGCATCAACAGCAATGCCTATGGTCAAAATGAATCCAGCGATCCCAGCTAAGGTGAGCGTCACTGGCCAGAGTTTGAAAATCGTCAGCACCAGCAAGGTGTACAGACCCAACGCGATCACCGAGAGGAAGCCTGGTAAACGGTAGAAAAAAATCATGAATAGTGCCACGACGATGATTCCCAAAAGCCCAGCAAATAAGCTGCGCTGAATTGAATCTGCACCCAATGAAGCACCAACGGTTTGCTGGCTCACAAGGGTAACGGGAACAGGAAGCGCGCCGGCATTCAGGCGACGGGCCAGGTCTTTTGCATCTTTCAACGTAAAGCTTCCACTAATAACCGCATTGCCACCGGTAATTTCCTGATTCACCGTTGGGTTACTGAGGATTTGGCCATCCAGGAAGATCGCTATGGTCTTCCCAATATTCCGCTTCGTAATTTCAGCGAAGAGTTTTGACCCCTCGTCGTTGAATGTGAGAGCCACCTCAGGCTCGCCAGTCGTTTGCGCAAACGTCACGTCTGCACGCTTCAACTGCTTGCCAGTTAAGCCAGTAGCAACAAATTGTGCACTCGTTTGGGCAGCAGGATCGGTAGTGGTGAAAAGGATATGACTTCCTCGAACTTCTTGCACATCTTTCCCATCAACCTTTGTTGTCCGGGCTTCAATGCGCTTTATAATGTGGTAGCCAAATTGCGTTTTCACTAACTTGGACGTCACTTCTCCATCTTGCAGGTCATCGAAGAGGGCTTTCTCAAATTCCGCAACAAATGTACCACGCTGGGCAAAACCTAAATCGCCACCCTTTCCCTGTCCATCAGTTCCTGCATTACTTGGGTCTTGCGTATTCTCATTTGCTAACTTCGCAAAGTCTGCGCCAGCCGTACGTGCCTGGGTTAAAATGCTTTCGGCTTTTTTCTTCACTTCGGCATTGGCTTTTTCAGCTGCCGCCTTCTGCTCAGCTGTAGGTGCGGGTGGCGTTCCCGCTTCTTGAAATTCCAAAATTGGCGTGTCACCAATGAGCTGGATTGCTTGGGAGATGTCCTTAATCCCAGCAAGCTCCACAATGATTCGCCATTTGTCCCCTACTCTACTGGTTTGGACTACTGGTTCTGATACTCCAAAAGCATTCACACGCTGTTCAATAACGTCACGTGCGCTATCCAGTGCCGCGGCTTGATCAGCCGCAGCCAGAGCCTCTGTATTTGCTTCGTAGACCAAAGATGCTCCACCCTGTAAATCCAGCCCCAGGCGGAGGTCAAAAGACCGTTGCAAAAACGGCAATTTGACATTCAATTTTTCAGGAAGGGCAATGTGGGCGGTAACCGCGGTCAAGAGGATTATCCCACCAAAGGCAGACCAGAGTTTTGTTCGTGTCGTCATAGGGCAAAAACGCGCCAATGCGCCATCCCAGTGTACCAGAAAAAGCCCGGCTGTAAAGCCGGGCGTTAATCCAGTTGCGTACCTTACTCCTGCACAACCACCGTACTACCAACGGTCATCCATTTGAACACCTCAGCCGACTCCTTGGGCGAAAGACGGACGCAGCCATGGGACACGCGGGTGCCAAGATGACTTGTTCCTTCGTAGTAGACGCCGCCATTCTTCAAACGCCAGTACGGTAATGAGTGAATACCATACGCTCCATCGGCAGTAATTGCCATCCAATTATCCATGTACAGCGCGTACCGGCTGGAATACGCGGTGGGAATTTTGTTGTGAATTTGGAACGTGCCAATGGGCGTGGGCATTGACCACTTTCCAGAAGAGATGACATGCGTGGCAATGAGCTGCCCATCTTGGTAGCGGTACATTTTCTGTTCGGAGATATCAATGCGAATTGCTTTGCCGGTTGGAGATGCTGGCGCGCTTGTTGGCGCGGCTCCAGGGACAACCAAGACTTCATTCTCTGCATCCGCATCCACATTCACCGACGCGACATTCAACCCGTAGGTTGCATTTTTCCCAAATGGTACAAAATTCACACCACCGCGTGCACCATCAACTTGGTAGCTAATCACACGACCCTCTTTTCCAGTAGTGGTGCCAATAAGAATTTCTGGAACCGCGCCTGCAGTGGCCACGCGAACTGCACTGGGTGTACCCGCGCTAGTGAAAGATTGGAATACCTCACCGGTTGGCTGAAAAATTTTTACCAGCGCATTGGTGTCTGCACTTACAGCAATAATTTCTGCTGCCTGATCACCATCAACATCCGCAACGGAAACATTCAAACCTTTTCGAAAGGCCTGTGGGTACGCGAAAAATTGGTGTACGCGAGTTCCGTTGCCCCGGAAGAGTACCACCTGTGGTCCACCACCTTTGCCCGGCGCGGCAATAATTTCTGCCCGACCATCCGCATCAATATCTCCAACCGTAACCGAAACACCACCTCGGAAAGCTTTATCGAACGCCAAGAATGCAGCACGGCGTATGCCGTCCGTGCTGTAGACACGAATCTCCGGCGTCGTCCCCTGCCCAAAGGCAACAACGACTTCTGGGCGACCATCTGCATTCAAATCACCAAGTGCCACACGTACAGCAGGGAGGCCTTTCACATTCTCCAGGTACTTCGTTGTGATTACTGAACCATCCAAACGCAGTAAAGAAAAACTTGGCCGCACTCCAGCAGGGCTGCCTATGATAATTTCTGGTGTACCATCCAGAGTCGCATCCGCAATCACGACGCTCGCCCCAGCCGGAATTTTTGGCAGCGTTCGAATGATCTTTCCATTCTGGTCGTAGACCCCGGAGACAACCTTTGCTGCAGCTTGTGAAATTTGCCCAAAACAAAAGACGCCTAATGCTATGGCGAGTACTCCCAGATAGTGGATGGATCGTAAATGCATAAATTTCCTTTATTTTTGTTTAGTATGATTGCATTATAGCACAATATTGACGCTCTGTCAAAGAATCGGACTACTATTTTGTCTCCCAATCAAATTCTGTATAGGTCACGCCTTGTTGCTGCAGTGTAATTGCCTTTTTGATGTACGGGATGACATTATTGTTCATAGATGCTAAAAAAGTTGACACACTTTCAGCTTAGAGGTAGGTTTGAAAAAATAAACACACTACCTAAGGAGGAGCCCGTGAGTAAAGTACCAGATACGTTAAAGGATTCTTTCTTGCAATTCTCACGTAACGGCCGCTGGGGCACATGCGCCGCATGTCCAAGAGACTCAAATGGTCATGCCTACCCTGAGTTCTGTTATTTCACAGAACGTTACGACCACCAACTAGACGTTGATGAACTTGCGAGCACATACAAAGTGTATACACAAAATGCTCCGCCCGCATCAGTATAAGAACTTTCAACCCACTGCAACGAGTGGGTTTTTTGTCTGCTGAAACGTATACATGCACTAGGTGCTGCTATGCAACTTCTAATTCCTGAAAACCAGTCGTTGCATCAAATACTCTTTTATATTTCACATCCTCAAAAAGACCAATCACAATTTCAACTGTTACTCCAACTCTGCAACTATCCTTCAAATGACCGCCCAGCACTTTTCCTTCTTGATCTGAAACTGCAATGTGGATATGACAACCATCTGCGGAAATCGTGCCAGTCCCAGACACAATCTCAAATGGGCCGACCAAATTTTTGACTATCTGGTTCTCTGCTGTGGCACCAGCCATACGGAGGTTAGCATTTTCTAAAGCACCAACGATAGAAAGTAATACACCGGCGGAAATATGCTTCGTCCGATTCTCAATTTCCTCTTTGAGGAGATCTCCTGGATGTAATCGAAAGGTGAGTTGCTGCATATAAATACTTTCTAGTAAAACTTCTTTTTGGGAAAAAACATGTCGATACACTCTTCCAGGTCATGCATCAAGGGTAGGTCTGTTGCATTTTCTGGGGTGACCCATTGGTAGGCATCATGCTCACCATCCCGAATTTGGATGACAGGAGCGTTGGCTAAGGCGAGTGAGAACATAACATAGGCAAAATCAGAATCAGCATATCGAACGTAGACTTTCCGAAAGAACTGCAAGTCTTCTTCGGCAACCTGTATCCCAGTTTCTTCAAACAATTCACGAACCATAGCTTGCACTTCCGTTTCACCTAGCTCCATCTTTCCGGCTGGCACACCCCATTTGCCGCCATGTGACTTGTGCAAAGGACGGTGCAGCAGCACAAACTTCCCATCATGGACTACCCAGCAACCAACGACGGGCCGACGGGGTTGAAAATCTTTGGGTGGTTCAGAAAAAATCATTGAACCTTAGCAATTGCTACGCCCCATGACACTTTTTGTACTTCTTCCCACTCCCATCCACCGACGCTGCTGCTTTGGTGGACTCCGCTTGTGGGTCTAGAAAACTAAGCATCCTTGCCATGACATTGTTTATACTTTTTTGGTGTTCCATCGGGTTTCTTCGCTCCGCATGGACAAGGGTCATTCCGGCCAACCTTTTGCCCAACGTAAGGATCTGTACTTGCTGCAGAAGAACTTACCTGCGGCATTGACTGACTACCAGGCGCTGGATCCTGTGCTTCTTTTGCCGGAGCGGTTAAGGTCATGGGTCGCTGCGTTTGCGCTTGAGACAAATTGGACGTGATCCGCGTTTTAAAAATTGTATGCGTCAGCTGTGAGCGAATACCATCCAGGAGCTGCGTGAAGAGCACGTACGCTTCTTTCTTGTACTCTACCAAGGGGTCGCGCTGCCCATACCCACGCAGGCCAATCCCCTGGCGCAAGTAGTCCATGAGTTGGAGGTGTTCGATCCACAGGGTGTCAATGATCCGAAGTTCCACGGCGCGTTCCAGTAAGCGCATGAAATTTTGACTGCTGCCCTGCGCCTGAGCTGCGCCAGAGCGTTGCACTTCCTTTTCCAGATCTGCGTAAGCTTGCTGCAGCAGGCCGTGCAAGTGATCAGTTATTTTGCTTCGCGCGGCGGCGGTTGAGCCAACATCCCCTGTCCCTTGCCGGAAGGCTTCCATTTTCAAACGGGCTTCCAGTGGGATTGAAAAAATTGCATCAACGGATTCATATACTTCGTCCAAATTCCACTGCTCTTCACGCTCAGTGGACGTATGGGTGGACACAATCCGGTCAATCTCTTCCTGCATGGCTTGGAGCACCTGCGGACGCCGACCCTCCGGCGTTTCCAGCGAACGGAGCACATCTCGCCGGCGGGAGTAGATCACTTCCCGGTGCTTGTTAATCACGTCATCGTACTCCACCAAGTGTTTGCGGATATCAAAGTTATGTCCTTCCACTTTGCGTTGCGCGCTTTCAATACTTCGGGAGATCATGCGGTTCTCAATGGGCATATCATCTGGCACACCCATGCGCTCCATAAGCGACTTCACCCGGTCACCGCCAAAGATGCGCATGAGGTCATCTTCCATGGACAGGAAGAACTGGGACGAACCAGGGTCACCTTGCCGGCCCGCGCGGCCACGGAGCTGGTTGTCTATGCGACGTGATTCGTGGCGTTCTGTACCAACGACGTGCAAACCACCGAAGTCACGAACAATATTCCCTTCCTCAGGAACGGGCGGATTGCCACCCAGAATAATGTCCACGCCGCGGCCAGCCATGTTGGTTGCCACGGTCACTGCGCCTTTTCGGCCAGCCTGAGCAATAATCTCAGCTTCACGCGCGTGGTTCTTGGCGTTGAGCACCTCATGGGGAATGCCCTCACGCTTCAAAATTTGGCTAAGTACCTCATTCTTCGCAATGGAAATGGTACCAATGAGCACGGGTTGCCCTTGCTGATTCCTCACCTTCACATCACGGGCAATGGCTTCGTACTTTGCTTGCTCGGTTTTATACACGCTATCCGGACTGTCTTTCCGAATCATGTCACGGTTCGTGGGGATCGTCAGGACTTCAAGTTTGTAGATGGAAGCAAATTCTTCCGCTTCGGTTGAGGCCGTACCGGTCATCCCTGCTAACTTCTGGTACATGCGGAAGTAATTCTGGAACGTAATGGTGGCCAAGGTTTGCGATTCCTGCTTAATGTCCACTTTCTCTTTCGCTTCAATTGCCTGGTGCAGCCCTTCTGAGTACCGCCGGCCAAACATCAAACGACCAGTGAACTCATCCACAATCACCACTTCTCCTTCTTTCACCACGTAGTCACGGTCTTTCTTGAAGAGCGCATGCGCTTTTAGGGCTTGCTCCACGTGATGCACCATTTCCACCCCACCCACATCATATATGTTGCCAACCCCAAGCCATTTCTCAATTTTCCCGATCCCCTGTTCGGTGAGGGTTACGGCGCGGAGCTTCTCATCCAAATTGTAATCCGGACCTTCTTCCAAACGCTGGACCAAATCTGCAAATTTGTAGTACTGCTCGCTGGGGGTTTGGCTGGGACCAGAAATGATGAGCGGGGTGCGCGCTTCGTCAATGAGAATGGAGTCTACTTCGTCCACAATCGCGTAAACCAGATCCCGCTGCGCCAAGTACTGTGGGTCTGGCACCATGTTGTCACGCAAAAAGTCAAAGCCAAACTCGTTGTTCGTCCCATAGGTTATGTCTGCTGCATACGCCGCAGGACGCTGGATGGGACGCAGCTGGTGCGTTTGCTCATCACCTTCGTAGAGAGGATCGTACTGAAAAGCTGCTTCGTGCTGGATAATGCCAACGGATAGACCGAGGAAATGGTAAATTTGCCCCATCCACCGTGCATCACGCTTGGCCAGGTAGTCGTTAACGGTGACGACGTGCACGCCTTTGCCCGTCAGCGCATTCAAATACACTGGCAGGGTTGCAACCAGGGTTTTCCCTTCACCAGTCCGCATTTCTGCAATCTTCCCTTGGTGGAGGACAATGCCACCGAGCAACTGCACGTCAAAGTGGCGCTGCTTAATGGTGCGCTTTCCCGCTTCTCGAACCAAAGCAAATGCTTCTGGGAGCAGGTCATCTAAAGACTCACCTTTGGAAAAGCGGTTGTACAGTGCTTTGGTCTTCTCAGGAAAGTCAGCGTCCTTCAACTTCTGCACTTCTGGTTCCAACGCATTAATGCGTTCTACCTGCGCCTGCAAGCCTTTCACTGCCCGTGCATTGGGATCACCGAACAACTTCTGGAGTAATGCCATAGTTTCTCTATCTTCTCGGAAAACCAGCAAAAAAGCAAGCTTCTGCGGCTTTTCGGTGGTTTCCTGGCAAAAACTTCTAGTGGAGACCGTGGTGCCCAACCCGTGCACTCAGGCCACGTTCTTTGGCATCCCGAAGTTGGCGTTGCAATTTTTCCACAGCCAGGTCAACCGCTGCATACATTTCATCTGCCTTTTCTCCGGCTTTGTAGGTTTTTCCTTGCCAGAGCGCGGAAACTTCCACGCGGAAAATATTCCCATGCTTCTGGTTCTTATCCACGTCAAAGCGCACCCGGAGCTGGGTTAAGGGCTTTCGGCTGAGGTGCACCAGTGCACCAAATTTCTCTTCAGCGTATGCTTGCAGGCTGGGGGTCAGTTTGAAATTCTTGGCAGAGAAAATCATAGGGAGGCAAAATTTGCTTGCGAAGGAGTTTCAAAACCCAGGTACCGCACTTCTTCTTCTAACTGTACCCCAAGTTTATCACGGACTTGCTGCTTGACGTAACTAATGAGAATAACGATATCTTCGGCGGTTGCTGTGCCCGTATTGGTGATGAAATTTGCATGGTCTTCAGACACTTTGGCGCCACCAATTTTCTTGCCTTTCAGCCCAGCTTCCTGGATGAGCTTCCCCGCGTGGTTCCCCGTGGGATTTTTGAAAATGCATCCAGCACACCACGCGCCCTTGGGTTGCCAGCCCCGGCGGGTTACCGCTTCACGCACGCGCTCTTGAATGACCGTTGGATTCTCAGGCGTCAATTCCAGCACCCCACCGGTGATGAGTTCCTGGGTATTGTACTTAAAGCGTGAGTAGCGGTAGGACACGTCAAGCTGATCCCGGGTGTAGGTTTTCTCTTCTCCGGCCAAGGTTAGGGCACGTACTTCTTTGGCAAATTCCGCAATGCCATGTCCACCCGTTCCTGCATTCCCAGCCAAAGCACCTCCAAATGAGCCGGGCACACCAACCGCAAATTCTATGCCACCCAAATTGGCACCAATTGCTGCACGAACGATGCGGCTGAGTGTCGTACCTGCATCCGCGTCTACCGTATTCCCTACGACTTCGCACCGGCTGGATGTGAACTGAATAATCAAGCCGGGAAAACCAGCATCTGCGACTAGTACATTGCTGCCACCACCCAGCGGAGCTACCGGTAAATGCGCTTCGTTCGCAAGAGCTAAAGCCTTGGCGATGAGTGCTGTATCGCCAGATGACAGAAAGTACTTCGCCGGGCCGCCAACTTGGAAAGTGACGTGCTTGGCAAGTGGTTCGTTCTGCAGCATCCCTGGGAGTGCTGCAAGTGTCTGAAGTGGATTGGCCATAGACAGAGGTGGGGTGGGTTTGTATACTATAGCGAATAACAGATGAATTCCAAACTCGACACTGTTCCTTAGGAGGGAAACGTGCCCTTTTACATACAAGTCATTATTTTCAGTATAGGTAGTGCAATAATACTCAGCGTTGTCCTGCATCGGTACTTTGAGGCGAGAGGTTTACGTGTCGCCCAGCTGCTGACACGAACGCTCTACTCGGTCGACTATGAAAAGATTGCGGTTCGGACATGGTTACCCTTCCAATGGTCTATTTCCGTACAATTCCCAAAGCGATCCCCTAGTGAGTCTGCAGTACCGGCCTTGCTCTCAACCAATCTCAGCACGAATGCACCACCACTCGCAATGCGTGGCAGTACTCGACCAGACCAACCAACGATTGTTGAATTTGGTGAGTACTTCGTCTACTACCCACCGGAAAATCTTGATGCAAAGCACGCACTCGGGGTGGGTATACCGAAAACCGTCCCGCTGTTTGTTGGACCGCCAAGCGAAAAAACTATCCGCTGGGTGCCAGTTGCGCCAGTACTAGCGCCAGTCTCGGGTACATTTTACCCAGCAAAAATTGACGAGGGCACAAACTTTGCGATTAACCCACGAGAGGTAAAACGACGTGTGGTGTACCGGAATCCAATTTTCACCGATTTCTTGGCAAAAGGTGAAACATTCGGCATTATCATACAAGCGAAAGACTCGCCCCCCGTTCCAGTGCTAGCGCCAAGCGATGCTTTCGTAATCCTGTTCGGATGCTACGCAGGTACCAAGGTTGTACAAGGTGCCAATCTACTCTTGGTGAGTCCAGTTAGTGAAACCGAAATTGTCCTAAGCAACCATGTGGGAACCTACTTCAACCGAAATCTGAAGGGCGAGCCCGTACCCGGTCCTGGTGACTTCGTCATAGCTGGAACCTCGCTTGGAGTGGTAAATGCCTTCGGCCTTGATGCCGAGGAACTTCTCGCGCCGTGCGATGCACACATTCTCCGACAACTTCGTACAGCCACCCCTGTGGACTTTCACATGCCAATCATGCTTCTACAGAAATTGTAATTTCAGCCCCATCTCATTGAGATGGGGTTTTTGTTGCGACATCGTAGAAGGAAGTAATATTCCCAGCCCCTACGGTGAGCACGACATCTCCTGGCTGAAGGATTGCCTGGGTTTTGGTAATGGCATCAGCGACGTCGCGCGCATACTGGGCGCTCTCACCCAAGGCAGTCACAATTTCCTGACTAGAGATTGCTTCGCCCTGCTCACGACCAGCAACGTCGTAAATATCCAAGATCACTTGCTTATCCGCAAGCCGAAGTGCTTGGACAAACCCAGGCAGTAGCGCTTGGGTTCGGCTACGCTGGTGCGGCTGGAACACGCAGAGGATTCTCCGCCCTGGGAATGCCTGCCGCGCTGCCTGTAGGGTTGCCGTGAGTTCGGTTGGGTGATGTGCGTAGTCATCCACAATGTCCGCGCCTTGCCACGTGCCTCGCCGCTCAAACCTTCGCCAGGTGCCGGGGAAGGCAGTAAGTCCTTGGCAAATTGCCGTTGTTGGAATACCCAGATGATGAGCAACCAGCGCGGCAGCGAGCGCGTTGAGGACATTGTGCTCACCCGGAACCTGCAACGTCACGGTTTCCGAAAGCAGCCCGTGGAAAGTGAAAACGGTTTTTCCGCCTGCAGAAGATAAACCGTGAACCTGTAGATCACCAGCGCTGAGTCCAAAGGTATGCACGGTGCCGGTAGCGTGTAACCGCAAGGCTGGGGTGGAAAGGTCTTCAGCGGAGAGTGCAATGGATCCATGCGCAGGCACCCGTGCAACAAAGGTTGCGAAAGCTTCCCGCACCTCAGCGAGATCATGGTACACATCCACGTGGTCAAGCTCTACGTTCAGAACTGCGACGTGGGTTGGTTCGTACGCAAAAAAGGCACGCTGATACTCATCAGCTTCGACAAGTACTTCCTCGCCGTTCCCAATGCGTTCATTCGTTTGCCCAAAGAGCGCAACCCGCGTGCCAACAATAACCGTTGGGTCTTTCTTCGCCGCATCCAGAATGTACGCCAGCATTGCGGTGGTCGTGGATTTCCCATGCGTACCAGCAATGCCAATACCAACTTTCCCCTGCATGAGCTCGCCGACTGCCTGCGGGTATGTCAATAGAGGAATGTGCCGAGTAATCGCTGCTTGGACTTCTGGGTTGGTATCCCCTGCTGCCACTGTCCGAATGACGAGGTCACATGTATCTGGTACGTGAGCTGCCTGGTGTGGCCCAATGGCAACAGCTACACCATGCGCCTGTAGCCACTCGGTTACGGGTTGGGATTGCAAATCACTTCCAGATACTTTTTTCCCGTTTTCCAGTGCCCACTTGGCAATGGCAGACAAACCAATGCCGCTGATCCCAATGCAGTGAATGGAGCTGGCGTTGCGTAAGGTCATACGAGGGAAAGAATTTTTTCCGCCAGGGTTGATGCGCCCGCAGTTGACCAAGACCCGGCGAGGGCTGTGCTGAGCTGCGTTCGATAGTCTGCATCAGCACAGATGCGGCTTATCAACCCTGCGAACTTCTCTGGCGTACACTCTGCTTGCTGGAGAACCACTGCGCCACGTTGAGCAAGGGTTTTTGCATTTTGCTCTTGGTGCGTGCCAGGCAGCGGCACAATAATTGCGGGTTTTTGCAGGGCAACGAGTTCGGCCAGGACATTCATCCCCGCCCGCGTGATGACCATAGTGGCTAGGGCGTACACATCCGGCAAATTTTCGTTGGTAAAGGAAATAGCCACGTACCCTGGTCGGTTGACGTGCGCAGCTTTCTGTTCGCCAGTGATGTGGAGCACTTGAAGGCTACTAGGCAGCAGCGGCAGCGCGCTGAGAAAAGCTGCATTCAGATCCCGCGCACCCGAACTCCCACCAACCACTACAACGGTTGGCTGGTGCGCATCCAACCCGTAGGTTTGGGCAGCCTGGCTAGCCTTGCCGGCCTGCAAATCCGCCCGGAGCACAAAACCTATTGCTTTAGCCCCACCTGGAACCTGCGCTGCTTGTTCTGGAAGCGCAGCGGTACGGAGTTTCGCGACCTTGGCAATCAGCCGGTTCGCCAAGCCCACCTGCATGTCCTGCTGGTACAGAACGACCGGAATACCCAAGCTCGCGGCTGCCCAGGCCACTGGCACAGCCACGTAACTACCAGCCGTTACAACTGCCGCAGGCCTGCTGAGCAGCAGACGAAACCAAGCCACCACGACAGCACAGGCGACCAGACAAATGTCCAAGAAATTTTGGAGCGAAAAATACTGCCGGTACTTGCCAGCCGGAATCCAGCTATAGGGCATGCCCGCAGCCTGCACCACGGACTTTTCCAGCCCAACGCGTCGCCCCCAAAACTTGACCTGGATGTCTGGCCGACGCTGGGCAATTGCACGGCTACAGGCCAGGAGCGGATTCACCGAACCCAGAGTCCCCCCACCCACAAAAAGCAACTTCATACGCGCACGCTTTTAGAGACATTCAGAGCAATGCCAATGGCAGCCAGGGTAATAATTAAGGACGTGCCACCATTAGAAATGAAGGGTAAGGGTACACCGGTCAACGGCAAAATGCCACTCAGCGCCCCAATATTCACAAAGGCCTGCAAAGTGACCCAGGTAATGACCCCCACCATAATCAGCCGGCCAAACGGGTCGCTCAGCCGCCGTGCCAGCTGCTGCCCGCGCCAGAAGAAACCAACGTAGAGTGCAACGAGACCCACGACCATGAAGAAGCCTAGCTCTTCGGCCGCAATGGCAAAAATCGAATCGCCCTCAGCTTCCGGCAAGTAGTTAAATTTTTGGATGGACCGGCCGTAGCCCCGGCCAAAGAGCCCACCAGAGCCAATAGCCAGCAAGGACTGATTAATGTGGTACCCCTCATCTTGCTGGCTGGACGATGGGTTGAGGAAAATGGTCAGCCGTGCGGCGCGGTAGGGTTCAAAGGTAATGAGCAACATAATGGCCACGACGCCTGCTGCAAACAGCAGCGCAATGTACCGACCCGGCGCACCGGCCGCCACGTAGAGGACAGTCGCAATGCCCACAATGACAATGCTCGTACCCAAGTCAGGCTGCAGAATGAGCATACCGCCAATGGCGCCAATCAAAATCAGTAAACGCACAAACACCCGCTGGGGTTCACGCTCCAAATCGCCTAGCTTGGTAAACCACCGCGCCAGGAAAAGAATAAGCGCCAACTTGAGCAACTCCGAAGGTTGGAAGAACAAACCACCAAAGGCAATCCACCGCTTGGCGCCCAAAAGCGAGGTGCCCACTCCAGGGATGAAGAGGGCAACGACGAGCAGGAAACTCACCACCAGAATTGGGACTGCCCACTTCTGCCAGTGCAGGTACGGTACCCGGGCCAGGAGCAGCATGATGGCAATCCCCAAGCAGAGGGAAATGATTTGCTTGGTCACGTACCCGTTTGGGTCGCCCAAATTTTGGAAGGCAGCCACACTGCTGGCTGAAGCCAAAATGATTATGCCAATGACGCAGAGAGCAAGGGTGAGGCTGAGTAAAATGCCGTCGACGCTCTGAGAGGATTTCATACGAGCGTCCGAACAGCTTTGACGAATTGCGCACCCCGGTCAAATTCATTCCGGAACAGTCCAAAGCTGGCTGCCCCAGGAGAAAGCAGAACTATATCCCCAGACTGAGCGTGCTTCTGCGCTTCTCGGACTGCACGAGGCATCGAATTGACCAGCTGGTGACGGACCCGCAAGGCTGGCAACATTTTCTGCGTGGCTGAACCGGGTAAGAGCACCACAAACTTTGCCGACGCATTCAGTGCTCGGATGAGTGGCTGTAAAGGGAAATGCTTGTCTGTTCCTCCGGCAATGACAACACATTTTTTAGGGAAAGCACTCCGAATACTCATGGCCGCAGCTTCCGGGTTGGTTGCGGTCGTGTCGTTGATCCAGGTGACGCCGCGGTGCTGGCGGACGGTTTGAAAACGTTCAGGTACCCCAGGAAAAGTCTGCAAACTTTTCGCAATGGTTGCGGGGGCAATGCCAAGCGCACGAGCAGCTAAGGCGGCAATCATTGCATTTTGCCAAAATGCTGGGTGCGCCACCGCTAATTTTCGCACTGCCACTAGCCTTTCAACCCGAGCACCAAGTTTTACCATAATCCAGCCACGGTCGAGCCAGGCATGGGCCCGAGCCTGTGGCTTGGCGGCAAACCACAGCACACGTGCCCGAGTTTGTTTGGCAAACTGCTGCGCCGCTGGATTATCCAAAGGCAAAAGCAGAAAATCCTTTTTGGTTTGTCCACGAGTAATGAGCTGCTTCGCTGCAAGGTACGGACGCATGCTGCCATACCGGTTCAGGTGGTCTGGAAAAAGGCTGGTCACAATGCCAATGCGCGGTGCTAAGGGCATGGCCTGCGTATCTTCCAACTGAAAAGAAGACACCTCCAGCACCACTCGCGTGCGCCCATCAAATGCCTGCGGAAAAGCCAGGGGCGATACCCCAACATTTCCCGCCAGCACAGTCTTGGGCAAATGACGCCGAAGGATGTGCGCCAGCATGGACGCGGTCGTGGTTTTTCCTTTCGTACCCGTTACCACATACACAGGGTTCTGGCTATGACTGCGGAAAAGCCCAAGGTCACCAATAATCAGCGCACCTTTTTTCCTGGCCGCACGCAGGGCTGGATGGTCTGGCCGGACGCCTGGATTTTTGATAATCACCTCAGCATTTGCAAGCAATGCACTGGGATTTTTTTTCCCAAAAGCGTACTGCACTGGCAGGCCTCGGAGGTTGAGCAAAACTTGAGTAAAATCTTTGCGCGGTCGAGCATCAACAACGCTCACCTGTGCATGATTTGCAACCGCGTAGCGTACGCTCGCTTCTCCCCCACCCTGGACACCCAAACCAAAGACCGCAACTTTTCGACCTCGGAGATCTGTGGGTACTGACGTGCGGGAGATAATGGACAAGGTGTTGGTCTTCGTCTCCCCGTCCCGCCGAAAAGAAGGGAGAGCACTGGTTTCATGCGTGCATGGTGCCTTTGTGTCAATATTCGCTTTTCGCACGCCCATGGCAACCAACTGCCGAACCACCCCAGCCCGTAGGTCAACCAGCCCACCGCGCGCTGTGGGTTGAACACTCCCGCGCAGGGCTTTCCGGATAATTTGCAAACGTTTCTTATTGGTCACCTCGTAGCATCTTCCACAAATGGACGGCCCCAACCATACCCGCACTTTTTTTGGCTTAACCCCTTGGCGTTTGAGAAGCATGATCACCTCAGCCGCAATATTTTTCACTGCACCTTTCCAACCTACATGGAGGAGGCCAACCCAGCCCGTTTCTGGTTCAGCCAGGAAAACTGGGATGCAATCAGCAGTAAAAACCCCAAGGGCAATATTCGGCCGCTGTGTCAGGAGCCCGTCCGTTGCCGGCAAGTAGGTTTTAGGCGCCAGCACCCCGGCGCCAATATCATGATCAGTAACAATGCGCACCCGTTGTCCATGCACTTGTCGGCCGAGCACTAGCCGGTCAACAACAATCCCAACGGCTTTCCCAAACGCTCGCCGCTGCGCCAGCACCTTTTGCCGCGGGTTTGCCCGGAAAGTCAACGGCAAAAAGCCTCTGGCGGCGGTGCCAAACTGAATTCCTGGGAGCTGCGCTAGTTTTGCTGAACGAAAAACCTCCATACCTGCAGAATAGCATATGCTTTTCCTCCCCTGCGAATGGTACGGCGAAGCGTGGTTCTAACCCCGCTCCACCAGGAAGAGCACAATGCCCAGCACGCAGAACACCCCCGCGATGACCCAGAAACGCATGACGATTTTTGCTTCGGGCCAGCCTTTGGCTTCCAGGTGGTGATGGAATGGAGCCGACAGAAAAACTTTTTTCTTGCGAAAGCGTTTCGATAGAAGCTGAATAATGACGCTGACAGACTCGAGAACGAAAAGGATGCCAATGACGGGGAGCAAAAAAACCTCATTGGTGAGCATGGCTAAAATGCCAAGGGTCACACCGAGAGACATGGCACCGGTATCGCCCATGAAGAAGCGCGCCGGCGGTATGTTGAACCATAAGAAAGCAAGCAATGCACCCACCACCACGGCCGTGAACGTAGCTAACTCAAACCGACCCTGGGCAAATGCAATGGCGCCAAAGGCCGTAAACGCGGCGAGTAACGTTCCCCCTGAGAGCCCATCTAAACCATCAATTTCATTCACCGAAAAAGCTGTGGAAACAATGACAAAAATGAAGAGCGGGAAGTACCACCACCCAATGGCAAAATTACCAAAAAATGGAACGTGAATTGTATCAAAATCGAGTTTAAAAAAGAACCACCAAGCACCTATGAGTGCAATCGCGGTGTAAATGAGCACTTTATGCCGGACCTGCAGCCCCCCGCCCTTCGGCCCCCACCCGCGGACATTGAAGTAGTCATCCACCAAGCCAACCAGAGCCGAAGCCACAAGTGTCGCTAATGGCAACCAGGTTTGCTGACGGGTGAGAAAATTAAGATCATGCCAAAACCCGCTGGGCACAACTTGCCGCAGCACAAAGAAGAACACTGCAAAGAGTGCAACCGTAAACCAAATAAGCACGCCACCCATGGTTGGCGTTCCAGCTTTTTTCTTATGGAACTGCGCAAATACTGGCGCATCAGTCGTGGCCCGAATTTTTTTCCCCAAGCGATACTTGTACAGGATACTTGCCCAGAGCGGCGTTAATCCCATGGTAAATGCAAACGCCAACGTTGCAAGCAGAAGAATGCGAATAATCGGAAAGAGGTCGGTCATACAACAATTTGCTGGAAGCGGAGCAAGAAGAGCACCCACAGGACACCAAGATTCACCATGCACGTGCCTGCAGAGAGTAGGGATGGGAGGTGCTGCGAACGTCGGTACACCCATGGCGCAAACCACAGCCACAGTCCCAAGGTAAGAATGCTCGCAATGAGCGGGAGGCTCCACAGTAGCCAACCCACCCCAATGCCGTCAATCCCATAGGGAATGCTATAATGGGTAACCACATTCGCACTACTGGGAGGAATACTGCTAACGACAATGAACCACGCCCCAACGAGCGCACCTGCACCAACGGCAAATCCAATGGTAACCCCACGACGCAATGCAACCACCCCAGCGAACGCTCGGTGGAACATTCCTCGTCCTCTTCGTTTGTGCATGGTTGGAAGTATGCTTTGCCTCATGGCGTTCTTGCAGTGTACCTCCATGCGGGGAGAAGTCCAAACCATTGACGAAGGTGCGCACCTGGCTGCCGGGATGAGCTACTGGCAAACCCGGGATTTCCGGCTCAATGAGGAACACCCACCACTCATCAAGCTTCTGGCCGGTGCCGCTGCCCTTACTGCCCGACCCACACTCCCGTTTGACAATGCTTCGTGGAAGGAAGGGAACCAGTGGGCTTTCGCTCAAGACCTTCTGTACCACAGTGGTAATAATGCCGATGATCTCCTATTTCGAGGACGCGTACCGATGGTTGCGCTTAGTCTCCTTCTGGGTTGGGTTATCTACCTGTGGGCACGTCGCTTCGGGGGTGATATTGCCGGGCTCCTCGCTCTAGGTTGGTACATTTTTGACCCGAACTTCCTTGCGCATGGTCGGTACATTACCACCGATGTGCCAGTGGCTCTGGGCTTTGCAGCAACACTCTACCTCCTCACGCGTTACATTTCGAAGGCAACGTGGAAGTACGGCGTGGCTTTCGGCGCCGTCTTTGCGTTGACGCAAGCAACAAAATTTTCTGCAATTATTCTGTGGCCAATCATTTTCTTCACCCCGCTCCTCTGGATGCTCTGGTCACCAGGGACACGTGGTCAGTGGCGGCTTGCGTGGCAACGCACGTACCGCACGCTTGGGTGGGCGATTGCCGGTATGGTGGTCATTATTCCTCTGGTCTACCTTGGCCAATTCCAAAAAGGCAGCCAAGACTCCTGGATTACCTGGGCCATGGAGGAGCGTGACCGCGTCGTGAGTTCCGAAGCAATGACCACGCAACCCCCAGCGGTGCAACGTCTCATCACGCTATCAGATCCAAGTACCAGTACAGGAAAAGTGGTTCGCAACATCCTTCTGAACACTCCCATCCCCGCTTGGTCGTACGGCAAGGGCTTGGCGCTGGTCATCAACCATGACTTCTGGGGACACCTTTCCTACCTCAACGGTATGTACGGCAACAAAGGCTGGGTACAGTACTTCCCCATCACCTTCCTGGTCAAAACACCGTTTGCAACTCTCATCGTCTTTGCACTCGCGATTGTCGCGGGTTTGGTTGCAGCCAGAAAAAAACTGCTGCAACTGCCTCCAGCTTTCTGGGTACTGAGTGGTAGCGCAATCCTCTACTTCGCCTGGAGTCTCACTAGTCACATCAACCTGGGGCAACGGCACATTTTCCCGGTCTACCCTGCAGTGTTCGTGACCATTGGTCTGTTTCTTGCCGCGGTTGTCCAGCAGCACCGCCGCTGGCTCACCTGGCTGTTTGCCAGCATCACCGGTCTGTACCTACTCACCAGTCTGCTCACCTACCCTGCGTATACTTCCTACTTTTCCGAAGTCATTGGCGGCACTGCCAACGGCCCGCGCTACCTGGTGGATTCAAACATTGACTGGGGGCAAGATGTGAAACGTTTACAAACGTACATGGAGGAAAAGCAAATACCTTTCGTTTGCATGAGCTACTTCGGCCAAGCAAATTTGGTCTACTACGGCTTGGACTTCCGGTACCTCCCAACCAAAGCTGACCGACACGATCCTGCCGCAGTAAATTGTGCAGTTGCAATTAGCGTTACGAGTCTCCTGGCACAGGATGGTGACTACTGGTGGCTGCGGCAGTACGAACCCGATGCACGTATTGGTGGGTCGCTCTACGTGTACGATTTCCGCAACGGCCGATCACCGCAGCTGGCAGCAAATCCGCTGTAATTTTTTAATACCGCGCTTGGTGAAAAGTAGCTTTTTTGGTATAATCATTTCACCATGCTGCAAACAAACGGCCAATAATAATGAAAACGGAAATTCTCACCAAACTCATTACAGAGGCCAATTTGCTTCCAGTACAGTCCTTACTGGATGCGCAAAAAGCTGCGGATGCAAACCATACCCCCTTGGAGCAATACCTAGTGGAGGAAAATGTCGTATCCGAGAATGTACTATACGAGGCAATTGCAAATTACTACCGGCTGCCATTTACTGACCTGAAGCAGAGTACTATCCGCAAAGATGTGCTGAATTTAGTTCCCGAACCTCTGGTGCAGGTCCACCAAGTGGTGGCTTTTGACAGTGACGCGAAAACGATTAAACTTGCAACGCTTGACCCGCGTGACCTGCAAACGTTTGAATTTATCAAGAAAAAAACTGGTCTCACGCCTGAGTTGTCCATCACCACCCCTTCCAGCATCAAGAATGCCATTAGCCAGTACCACAAAGGCATGTCCGCAAAGTTTAAGGAGATTGCTGAGGAAACGGAAGCCAAAGATGCTGGGGGAGCGAAAGAGTTGACTGAGCTTGCCGAAGATTTGCCCATCATCCGGATTGTGGACAGCATGCTGGAGTATGCCATTTTCGAAAGTGCATCTGACATTCACCTGGAGCCCCAAGAAAAGGACTTAAGCGTTCGCTACCGCATTGACGGCCGGCTGAAGCAAGTGATGACCCTGCCAAAAGCTGTGCAGTCCGGGATTATTGCGCGCATCAAAATCCTTTCCAACCTAAAAATTGACGAGCACCGCTTACCCCAGGATGGACGCTTTACCATTACGACGAAAGACTACAAGGTGGCTTTTCGGGTTTCCATTCTCCCCGTGTACGATGGGGAAAAAGCCGTCCTGCGCATCCTCAACGAATCCGCCCAAGTACTGACCATGGAACAGCTTGGCTTGCAGCCCGGCCCCTTGGACATTCTCAAGCGAAACATTCAAAAACCGCACGGTATCATCCTGGTTACCGGGCCAACTGGTTCTGGGAAAACCACGACGCTCTACACCGTCCTGAACATTTTGAATAAGCCCGAAGTGAATATCTCCACGGTGGAAGACCCAATTGAGTATCGCATGCCCCGGGTAAACCAAAGCCAGGTGAATCCCAAAATTGGCTTCACGTTTGCTGGCGGCTTACGCTCACTCCTCCGCCAAGACCCAAACATCATCATGGTGGGGGAAATTCGGGACAATGAAACCGCGGAAATTGCCGCAAACGCCGCGATGACTGGGCACTTGGTCCTTTCCACCCTGCACACCAACGATGCCGTTACCGCCTTGCCTCGGCTGGGGGAAATGGGTGTCCCCTCTTTCCTCATTGCGTCCACGACAAACATCATCATGGCCCAGCGTTTGGTACGCAAAATTTGCCTGCACTGCATCCAAAGTTACACATTGTCGGAAGCAGCCGTGCAGGATCTGCAGAAGCATTTCAACATTGACTTCATTCTCAAAACTCTGGAACGCGAGGGCGCCATTGTCTCTGCCAAAGCTCCCATTGCCTCACTCCTGTTCTACCGTGGCAAAGGCTGCAAGCAGTGCAACCACGAAGGGTACAAAGGCCGCATTGGTATTTACGAAGTTTTGGAGGTTACCCACAGCGTTGCTGACCTGATTTTGAACAAAGGCACCACCGAAGATCTCCGCCGCGCAGCCCAGGAGCAAGGCATGCTCACCATGGCGGAAGATGGTTTCATCAAAGCAAAATTCGGCATCACCACCATTGAGGAAGTCCTCCGCGTTACCAAAGAGTAAACCACTAGTATGCCAACCTTTGCGTACACTGCCCGCGCTACCAACGGTGCCACCACCTCTGGGACGTTGGAAGCAAAAGATGAAAAATTCCTAGCCGCGGTCCTCAACGTTCGCGGACTTGCATTGCTCAACGCACACCAGGCTGAAGCAAAGAGTGGGAAGAAAAAATTTAGCCTGAATATTTCTTTTGGTGGGGTTCCCATTGTCCAGAAAATTTTCTTCTTGCAGAATTTGCAAGTGATGGTCCGAACCGGTTTCTCCCTTGGGCACGCGCTCGATACCCTTGCCCTGCAAACGGAGCATAAAATGTTCCGGGGGATTATTCAGGAACTCAGCCACGATGTTGAGGCGGGCACGACGCTTTCCGCAGCCATGGGCAAGCACCCCAAGGTTTTTACGGAGCTGTTCACCAACATGATTGCAGCTGGTGAAGTGTCAGGTAAATTAGAGGAAGTGCTGAAGCGACTGACTATTCAAATTAAGAAGCAGCACCAACTTGTTTCAAAAATCAAGGGTGCACTCACCTACCCCATCATTGTGGTTTCCGCCATGGTTGTTCTCGGCGTGGTCATGATGGTTGCGGTGCTCCCCAAACTCCTTACGGTATTTGATCAATCTGGCGGCGTGCTCCCGCTGCCGACACGCATTCTCATTGCCATCTCCAATTTTCTGCAACACAACTTGGTGTACGTCATCATTGGCGCGATTATCGTGGTCTTCACCTTCCGCTGGGCGGTGAAAAAGGGCAAGGGCCGTGCGTACTGGCATAGCTTTTTGCTGCAGCTGCCAATCCTGGCGCCAATCATGAAGAAAATTAACTTAGCAAAGTTTACCCGAAACTTAAGTTCACTCCTCAAAACCGACATCCCGATTGTGCAAACGTTTCAAATTATTTCCAAAACCTTGGGGAACGATAGCTACCGACGCGCACTGGAGCACACGGCCGAGATGCTGAAGAAAGGTGCAAATATATCAAAAGTCCTTGCTCAGTCTCCCAAACTTTTTCCGCCCATTGTCGTGCAAATGATTGCCGTGGGTGAAGAAAGTGGTACGCTGGATACAATCTCCGAAGAAATTGCAAACTTCTACGAAGAAGACGTTGACCAAATCATGTCTAACCTGACGTCTATCTTAGAACCAATTCTCATTCTCCTGCTGGGCGCGGGTGTTGCAGGCATGGTGGTTGCCGTAATTTTGCCTATTTACTCCCTCAGTGATCAAATAACCTAATCCATGTCGCTACTTCACCCCTTCAAACATGCAATGGGCATAGATATCAGCGACCAGGTGTTGCGGATGGTGCAACTTGCACCAGCCCGTAAAGGGTACCGAGTTCGTTCGGTCAGCGCTCGCCCGGTTCCAGCAGAAGCTATTCAAGAAGGTGAAATTCGCCAACCTGAAGTAGTCGTGAACATTCTCCGAGATCTGATCCGTCGGAGTGCACTGAAGCACCCAAATACGCGGGCTGCAGTGGTGTGCTTACCAGAACGAAAAACCTTTACCAAAATTATTGAAGTGCCAAACGTTGAAGACGCACAATTTACCGTGTCACTCCGTAATGCACTGGCAGAGCACATTCCACTCAATCTCGACGAAGCATTTGTTGACTGGCAACCCATTGGCTCAGCTGATCCAAAAGCAAAAACCAGGCGGGTTATTGTTGCCGTCGCTCCGCAATTGCTCATTGAGAGCTACGTTTCCGCACTGAAAGCAGTTGGCATTATCCCCATCGTTTTTGAACCAGAGTCAGCCGCACTCAGCCGAGTTGCCATTCCGTCATCAGCGGCGAAAGGCAGCCATCTGATTATTGATCTGGGCGCAACCCGAACTGGACTGATTATCACTGAGGGTGATCTGGTAGCCTACTCTTCTACCCTCCCACTCTCTGGAACTGGGCTAACAAGCATTTTACAGGCGAAGCTTAGCCTAACCACAGAACAAGCTGAGCAAGCGAAACGTTTATGCGGGCTGGATCCGCGGAAGGGCAAGGGCGCAGTACGAGAATTACTGGAACCTGAGTTAAAACCATTACTGCAAAGAATTCTGGAAATCATTAGCTACTACGAGGAACATGCAACTGCTGTGCTGCATGTGGTAGACGTAACCCTGGTTGGTGGTGGGGCAGCTATGCTAGGTCTCCCTGAACTAATGCAGTCAACTCTCAGCCTCCCAGTGCACGCTGGTACCTGGCCAGCAAATATTCGGGTACCTTCAACTCAGCTGCAGGCAGTGGCAACCTCCTACCTCACAGCCTTGGGTCTTGCGCTCCGTGGTGCCTCCGCGCATGCCTGGCGGAATGGGAATAACGACCTATGATGTTGCTCAACCTCACCACTCCAGACCTTCGATCTGAAATTCGTACCCGGCTGACCATCGGTGTTATCCGCAGTACACTCGTCACCCTGTTGGTTATTGCGCTTCTTGCCATACTCATTTCTGGCACTGGCGTTGTGCTGTTGCAAATGAAGGCAAAGGACTTAGCAGCTGAAGCAAATCAATCCACGCTTTTGCTGCAAGCCCAAGGACAATCCAGCATTGCCGAAACCACCCTCAAGCTCAATAGCCAAATTCTGGCTCTCCAAGGTGTGCAGAAGCGCTTTCAAAAATGGTCGCCAGTCATTGAACAATTTGCAGCGCTCACCCCTGCAGGTGTGACTTTAGAAAGCTTGAGCATTAGCCAAGGAACCAACAAGCTTACCTTCAGCGGCACCGCAGCAACCCGAGAAGCGTATACGAACTACGAAAAAGTGTTGCAAAATAGCAGTATTGTGGCTGATGTGATTTTCCCATTGCAAACGAAACGAACTGACTTAGAATTTTCGCTCACCGCGTCAATGAAGAAGCCATGATACGCCGCTCCCCCAAAATGACCCTTTTCGTTTGGTCCATTGGCGGCACGCTTCTGCTGGCTGCTCTTGGGTGGATGAGCATTGTATACATACCCCAAAAAATTTACTCCGTTTCAGCGGACATTGAGGATGCACGCGTGACCATCGCATTGAATGACCTGCAGCGCCAAAACCTTTCAACGCTCACCACGCAGTACGCCACTATCCAGGAGCAGTCAGCAAAACTGAGCGGCGCATTCCTGGATCGCACGCAACCCCTGGTCTTCGTTGAGCATATGGAAAAACTTGCAACCGAAACCAAGGTTGAGCAAGCTTTCGTTCCAACCGAGCCATCCCGTACCCGACCTGGCGGAAATGCATTTAGCCTCGATGAAAAGGCCTTCACCCTCAGCGTCACCGGACCCACAGCAAATGTGCTGCTCTTCCTAAGAAAATTTGAAGCTGATCCTGGCTACGCAATTACCACGTCCATTTCCCTGGCAGAAGTTGAGGCTGGCAATACGTCGCTCCAGCTCGTTGGTACTATCCCCTGGCACTAGTATGAAGAAAGTGAACCTGACACAATTTCGCCAACACCTGCACCCAGAGCGGATTAGCCTTTGGTTTGGATGGGTGCTGCTCGCCATGCTCATTATTGGCTTAGGGATTACTGGGTGGAAGAACTACAGCACGTGGATTCGAACATTAACCGTCAACGAAGTATCAGCCGACGTCCTCTCCCAGAAGCAAGAGCGTATTCGGCTAAAAGAGCTAGAAACCGCCCAAAAAGCCTGGGAAGCGAAGCAGCAGCTCGCACCCACGCCAGAAAAGGCTATCCAGGTCTTTTCCAATGGGTCTTGACGGATGCAGCTGTAGACTTTAGAATACGTTCACACGTTTTTTCTTGATTAACCCTCTGTATGGCACACGTCAAAGGTGTAGGCACAACTAGTCTCGGGCGCGATTCCCAGTCCAAACGCCTGGGCACCAAAGTCTACGCCGGCCAGAAGATCTCTGCTGGCGCAATTATCGTCCGCCAGCGTGGCACCAAAATCCGCCCAGGCAAGAATGTTCGCCGGGGTGGGGATGACACCTTGTTTGCCATGCTGCCGGGGGTGGTTGCTTTCCGCACGCGCAAAGTCCGCCGCTTCAACGGCAAGTTGCTCCCCGCAACCTTCGCGGACGTTGTTCCGGTAAAAGTCTAAAGTAGCTAAAGTGCAACCTTAGGGTAACCTAAAGTTTTTTTGTTTTTTAACTTAGTGATTGACAAAGAGGTCAGTCTGTGCTAGTTTCAGGTGAAAACGAAAAACCACACATAACTCTTTTGGAGGAATACATGTCCGAATTGAAAAATGTCCAGCAAATTGAGAATGCTGCACAAGTGGTCATTGAAATCCGCACTGCCAGTGGCTCAATGTACAAGTTCTCGTTACCGGATGCCGACGGGTTTCGCGACATCACTGCAGTGCAACTACATCGGGCAGTTCGATTCCGAGGAAAAATCCACGGTATCGCAATGAAAAATCCCCCAAAGAAAATTGGGGATGTCCTTGAAGACAAACGTTTCGTAGTTCCTACGAACACCGTGAAAGTCGGCGATTCGTTGGTCATCTTGCGAGAAGATGGTCAATTCGCCAGTACAACCGAAATAGCCTCAATCTACGAGGCGTAGTGCATCGCCCTGTTAGGCATGAAAGAGCTGGACGTATTCAGCTCTTTTTTTCTATTCGCCTTTTGCCCGCGCAGCATTTTTGCAGGCACCCAGGAAATCCAGGAACAACGGCTGGGGTTGGATGGGCCGAGAGGTAAATTCTGGGTGAAACTGAACTCCCACGAACCAGGGGTGATCAGCCACTTCCACTATTTCCACAAGATGACCGTCTGGCGAGGTGCCAGCGATAATCAGCCCAGCTTTTTCCAACTGCTCGCGGTACGTGTTATTCAATTCAAAACGATGCCGATGTCGCTCCTGCACCTGCGCTGTACCGTATGCCTTCGCGCTCAGCGTTTTGGGGGTAATTTTGCATGGCCAACTCCCTAAACGCATGGTGGCACCGTAATCTTGGCTGAGCATTTTCTTCTCTTGATCAGGCATAATGTGAATCACTGGAACTTTCGCTTCGGGGTCAAACTCGGTGCTCGTGGCTCCGGCTAACCCTGCCACATGCCGTGCAAATTCAATGGTGGCAATCTGCATTCCCAAGCACAGCCCAAAGTACGGGACCTTTTTCTCACGTGCATACTGCACCGCGGAAATTTTGCCTTCAATGCCGCGGTTGCCAAATCCGCCTGGAACCAAGATACCGTGGCTACGTTTGAGCTTCCCCCACTCCTTGGAATCCTTCTCTTCAAGGCCAACAGAATCCACCCAATCCACAACCAATTTGACGCTCTGCGCGTACGAGGCACTGCGGAGTGCTTCAATGACCGAAAGGTAGGCATCCCCAAGCTCCGTATACTTCCCCACCACGGCAATGTGCACCGTGGGTTTCCCGTTCCGCGCCCGCTTCACCAGCTCTTTCCAGGGTGCCAGGGCTGGCTTCTTCTTAGGCATGCCAAAGTGAGCAAAAATCGTTTTGGAGATTTGGTACTTTTCCAAGTGCAAGGGTACTTCATAAATGCTCTTCGCAGTTTGTGCAGGAATGACCGAAGTCAGCGGAACGTTGCAGAAAAGACCCAGCTTCTCCAAATGTTCCTTGTGGATTGGTTCGTCAGCCCGGGCAATGATCACGTCAGGCTGAATCCCCGCCCGCTGCAATTCCCGAACCGAGGCCTGTGCGGGTTTGGTTTTTAACTCTCGGGTAGCCTTGAGGAAGGGTAGCAGCGCCACATGAACGAACAGCACCTGGTTCCCAAATTCATTCCGCATTTGTCGGGCGGCTTCCAAAAATGGTTCACCTTCAATATCGCCAACCGTCCCCCCAATTTCCATAATCAGCACATCTGGTTGCTGCTCTGCCACCACATCCTGGATAGACTGTTTAATGGCATTGGTTATATGCGGTACTATCTGGATGGTTTTCCCCAAATACCTCCCTGCACGCTCTTGGGAAATGACTCGTTGGTACAGTTGGCCGGTGGAAACCGAAGATGAACGAGAAAGCCGGACATCCAAAAAGCGCTCATAGTGCCCCAAGTCTAAATCCGTCTCCGTGCCATCATCAAGCACAAAAACTTCCCCATGCTGGTAGGGGTTCATGGTGCCTGGATCTACGTTCAGGTAGGGGTCAAATTTTATGGAAAAAACCTCCAGCTTACTGGCTTTCAAGATTGCACCAATGGACGCCGCTGCAATCCCCTTCCCTAAACCAGAGCACACCCCACCCGTGACGAAAATGTAGGAGGTTTTGTGCGCAGCGGTCATACGGATAGTATAAAGGAAATTGCGGGATGTGTATCGGGGCAATGCACTGTGTGCGACCCAGCGGTTTTGAGGGTTGGGATATGCCGCAGCACGCTCTTGGGTATGGGCATACCGCACTGTGTGGCCAGAGCCGTGGCGATCTGCTTTGGCGTTAGCGCGGCGTACAGTGTGCCTTGCGCATTTGCTTTTGCAGGGATGCTGAATGTCTTGCCGTGAAGCAACCCCAGCACGGCCTCGGCTTGCTGTGCCGCCTGGACTTTGGTGTGCTGCTCACGTTGCACGCGTGCCGCATGGGCTGCCAAATGATCTGCCGTTGCCGGCTGTGCAACGTTACGAGGGAAGAGGAAATTCCTTGCGTAGCCTTCGGCCACCTCAGCGATGTCCCCAGATTTGTGCGACTGCAGCGCTTTGGTGAAAATCACTTTCATGGCTTTTCTGACAAGATTTTCACTGCCCGATCCAGCTGCGCATCAGCGCCACTTGCTGCTTTTTCAGGGATTTCCACCACGACATCCGGGACAATGCCCGCCTTATCAATGGTTCGACCCAAAGGGGTATACCAGCGAGCAATGGTTAACTTCAACTGTGAACCATCTGGCAACGTTTCCAGGGTCTGCACGCTTCCCTTGCCAAAGGTCTTTGTCCCAACCACGGTTGCGCGCTTGGCGTCTTGCAGGGCGCCGGCCACAATTTCTGAGGCTGAGGCGCTGCCCCCATTCACCAAGATCACCATGGGTGTATCCCCAAAACGGGCACTGCGGGTAGAACGTTCCACCTGCTCTTCCCCTTTGGCATCACGCTCCCGAACCACCACTTCCTTCCCAATGAACTCACCAGTAACCTCAATGGCAGCGTCCAGCAGGCCACCGGGATTGCTCCGGACATCCAGAATGATACCCGCAGGTGGCTTCAGTAAGATATCCTGAATTGCGGCATCTAATTCTGGTAGGGTCTGATCGTTAAAACTGACCAAACGAATGTATGCAAGATTGGGCTCCAGCCGCTTGGTGATGACTGTATCCAAGGTAATTTTCTCTCGGGTAACGGTAAACGTTTTTTCTGCATCATTGCGAACGACAATGATAACCACTTTTGTCCCAGCTTTCCCACGAATACGCTGCACAGCTTCGTCAAGGCTCAAAGCGGTAACATCCTGACCATCAATACTTACCAGCAAATCACCTGGCTGTAAGCCGGCACGTTCGGCCGGAGAATTTGGAAGTGGCGCAATTATGGCGAGATTCTTCTCTTTAAAACCAATTTCCGCGCCAATACCTTCAATGCTCAGGTTCAAATCCGCTGCAAACTGCTTGGCCTCAGTTGGGGTGAAAAATGATGAGTATGGATCACCCAGACTGTCGACAATCCCAGACAGCGCACCGTAGAAAAGCGCAGACTGATCCACTGGCTGCTGAACGTAGCTTTGCTGAATGCTCTCCAGGGTTTTATCAAGCACTGCCTGGTTTGCCGGTTGCACGCCCAGCCGTTCCTGCAAGGCCGAAACGCCGGTCTTTCCACCAAAGCTCTGCATCGCTGAACCATACCCACTCACAAAACCCGTAAGGAGTAACGCCAAAACAAGGAAAACCCAAAAACCCGCTCGCCGACGGCGTGGGGTGGGTAACGGAAATTGGACGGGTGTCTCAGTCATTTCGGGTAATGGTTGCACCTAATTGGCGGAGGCGAGCTTCAAGTTGGACGTACCCTCGATCAAGATGTTCTATCCCATTCACTGTGGATGTCCCTTGGGCAATGAGTGCTGCTATAACATGGGCAATACCTGCACGGATGTCAGGGATTTCCAATGTTGCTGCGTGCAGCGGGGTTGAACCGGTAATTGTGGCGTAGTGCTGTGCGTGGCGACCGGCAAAGCGACACTCTGCGACTGGGCATTCAGCAGAAACTCCAATATCTGCACCCATATTGCACAAGTCCCGGGTATAACCAAAACGATCTTCGTAAATGGTTTCGTGCACATGGGAAACGCCTTCCGCTTGCGTCAAGACGGTTACCATTGGCTGCTGCCAATCAGTCATGAAGCCTGGGTGGGTATCGGTAGTAATGGACACGGGTTGCAGTGCACCTTGGCGCCAGAAGCGAATCCCATCTGGCTGCACCTCGTAGTGCGCGCCGATTTTGCGAACGACATTAAGGAAGCTTATCAAATGCTGGTGCTCTGCGCCTTCAATGAAAATATCCCCGCCCGTACCAATAGCTGCGGCAGCAAACGACACAACTTCATTCCGATCCGTCAGCACCCGGTGCGTGGCACCATGGAGCTTCTGCACCCCGTCTATTTCAATCACCCGGTCTGCACCCAGGTGGATAATCGCTCCCATTTTTTGGAGAAACATGACCAGCTCGGTAATCTCTGGTTCCACCGCTGCATTTTCCAAACGCGTATGCCCATTTGCGCAAACTGAGGCGAACAGCACAGTCTCCGTTGCGCCAACCGAGGGAAATGGCAAACGAAAGGTCGCCCCATGTAAACGCGAAGCATCAGCAATGTATGCGGTGTCAGTCTGTTCCACCTTTGCGCCCATGTCCCGTAAGGCAGTCAGGTGGAAGTCAACTGGACGCGGGCCAATTTTATCTCCACCCAACACCGGAACTTCGGCATGTCCACCCCGGTGCAGCAGTGGGGCAATGGCTAAAATGGGAATCCGGTTCTTCCGGCTCAAGGCCCGCACCTCGGCATTTTTGATGGTTGGGGTGTGGACGTGCAGGGTATTCCCTTCCCACTCAACCTGCGCCCCAATGCCCTGCAGCAGCTCAGCCGTAATGTCCGTGTCCCCCAGTTGCGGGCAATTTTCAATCCGACATGGCTCATCGGTCAACAGCGTTGCCACCATAAGTTTGGTTGCAGCGTTCTTGGCTCCGGCCACACGGGTTCGACCGGTGAGAGGAGTCCCGCCGGTAATGCGAAAGGAAGGCATATCCCTGTGAGTATACCGAAAGTTTTTGCAATGTGCTACCCCACAGATATAGAAAAACCCCGGTCTTCCAAAGTGTGGAAGATCCGGGATTTCGTACTACGTAAAATAAAGGGCTGATACCTGCCTACAATGAAACTTCATCGAGCAGACCCGCGGGATAACTAGCATCCCAGCCGTGGACGTCGATCAAATAGCAGCGCTCCCAGCGCCAGGAACCGTCACTGTCCTGGTCCAGACAGAGGACGCTGCGGTGACCGGCCGGATCCTGCAGAATCGTGTTCCAGCACGAGAGGGATTTGATGCCCTTTGTCTTGTTAAGCCAACGGAGGGTAACTCGACCCTCTTCCTCATACAGCGCCCGACCGTCTGCCGCACCCAGCTGAGGCTTACAATCAGCTGCGCTCGCCTTAATGCGATGGAGGTGCTCGTCAGCGGTAATCCAGCGCTCCCCTGGCTGAAGGTAAACCTTGGTGATAATCTTGGTGGCATCCAGGATACTGTCCGTGCGTGGGTGCAGAACCTCAATTACCTTCCAGCCTACCCCGAGGAACTTTTCTGGGTCAAAAGGCTTGAGTGGGAGAAAGTAGGGCTGAGTAGTGGGCAGGCCATCTTCAACAATTTTCTTCGTACTCATGGGTAACTCCTTATTTCAAACTTCTGTTTTTTTAAGTTTTAAGAGACATGATAGAGAACGTCCAAGTATACAGAAAAGGTCGAAAAAGTCAATAGCAACCTTCGAATATGCTATGCTGCGAATATGCGGTTACTCCACCGTCGTCTCCTTGCCTTGACCTTCATCTGCCTGTTTCTGGTCTGCGCCCCTTTGGCCGTGGCCTACAGCCGTGGGTTTCGTTTTGATCCAAAATCTTTAGACTTTTACAAAACCGGAGCAATTGTCCTTAGCGGCAAACCCAAGTCTGTCCTCATTCAAGTCAATGCTGAGCCCGGGCGGACAAAATCCCTGCCGACGTCTATCCGGAATTTGCGTCCTGGTACGTACCAGCTCAGTCTTTCAGCTCCGGGATATGAACCGTGGCAGCAGGAAGTTCGGGTTCGTGATGGTGAAGCAACCATCCTTGACCCGGTGCAGCTGTTCCGAACACCTGCATTCGAAACTGTTCGCACAGCAATTGGCGCTGGAGCGAAGTTTGCCCCCCAGGGTGGAAGTGTGGCGTGGCGGCAGGGTTCGACACTGACAATTACAACGCCAACCACACTGGTCACCTGTACGAGCATTCCCGAAGGACAAACGTTTGTATGGGATAGCCAGGGACAGAGACTGGTGGTTTTGGGGAAAGACGATACTGTGCTTGGCACCTGCTCACGCCAAGGGGTATGGAAACAAATCCCCGTTCCACCCGCTGCTGTGCGCTTTGCGAGCGCAGATGGTGACACACTCCTTGCAACCACGCCAACCGGCCTAGCGCTGCTGCGTGGGAACACCTGGGTTACCGCAACAGTAAAAAACCTGAAGCAAGCGGTCTTGAACAATGGAAAAAGTTTTTCCCTGGTCCAAACCCCAACCGGTTTTGCTCTGCTTCGGCTGAATGACCAACTGAAAACCATGAGCACGCAGGAACTACCAGCGAGCATCAAAACCCCCAAACTCTTTGGGGATCACCAAGTGCTGTGGATTAGCGATGCAACTTCAAACTCTTCACTCTGGATCCGGGGTGAGCAGGCATCCGACGTCCTGACGCTGCCATTGCTGGCGCATACTGCCCAACGCATTCCGGGCACGGCTGATGTACTTTTCATCAATGCGTTTTCCGCGATGATTGGGAAGGCAGATGGTGCAAGTACCACGGCTTCCCGCTGGATTACCCCAGTCTTTGGCGTGACGCATCTGGGCAGGGAAACGGTAAGCATTGCGCGGGCTGACCGATTGCTCATCCGGCACATTCCACACAACACCGTGCTGGATATCCCCTTGGAAAAAGGTGTGGCTGTGAGCCAAACTTCAACTGAGGGTGTACTTGAGTTTCTACTGGAGGACGGCAAAATTCTCCGCTGGGTACAGCTCCAGGTTTTCTAAAAAGCCTACTGGCTAAGTTCAACCAAGGTTATCCCATTGGGTCCCACCAACGGGCTGCTTTGCTTTCTGCCAGGAAATCGCTGGGATACCAAGTATTGCTGGTCAGGATTGGAAAGGGTGATGAACAACCGAGTACCAGCTGGCAAATTCGTATACTGTTCGTCGCCAGGTGGAATAGTGCCATCAAAACCAATTGCATGGCGGCGAGGGAAAACCAGTTTGTCCCGGCTTCCAGCCAGCACAACCGAACCAGCAGGAATCTGCTCCACTAACCACCGTGATTGTGCTTGGGCTTCTGCCACCCGCGGCCACGTGTGGAGGATGCCAATGGTTGAATCATTCAACACTAGCCACGTACTAACCACAAGCATTGCTCCTCCCAGCACCCAGCTCAACCGCCAGGTGACCTGACTTTTCACCTGCAACTTTCCTAAGGCATACCCGCACCCGAGCGCTGCAAGCGGAACAAGTGGTAACCAGTACCGAAGGTAGGACAAGTCCAGCACTGGTTCACGAATCGCCGGGAACTCCACAAACTTGTAGTTCCCATAGAGAATAACCAGGAGCAGCCCTCCCACCAGCGAGCCACCCAGCACGGCTCGATGGGTTGGGTCTCTCCACTTTTGGAGTCCAAGCCAAAAAATGCCAACTGCTCCAGGGATCAGGATGTACCCCAACGGCCCAACCGCGTATACTTTCAACCGCTCCCACGCCACTCCAGGTTTTGTCCCAAACGGAAAGAAGACATTCTTCACCTGCTGGAACGTGTTGAGTTCTTGCACAATTGGCGCCGGCGAAAAAGCACCGTTGGCTCGGTACCCAACCGCTGCCAGCTCACCGTACGTTTGCTTTTGGAAGACGAAGAGTGCAAGCATGGGCACCAGAGCAACCGCACCGGCGATGAGCGTCATGCGCCACGGAATGTGCTTCCACGAGAGCAGGGCAAAAACAATGAGACCAGGAACCACCCACGAGACTTCGCTGGGACGAATTGCCAGCATTGTTCCCCAGACCAAACCCGTAAGCATTGCACTCCCCCACCACCGCGTGCGCCAAGTCTGCTGCCCGCACCACAAACCCAGAATGAGCAGACTGGTGAACACGCCATTTTGCCACATCCCCCGACCGGCGTAGAACCAAAATGTGGGGAAGCTGGCAAGAATAACAGTACTCCACCACGCAACCGCTGAGCCAAAACTTCGTTTAAGTAAGGACCACCAAGCAAGCATTGCTGTTGATGCTAAGGCGGGTCCAAACATGAGCATGCCAAACGTGCCCAAGACTTTTCCAATGAATCCAAGCAGGTGTGGGAAGAAGACGAAACTTCCTGGGACGAGCGCTGTGCCGTTATTCAGGACACTCCGAGATGCACCAGGGAGTACTGTTGGGATCTTCGTTTGACTGGTAGCCTTGTCCTGTTGGGCAAAACTGTAGTTTGCCGTTTCATCCGGGGAACTGAAGACTGGCCACTGCAGAGTTTGCCAGGCTGGAATGCTGAACACCCCAAACAAGCCAAGCCAGATGGCGACTATCCCCAAGATACGTTTGACTGAAGGTGAAAGCTGCATATTCGCATTCTAGCAGCCTCCCAAAGGCCAGCAATGGCTCTAGGCGGTGCCTGAGCCTTTCAAATAGTCTGCAAGTGCTTCCTGCCACGGACGCAGAGCAGGGAGCTTTGTCGTCTGTAATTGGGAAAACCCTGGCCGCTTTGCCGGTCGTGGGTACTTTTCGGGCGGGACAGGCGTCACCGGCACGGATCGCCCTGCCACCCGGAGAATTTCCTGGGCAAAAGTATACCAGGTGCACGCCCCGGCATTCGTCCGATGGTATATCCCAAAAGGTGCTTCAGATTGGACAAGGTGGAGCGTCGCCTCCGCGAGGTCAGGTGCATAGGTTGGGCTGGAAAATTCCGCTTCGACTACCTCAATAGTTGGCTGCTCTTTGGCTAGCTGGAGCATAACGTCCACAAAACTCCGTTTGGCATTTTCAGATTTCGCTGGTTTGCCAAAAAGTCGTGAGAGTCTGACGACGTAATGCTGTGGATTTTTTGCTGCCTCAAGTTCGCCGTCTGCTTTTGACTGCCCGTAAACACTCACGGGATCTGGGGTATCACTTTCCACATACCCACCCTGCTTTGTCCCGGCAAAAACGTAGTCTGTAGAAAAATGAACAAGAGTTGCGCCAAGTTCCGCACAGGTCGTGGCGAGATGTGCAACCGCGGTTGCATTGAGTAACTTTGCTTTCTCGGGAGCAACTTCAGCGCCATCAACATTGTTGTATGCCGCGCAGTTAATGACAATCTGTGGCTCCGCTGCGGTGAGTTTGACCGTGACACTTCGGCCATCAGTAATATCCAAATTCTCCATATCCCAGGCAACCACGTTGTACCCTGGATTTTCTGAAAACACCCGGACAATCTCTTGCCCTAGCATGCCTTTAGCACCGGTGACAATTACTTTTTGCATCTCCTATTCTATTCCAAACTTACCATAGCTGTCTCCCGCACCGCTAGAATGATAGCCGCTTGTATTTTTTTCCAAGGTACTGGTAAGAGCATCCTCGGCATTGGTTCTGTTTCCGCATCCTCAAAGTAGACCAGGCTCTTCAGTATATGAGCGGTGTTAAAATGGACCGAGGAATACTTTTTGGAGAAAAGGGTAAAAAGTTTCGACAGATTGTACTCCTGTAGTAAAAAATAAAGATCAACAAAATCTTTCTTGCTGCCACGGTCAGAGATGGCATCGAGCTTCATACAGGCAATATCTCGTCGATCAGCAAGGGACACTCCCTGATCTTTCAGAAATGGAAAAAGGAGCCTGTACCGATACGCAAAAAAACTTACTTTTACCCCATCAACCCGAGCAATGAGAGTGTCAGCTTCCTGCAGCACCGGTTCGTATCTGCCGAGTGATTGCAGGCACTTGCGCAGAACCGGAACAGAAAAATGCTTCGGGGTAAAAAAGTCTAAATCTACCGAGACACGATGACCTAGCTGCAATGCCAAGGCTGTACCCCCAGCCAGGTAAAATGCCTTCAGGGACGGTTCGCGCCCTATCGTTGCGAGAAGGCGGTAGGCGCGTGCAGTAATGACTTCCGGGTGGATGGCCATGAAAAATTGAGTATGAGCTGCCAAAAAATCTTTGACTTTTTATCAATGTATCGGACCTTCGATGCAATTTTTTTTATTCTCGGTAAGGAGTACATCCCTTTCAAGATTTTATAGTCATTCAGGTCTCCATACTGCAACACCCGCCCAATAATAAAATCGGCGTGCTTGCGCTCGTCAATATCCCGCACGTTTGTGTCCCAAAAAAGTTCCTTACTGAGCTTCAATTTCATATTCCAAGTATAGCAAAAAAGACCCCACATTGCAACGGAAAACATTGATAATGCTATTTCACCTTCTTGGTAACGAAGCTCCCTTCTAGATACTTCCGTTTCGCTGCCTGGAATGCGGCCATGAGGCCTTCCACACTATTAGCTGTGCCATTCTGCATGGCTTGGCAGATAGGACAGTCATCAAAACCTTGCCACCCCTTTGCCGCCTTCGGCTTCCGAGGTTTACCACGTTGCACACTGTGTGAAGTGGACATAAGAATAGTTCTTTACGCAGACTGAGCGAACGGCTCCAGCGCCATAATCTGCTGCCGCTCAGTTTTCGTCATAATCCGTTTGCCGTACAGTAAATCCACGATAGCAAGTAACTTGCTATCCTCCTTTCGCGTCAACAACGTTAAATCACCTCGCAAATCAGCAAGCTTGCCGTCAAGGTAATCCTTGGTTACCATTTGGGATCCTACTGACATTAATCGTTTTTCGACACCAGAAAATCGTGTATCCAGACCATTTATTCGTCCATCAAACCTAGCCTCAAGGGTATCAAAACGTTTGTCAACATACACCGAAAGCGCATGAACAGCTTCTAAAACATCATCAATTGAAGATTTTTTTGGGGACATAGAAAAAAAGGGGTGAGTAAACCCTCTTGCCTGTGGACAGTATATCCCTGGATTCCAATTGGTCAACCCACTAGCCTACGGCTTAAGGCTCTACAGCTTACGACTGTTTTCGATGCTCATACTGCTGCTTGTAGTATGCCAAATACTCTCCGCTCTTCAGGGGTTTCCACCACTCTGGATGATCAACGTACCATTGGATAGTAGCTTGAAGACCCTCTGCAAGGCTCCAGGTTGGCTTCCAGCCTAACTCACTTGTGGATTTAGTAATGTCCACCGCGTATCGCCGGTCATGCCCCTCACGGTCCTTCACAAAGGCTTTCATTTCTTCACCTTTGCCAAGCTGCTTCAAAATTGCGTCAAGGATCGTCACATTCGGCCACTCGGGATTTTGGTTCGCGCCAAAGTTGTAGATTTCCCCAATCCGACCTTTTCGTAAAGCAAGATCAATCCCTCGGCAGTGGTCTTCCACGTGAAGCCAGTCGCGCACTTGCATGCCATCGCCGTAAACAGGAACAGTTTTTCCCTCAACGAGATTGGTAATAGCGAGCGGGATAAACTTCTCGGGGTACTGGTTGGGTCCAAGATTGTTTGTGCAACGGGTAATGACCGCGGGAATCCCGTACGTCCGAACGTACGCCAGGACCATCAAGTCCCCCGCTGCTTTCGAGGCTGAGTAGGGGCTGGATGGATGAAGCTTGTCCGTTTCTTTCGAAAACTGCCCGGGTTCAATGTCGCCGTACACTTCATCCGTAGAAATTTGGACATACCGCCTGAGCTTCCGATCTTTCGCAACTTCCAAGAGTACGCGGGTGCCAAAAATATCAGTTTTCAAGAAAGCTTCGGGATCGAGTATGGAACGGTCCACGTGCGTATCGGCTGCGAAGTTTACAATAGCGTCACAATCCGCTGGCAGAGCCTTTCGCACTGCTTCAATGTCCGCAATATCCCCTTGCACAAAGCTATACCGTGGGTCATTTTCCACATCCTTCAGGTTTGCCAAGTTGCCGGCGTACGTAAGCTTATCAAAATTCACCACCGTATCTTCGGGATGTTCGCGGAGAATGTAATGGATGAAATTGGAGCCAATGAACCCGGCACCACCTGTCACAAATAATTTCATATTGTAATGAGGCTAATTCCAAGTCCCGCCAGCCTGCCCCGCATCTGAACCCGAGTCTGCCGAGGGAGAGTGGTGCGGGGTGATGAAGAGTTTCATGGACGCTACGCCGATTTCAGCTTCAACTCCAACTGCTCTACCCGCACTTCAACGTCACGTAAATGTTGACGCATTACCACAAACTCCTGGTTCATATCTGTATAAATCTTGGAAAAACGATCTACTGATTGCACCAGTGCTTCCAAGGTTGATTCAATTCGTTGAAATCGTTTATTATGTTCCGTCAAACGATCTTCAATCGTTGTCAGACGATTTTCAACACCAGTTAGGCGGCCTTCAACACCACTAAACTTGGTTTCTAAGCTCGTCTGCCCAGCCTCAAGACCCGTTAAACGTTTCTCAACCCCAGTAAAGCGGCCATCAAAATCGTTAAAACGCCGGTCCAAAAGGCCGAGTTGCTGGTCAAAATGCTCTTTCGTTAATGAAGACATAAAATCAATGGGTTAACCCCTTGTCTAACCCAGTATATCGCTTGCCAAATAGAGGTCAAGGGTGCTTGAATCCTATCGATTTTGGGTTGTCCAATCAAAACCAATTTCTGGATCGTCAAATGGAATGCGCTTTTCGTCTGGGCTCTTGGGGTCGTAACTCATAGTAGTGTGGTAGAAGAGCATGACCGGCTTATCGCCTAGCACCCGATACCCATGGACAACGCCAATTGGGATTTTAATCAGTACAGGATTCTGCTCACCCGCGTAAAGAACCTGCGTTTGCTTGTACGTCGGCGAGTCTTTCCGCGTATCGTAGAGAACAACCTGCGCCATGCCGCTGGCCACATACCAAAGATCGTCCTGTTTTTCATGGTAATGAAAAGCTTTTATAACCCCTGGGTAGGTTACGGTAACTGACGTTTGCCCAAAATTTGATAACAATTTGTCATCATCCCGCAGGACTTCACGAAAAAAGCCACGATCATCCGCGTGGGTTATGAGTTTTTTTATTATGACTCCTTGAAGTATTTTCATAGGTACAATACTAATAAAAAATTACTTATCCTTATTTAAATACACTAGCAGTCCCAAGCCTAAAACTATTAAGCCACTCAAGGCGGCAATGACCATTGCCAGCCAGCCAATTGATGAGGTTTTATACCATACCAATGCAGCCGTGCCAAGGGCGAAGAGCGTTATCCGAGTGAAATCTTTCCAGGTCAACTTTTCTTCCGACTTTGCTTCGGGTACTATCATTGGCCAAGCAGTTGTAAGAACCCCAAATACTATTGATGTCCACAAAAAAATGTATACGTTAAAAAAATTACTAACAAATCCAGTTCTGAGATTGTCGATGAGGTAGAACCCTAAAAATGCAACGAGTGAAACCTGGAACGCAAATGAGAGGAGCTCACGCATTTCTGATCCTGAGAAGGGCCAAACGATAGAGAATGTAATTTTCTTCATACAACGTCAATACCTAGAACAATGCTTGAAAAGCTTTAGAAATGTCCGCAAATATAAATGACGGCCGATGCGCGATAAAAGTAACATTCTTCAAATGGATAAAGGCCTCTGGTCGAGAAAGTAAACCCTGGACTTCAAGTGAGAAAGTGAATTTTTTTCCTACGGCGCTAAGGCTGTGCAAATCAAAAGTTTTTTCGACTGAATAACTCCCCTCTTTTTCGTTTTCAATGCTCGCTGACGAGAGCGGATCAAAGAGAAAATCAGCTGCCTCTACCGTTGCAGCAGAAATCTGGGGGACGACGGTAATGCGTTGATATACATTGGCATACGCTTTTCGAAGATCACTATTTGGTTGAAGCATAAAACCGCATGTATTCGAAAGGATGACGTCTGCGTGCGGAAGCTGAAGTGTATTCATATCAGATCGAAGACTCACTTTTTGTGGTTTTTTTACTTCAGTAAGCTTTACCTCCTGCCCATTTACCCAAATTGGACTCTGCAATCCAAGGGCATGAACCGCCTGCACAGACAAATCGGTACAATTTGAGTAGAGCCTAACTGGTGTGGATGATTGATCGAAAAAGAGGTATTTACTCAATTCAACTGCATCACCTTGAAATCGAAGATTGCTCACCACTGTTGCTTCACTATACTGAATGAACCGAAGGGTATAAAAACCTGGATCGCCTTTTGGGACTTCCAAAACATTCTTCTGTGTCAACCCCACTACTTCTGGGATACTTTTCGTCACCAAAACCACTCCCCGATATTCAAGCTCCACCTGCAAATTTTTTTTCCCGCTGGAAGCATACGCAATTTTGCTATCAAAAGTAATTTGCTGAGGTCGACCATCAAAATACATACTTACAGTAAAATTACCCCGAAAACCGCCAGGAACTCGAACGGATCGAATTTGCGCGTGGGCATTGTATGTAGTGGGCGGAATGTACCCAAGGAAACCATCACGGATTGAATATACCTTCTTCTGTTTTTCTAAAGACTCCCAAAAGGTGTCAAGACTTTGAATCTCAGGATGGTTTTTAATATACAGCGCACCATCCCCTAACTCTAAGCGACGCCATTCTAAGCCATACGCTATTGGCAGCCGAAAGGATGATGACATACTTTTGGCATTCACGGGAACTTTCGCACTTAATGCTACGGTTGCATAGGGATCAGCAGAAAATTCCGCTCGCATTGTCATCGTCTCAAAACCACGAGGTAGCGTGACAGCTAAGTCCACCCGATCCTTATACGGACGGGTTCTCAGACCTTCAGGGGTGGAAACCAAACCAATTTCTCCCGCACCAATATATTGGACACTAGACGGAAGATCCGTAAATGAGGTAATGGAGACTTTATGGTTTCCAAAAAAGGCAAAGTTTTGGTTAAGGATAAACAGCAGTACGAAAATTGGCACTGCAGCAACAGTACTTTTTGCTACAAAAAAAGGCGAAAACTTACTTTTTTTCATCAGAAAAGATATGGCCATCGCTTAACAGTATAGCGTATGATTGACCGAAGTGTCATTGTGTGTGGGTAAATACGTTAATTCCAAAAAATTTCTATAAACTGAAGAACCACGCAAATCATAAACCCTTTGACATATTATTAAAAATACAGCATAGTAAAAAAGCTTCTTTGAGTTCATTTGTTGGGCTTTAGAATATATTCGTTTTATGAAAAAAGCACTCATTACAGGAATTACTGGTCAGGATGGCTCATACCTCGCTGAGCTCCTCCTCGAAAAGGGCTATGAAGTACATGGCCTCATCCGCCGAGCATCAACCTTCAATACCGAACGGCTAGCAGGTATCTACCAGGATCCACACATACCAAATCGGAGTCTCATTTTGCACTACGGTGATCTGACTGATTCCTCTAATCTGTTTCGGTTGATTGAAACAATTTCTCCAGACGAAATCTACAACCTTGGTGCACAAAGCCACGTGCGGGTCAGTTTTGACATGCCAGAGTACACGGGAAACGTAGACGCCCTGGGGACAACCCGATTACTCGAGGCAATCCGTGATACCCGAATCAAAACTCGTATCTACCAAGCATCGTCAAGTGAAATGTTCGGCAAGGTTCAGGAAACGCCACAAAAAGAAACGACACCCTTTTACCCAAGGAGTCCCTACGGCGTCGCGAAAGTGTACGCGTACTGGATAACCGTAAACTTTCGGGAAAGTTACGGATTATATGCGTGTAATGGTATTCTTTTCAACCATGAATCACCCCGCCGAGGCGAAACGTTCGTTACCCGCAAGGTTACACGCGGCCTTTCACGAATTAAACTAGGACTTGACACAATGCTCTACTTGGGGAATCTCGATGCGAAACGAGATTGGGGCTACGCGAAGGACTACGTAGAATTTATGTGGAAAATGCTCCAGCAGCCGAAACCTAAAGACTACGTCATAGCAACTGGAGAAACCCATAGTGTCCGACAGCTCATAGAAGAGGCAGGAAGCCATCTTGGGATGAGGATTATCTGGCAAGGGAAAGGGCTTGATGAGAAGGGTATCGACGAAGTCACGGGGAAAACCATCATCGCTATTGATCCAAAGTACTTCCGTCCAGCTGAGGTTGATCTCCTGATTGGCGACGCAAGTAAAGCGAAACGTGAATTGGGTTGGACACCACGAACGACATTTACAGAACTCATCAAGCTTATGGTCGAGTCGGACTACGCGACAGAGAAGAAAAAGAAGAAGTAGCCCTATGGAGAAAGACGCAAAAATATTTGTAGCAGGGCACAGGGGCCTGGTTGGCTCTGCAATAGTTCGAAATTTAATAGCTCAAGGGTATACGAATCTACTTCTCAAGACTCGTGAGGAGCTTGATTTATTGCAATTTGACGCTGTCCAAACATTTTTCTCAACCGAAAAGCCAAACTACGTTTTTCTGGCAGCAGCAAAAGTCGGCGGCATCCACGCGAACAACACGAAAGGTGCGGACTTCATTTATGAGAACCTTACGCTCCAGAACAATGTCATAAAGTCTGCACATGACGTGCATGTGAAAAAACTCCTCTTCTTGGGCAGTAGCTGCATCTACCCGCGTGATTGCCCGCAACCAATGAAGGAAGAGTACTTCCTCACTGGAAAATTTGAAGAGACGAATGCACCATACGCAGCAGCAAAAATTGCCGGCATTCTCATGTGCCGGGCTTTTCACAAGCAATACGGTGACAACTTCATTTCCATTATGCCGACGAACCTGTATGGCCCGAATGACAATTTTGACCTCCAAACATCACACGTGTTCCCAGCACTCATCCGTAAATTCTATGAAGCAAAAGCCAGTAATGCGCCGACGATAACCGTATGGGGCACAGGGAAACCACGACGGGAGTTCCTGCATGTGGATGACCTTGCATCAGCCGCAATCTTCCTTATGAACACGTACAACGACCCTGAAATTGTAAACATTGGAACTGGCGTAGACGTCAGTATCCGAGAATTTGCCGAACTTATAAAAGAGGTGAGCAAGTACCCTGGCGAAATTGTATGGGATGGCTCAAAGCCGGATGGTATGCCGCAGAAACTTCTTGACGTAACAAAGGTGAATAATTTAGGTTGGGAGGCGAATATCAAATTACGCAAAGGTATCGTACAAACTCTTGACTGGTACAGCGAACACGTACATGCCTGAATACACAGGGAAAAGTATCACAATACGCCCAACCAAAGGCTGGATTGCCATAAATTTTCGTGAACTTTGGCATTTCCGCGGTTTGCTCTACACCTTCACTTGGCGAGACATTAAGGTTCGCTACAAGCAGGCAGTTATTGGCATTTTATGGGCACTTATTCAGCCATTTACCACAATGGTTATCTTCTCTGTGTTTTTCGGCGGATTGGCGAAAGTCCCCTCTGACGGTGTCCCTTACCCAATCTTCGTTTTCTCAGGACTCCTTTTCTGGAACTACTTTTCAACCTCACTAACAAATTCCAGCAATTCGCTCATTGATAATGAGAACATAATTAAGAAAGTATACTTCCCAAGACTCATCCTCCCAATTTCACCCGCGATAACTCCGATTGTTGACTTCTTCATTGCGCTGGTCATCCTTGGCGGCATGATGGTGTTCTACAAATTCACGCCCTCATGGGAATCACTCATTTACCTTCCCATACTCATTCTACTCTCCTTCCTTACAGCCTCTGGCGTTGGTTCGCTACTTGCTGCAATTAATGTCCGTTACCGCGACATACGGTACGCACTACCGTTCTTCATTCAAATCATGCTGTATTTAACGCCAGTGATATACCCGACTACGTTACTCTCGGAAAAGTATCAGTGGTTGCTTGCACTCAATCCAATGACTGGCATCATAGAAACGGCCCGGTCCGTGTTCATACACACCAAGCCGGTGAACTTTCACCTTCTACTCATTTCTTTCGTGGCTGCATTGTTTTTCTTTTTCTTGGGAATCTACTACTTTCGCAGAACCGAACGGATTTTTGCTGACGTTGCATAATACCTATGCCAACCCCTATTATCAACGTCGAACACCTTTCAAAGAGCTATATACTTAGGCACAAAACTTCCTCCTACCAAACGTTTCGGGAAACTGCTGTTGAATTTTTTAAAAAACCATTTGGTGCGAGCGAAAAAACACCAAAGAAAGAAGATTTTTGGGCACTTCAAGATATAAATTTTGAAGTAACAAAAGGAGAAGTGATTGGCATCATTGGCCCAAATGGCTCAGGGAAATCAACCTTACTAAAAATCCTCTCGCAAATTACCGCGCCCACCAAAGGCGAAATTTCTATTCGCGGGCAGGTTGCATCATTACTTGAGGTCGGAACTGGCTTTCATCCTGAGCTAACTGGGCGAGAGAATATTTTTCTCAATGGCTCAATTCTCGGATTGTCAAAAAAAGAAATTATTAAGAAATTTGATGAAATCGTCGAATTCTCTGGTGTGGAAAAATTTCTAGATACTCCAGTAAAACGCTACTCCTCTGGCATGCACGTCCGGCTGGCATTCTCGGTGGCAGCACATATGGAACCAGACATCCTTATCATTGATGAAGTGTTGGCCGTCGGTGATGCTGAATTCCAAAAAAAATGCTTAGGAAAAATGGAGAGCATAACCAAATCCGAAGGTCGAACTATACTCTTCGTAAGCCACAACCTCATCGCCGTCCAAAAACTTTGTAATCGTGCCATTTCACTTGACCACGGCCACATCAGACATATTGGCCCAACTGCAGAAGTGATAAAGCACTACCTCACGGAAAAATCCACACCACTGCAAAACCCCCAACTTGAAGCGCGCGCAGGAGTTGGGAGTGTCCACTTTACTAATATCAAAATATCGAATATACAAGGCTCAGGACTTATCAAGAGTAACGACTCCTTACGATTCAATTTAGAATACACAAGCAACATACCAAACTCAATAGAGGACGCGCGCGTGGTTATAACCGTGAGCAGTGAGCTCTCACAGCAAACCGTACTTCGCTTAGATACTGAGGTCGCAGCAGAAACTATTAACCCGAGTATTGCCCCACGGGGAAAAATTGTGTGCGAAACTGGCCCAATCAATCTCACCGAAGGAAAGTATCTCGTTGAAATCGATTTTCTCATTCATGGTACCAGTCGCGACCATATTATCCGGGCGGCTGAATTTGATGTGGAGGCAAACCTCGAGGCCTACAACTACAAAGTAAAAGCAGATCAAACCGTTTGTGACTACGTTCTTCCCTATAAGTACACACAATAGCTATCTATTCTTTCAAATTTTGCTAAAATACTAATACTTCACACTTCTCATTTACAGGCTACATTATGGAATCCACCACACCAATACGAGTACCCTACGGTTACTCTGTTCACGGTCAAGAAGAAATTGACGCAGTAGTTGAGGTACTGAAAGGTAACACAGCGATTGGCGAAAAGACAAAAACTTTTGAAGAAAAAGTGGCAACACTCTTTGGGAAGAAACATGGAGTCATGGTGAATTCCGGATCCTCGGCGAACCTTCTGGCATTCGAACTGCTCCAACTTCCCGCGGGCAGCGAAGTTATTACTCCCATCCTTACGTTTGCAACAACGGTGGCTCCGATTATTCAAAAGGGTCTTGTGCCGGTATTCGTAGATGTCGATCCCCTGACGCTCGTTGTGAATATTGGGCAGGTAGAAGCAGCAATTTCCGAAAAAACCAAAGTGCTCATGATTCCCTCGCTCATGGGGAATATTCCAAACCTGGAGGCATTAGCGGCGCTTGCTGAAAAGTATAAGCTGTGGTTCATTGAGGACTCCTGCGACACACTTGGCGGAAAGTACGACGGCAAACCAACTGGAACGTACTCACACATTACCACCACGAGTTTTTACGGCTCACACATCATCAATGGCGCGGGTGGCGGTGGAATGATTTGCGTTAACGATGACCAATGGGCAGATCGTCTGCTCGTCCTACGCGGCTGGGGACGTCAGTCATCGCTTTTTGGCGAAAAAGCAAATTCCGAACTCCTTGAGAACCGCTTCAAAGGCGAACTTGGCGGTGTCCCCTACGACAACAAGTTCATCTTCAGCGAAATCGGATATAACTTTTTGCCGCTTGAGCTTTCGGCCGCCTTTGCACTCGTCCAGTTGCAGAAGTTCCCAACCTTCGCCGCCGCCCGAAAGCAACACTACAACACGCTACACAATTACTTTGCGTCGAAATACACAAAATTCTTTGACCTCGCAGTTCAAACACCAAAAACAGAAACTGTGTGGCTAGCTTTCCCGCTGTTTATCAAGCCAGATGCACCCTTCTCACGGCTTGAACTCATCACTTTCCTCGAGCAGAAAAATATCCAGACTCGTCCAGTATTCACTGGGAACATACTGTTGCAGCCGGGGTACGGACATATTCCGCACCGACTTGCTCAACCTGAGTACCCAAATACACTCGCAATTATGCGCAATGCCTTTGTGATTGCATCACACCATGGCTTGAAGGATGAGCAAGTGGAGTACCTCTGCGGTGCCTTCGATGAATTCCTTTCTCGTTTTTCTTAAAAGTATATGAAAGTTATCATATTGGCTGGGGGGTTTGGCACGAGGCTAGGAACTATTAGCGAACTCACCCCAAAACCAATGGTCCGTATTGGCGATCGGCCAATCATCTGGCACATCATGAAAATGTACTCGCATTACGGGTACAAGGACTTTGTTCTGAGCTTGGGCTACAAGCAGGAACTCATCAAGGAGTACTTCCACAACTACCACTTTTGCGCCACAGACTTCAGCATCCACCTTGGTACCAAAAAGGTGGAAACGCTCAACTCGCACGACGAAATGGACTGGAATATAACTATGGTTGATACTGGCCTGAACACGTTGAAGGGTGCTCGGCTGAAACGCGTTGAAAAGTACCTAGACGATGACGTGAACATGGTGACCTATGGCGATGGGGTTGCAGAAATTGATATAAACGAACTCGTAAAATTCCATAAATCCCACGGAAAAATTCTCACCATCTCTGGGGTGCACCCTCCAGCTCGCTTCGGAGAAATTATGGAAACTGACGGCAAGCTGATGGACTTCAAGGAGAAACCTCAATCTTCGGTGGGACTTATAAATGGGGGCTACTTTATTTTCGATAAGCGTCTATTCCAGTATCTTAGCGAGGATGAAAACTGCGACCTTGAGTACGAAACTTTTGAGAAACTGGTCCCACTGGGTGAAGTCATGGTGTTCAAGGGTATTCGCAACTGGGAGTGCGTCGATACCGAACGCGACCTCAATCACTTGAACAAAGTTTGGGGTGAAGGAAGAGCCTTCTGGAAAACCTGGAAGTAATGACCTCCATGGATAAACTCTTCGGTGGCATCTACAAGGGAAAGCGTGTCTTCATCACTGGCCACACGGGTTTCAAGGGGTCCTGGCTTGCTCTCTGGTTAACGAAACTCGGTGCACACGTTGTGGGCTACGCAAAAGATATCCCAACCCAACCGAGCCACTACCAACTTCTGCAGCTTCCACTGACTTCTATTTCAGGAGACATTCTAGATTTTTCACACCTTCATAAGGTAATGGAGGAGGAGCAGCCGAATATTGTTTTTCACTTAGCTGCACAGCCAATTGTACGAGCATCCTACGAGGATCCAGTACAAACTTTTGCAACGAATGTTCTGGGAACTGTGCATGTCTTAGAAGCATGCCGGAAGAACTCTTCAGTACAAGCAATAGTCAATGTGACGAGCGACAAGTGCTACCAAAATAATGAGTGGGACCGAGGCTATCGTGAAGATGATCCTATGGGTGGAGCTGATCCATATAGCGCTTCGAAAGGTTGCGCAGAAATTGCCGCGCAAGCATATCGACACTCTTTTTTTAATCCCACGAGAGTGACAAAAAATCACCAGATGCAGCTTCTTGCAGACGCGCGTGCTGGGAATGTTATTGGAGGTGGCGATTGGGCACAAGATCGCCTTCTCCCAGATCTCATGCGTGGTGCCAGTGTGGGCGCGACCACGATAATTCGCAATCCCCAGGCAACACGACCTTGGCAGCACGTCCTTGAGCCACTGAGTGGTTACCTACAACTTGGTTGGAAGCTTCTACAGGGAGCTACAGACTATGCGGGCAACTGGAATTTTGGACCAAACGATGATGCAGGGTTAACAGTCCAAGAAGTTATAACTCGGTCGCAAAAGTATTGGGATGCAGTACATTATACAATTGATGAAAATACACGCTACGTCCACGAAGCAAAACTTTTACAACTTGACGCATCAAAGGCGCGTACACAATTGCAGTGGAAAAGCCTGTGGGACAACGAAAAAACTTTTTCGAAAACAGTTGAGTGGTACAAAGACTACTATCAGAACGGACACGTCAATAGCAACCGAGACTTAGCGGAGTACGTCAGCGATGCACGCAAAGCAGATCTCCTATGGGCCAGAACATGAACATTTCGCCAACGACTATTCCTGGTGTGTACGTGATTGCTGCAAAACCTCTCCTGGATGAGCGGGGCGTTTTCGTCAAAGTGCTTCATGCTGAAACATTTTCCAAGGCAAATCTCCGAAGTGATTTTGTGGAAAGCTACTACTCTGTTTCGAAGAAAGGCGTTATACGCGGCATGCACTTCCAATCACCGCCCCATGCCCACGTAAAACTCGTCTATGTGTCCCGCGGAAAAATCATGGATGTCATCCTTGATATTCGCAAAGACTCACCCACCTACGGTCAGCACGTGGTTGTGGAACTTTCAGATGAGAACCGGAACATGGTCTACGCACCCATTGGCTGCGCTCATGGTTTCCTAGCGCTCGAGGACGATACCTGCGTCACGTACCTGCAAACGAGTGCATACGCACCAACATCTGATTCCGGCGTCCGAGCAGATAGTTTCGGCTGCGCGTGGGGTGTTGCAGAACCAATCCAATCACAGCGAGACAAGGCATTTCCTACTTTTGCAGAACTCAATACCCCGTTCACCTTTCAGAGCAACCAAAACGTATGAAAATCCTTATCACCGGCGGCACGGGGTTTATTGGAAAACACCTCATCCGACGCCTACAGTTGAACGGTCACAAAGTCTGTGCCGTCACCCGCCCTTCATCGGATACACACTTCTTCACCGAGCAGCACGTAGAGACATACACTTTCGATAAAAACATTGACGACTTCACTCGCTACTTCCAAACGCAGCACTTTGACGGCGTCGTACACCTTGCCTCGCTCTTCTTGGCACAACACAAATCTGCCGACATTCCTAACTTAGTGGATTCAAATGTGTTTTTTGCCACTGCACTCCTCGAGGCGGCAAGTAAAGGTGGCGTGGGATGGTTTATCAATACCGGCACATTCTGGCAGCACTACCAAGACAGTGAGTACGACCCAGTGAACCTCTACGCCGCAACGAAGCAGGCATTCCAAGACATTGCCAAGTACTACGCCGCAACGTCATCTATAAATTTTGTCACGCTGCAACTGAGTGATACGTTCGGCCCAGGCGACACGCGTCCAAAAATCTTTAATCTCTGGATGAAGCATGCGAAAACCCACGAACGCTTGGACATGTCCCCCGGCGATCAGTGCCTGGACATTAGCTACATCGACAACGTCATCGATGGCTACGTGCGTCTCACGGAACTTCTCACCCGTGACACAGAGCGAAAATCCAACGGTTGCGTATTTGCCTTGACGTCAGGCCGGTCACGTCCGCTCAAGGAGCTTGCGGACATCTTCCAGAAGGTCACTGGTGTTACCTTGAATATCCAATGGGGTGCACGTCCGTACCGGCCACGGGAAGTAATGGAAACTTGGAGTAAGGGCGTAACAATTCCTGGCTGGACACCGGCGGTGAGCCTGGAGGAAGGGATACAACGCACCTTCCATGAATAGTCAGCCTTACATTAGCGTTTGCATCCCCTGCTACGACATGGGTGGCGTGGGGCATGTATTCCTACGCGAAAGCTTTGAGAAACTCACAGTCCAAATGTATCGCGACTTTGAAGTAGTCATTTCAGACTACTCCAAAACGCCTTTCGTCAAACAGCTGTGTGAGGAGTACCGCTCGAAACTCTCCATCCAGTACTATGTGAATACAGACCCAACGGGTGGCATGGCTGCGAATGCAAACAATGCAATCCGGCATGCAAAAGGGAAAATTATTAAAATTGTCTTTCAGGATGATTTCCTCTTCAATGAGAAGTCTCTGCAAATTATTTCTGATAACTTCGATCTACAAACAGATACCTGGCTTGCAACGGGATGCGAACACACGTCTGATGGAAAATCCTTTTACCGTCCTCACTACCCGAAGTACAATCGAAATGTATTCAAAGGAAAGAACACAATAGGGGCACCTTCGGTCATTGCTATAAAGAATGACCATCCCCTATTCTTTGACCCCAAACTGAAGTGGCTGGTGGATTGCGATTTCTACAAACGCTATCATGACGCATTCGGCCCACCAAAACTCGTGAATGCAATTACTGTGGCAATACGTACAGGCGATCATCAAATTACCAATACCGAGGCAACGGAAAAGGTTCGCAAAGAAGAACTTGAATACGTTGTAAATAAATTTAAAAAATCTGCACAACAAATACTGCAACTTCCGGATGTCACACTGGTTGCCGTTTCGTCAATAAAAATTCCAGAAACAATTCGAGCACTTGAATACTCGATGCAGGGCATACAATTCGGCAGGGTGTTACTCATCTCCCACGAAAAACCGAAAAAATTACCACGAGGTATTGATTTTCAGCGATGTGAGAAAATTCAGAGTATCGATTCGTATAGCAGGTTTATGGCGTATGAGTTACGAAAGTATATTACTACCGAATACGCACTCGTAATCCAGTATGATGGATTTGTTGTAAGACCAAAAAAATGGGAGCCAAACTTCTTTAGGTATGATTACATCGCAGCGCCTTGGCCCAAAGATACGCACTATACATCTGATGGAAAAAATGTGCGGGTAGGAAATGGTGGGTTTTCACTCCGCAGCAAAAAGTTACTAAATGTGCTACACGACCTTCAGTTACCATTTACGGATAACGGTACAGGGTTTTTCAACGAAGATGGAATAATCTGCGTGTACTACCGAAAACAACTCGAGGAATACGGAATACAATTTGCACCAGTTGAGGTCGCCTCAAGATTTAGCAAGGAGACTAATTGTGAAGACTCAATACCACAACCCTTTGGCTTCCATAAGAACACCTCGGCAATTCCATTTGGGTACTTCCTTGGTTCTAAGGTAAAAAAGGCGCTCCACTTATAATACTCCATATGGTTACCTACGAAACACAATGCTACGAAAATGATTACGAATACATCCTAACCGGTGATCGTCTGGAAAGGGCAATAAAAAATTGTAATTACAATTTTGAAAAAAGAATTGTACTAGTAAATAAAGTTTTCAATAAGAGGAAGGTTGCCCAGCTGTGCGAAAAAAATATAGCGCGTGGTGTAATTGATGAATACCATTTTTCAAATGATTACATTAAGGAAGCCTTGAAATTTTTTAGCATTAAAGAATCCTCATTTAAGGGTGGGTTAAATTTTTCAAGGGCACAACTTGTTGGACTGTATCTTTGCAAAACGGAATATCTTTTGCATTTTACGACCGATTCGTACATAGAAAAAAATAACTCTTCTCAATGGATAAGCGAAGCAATCAAATTAATGGAGACTGAGAGTAAGTACGTTTGCGCGAATCCTTGCTGGAACGAAAAGTATGAGGGAGCAAAAGCTGAATCCCTTACTGAAATAAGGGACTGGTACATTGGTTACGGCTTCTCTGATAATTGCTATCTAGTACCAACGCATGTTTTTAAAAACAAGATATACAACGAATACAACCAGGCTTCTGATAGGTACCCAGGTTACGCCGGTGAATGCTTTGAAAAAAGGGTTGACAGCTATATGAGGAATCATGGTTTACTGCGCTTAACAAATAAACACATTTCCTTTACCACAAACAATTTCCCAAAAAAAACGAGTATTAAGATAATGAATTTTTTTGAAAAGCATAGTGTTAGGAAAATACGTAACGGGATCAAAGTGGTAAAGAGCATCTATAAAAAAAACGCGGAAGCATGACGCTTCAAGACTTCGAACTCGCTCACTCTACGAACAATGCTGGTCACTGAAATCTACAAAGGACAGGGTCTTGGGAACCAACTGTGGTGTTACGTCACTACCCGAGTCATCGCCAAGGACAAGGGATACACATTTGGAATACAACATCCAGAAAAATTTAAATGTTTGGATTTTTTGAATCTTGACTTTGGGAATGCAGTAATAGGGGGTTCGGGACCTGAAGGTGGTCCACCGCAGACTTTACCCGACGGTATTGAATATTACTACCAAGAAAGACGAATTTCCCATCCGTCTGATGGTTGTGATATCCGGCTTTACGATAAAAATCTAGTTGACGCTCCAGATAACACAAAAATTGACGGTTTAATGCAGGATGAACAGTACATAGCACACCGCCGTGATGAAATTAGGAATTGGTTGCGTGTGAAGAAAGAATTTGAATGTCTTGACTACTCTGATGAAAATATTTGCATCATTAATTTTCGTGGTGGTGAATACGTGCATGTAAAAGATGTTTTTCTGCCAAGAAGTTACTGGGATAATGCGGTATTGGAAATGAAAAAAATTAATTCAAACATGAAGTTTGTTGTAATTACCGATGATGTTTCAGCGGCAAAAAAGTTTTTTCCAAAGTTTAAGGTTTTTCATTTCAGTATTGGCAAAGACTATGCCATTATAAAAAATGCGAAGTACCTCATTCTTTCAAATTCCACATTTGCCTGGTTTCCAGCTTGGTTAAATGAAAATTTAAAATTTTGTATTGCTCCAAAATATTGGTCTCAATATAATTTATCAGACGGATATTGGAGTTGTGGTTATAACATTACGACAAACTGGCATTACCTTGATCGTGAAGGAGAAATTTTTTCTTACGATACATGCAAAAAAGAACATACAGAATTTCAGCGGAAACATTCCAACTACTATGCACAAGCAAAAATTAAAGAAAATTTTTTGGTTATCTCAAACTACTACAACGATCTCAGTTGGGTTCCAGAATACACAGACAATTATATTGTTTACGACCAGAGTAATTCAAAAATTTATCCACCAAAATTGGATAAATCGAAGGTTATTCAAAGCCCCCACCTTGGCCATAATATCCGTGACTACTGTACATATATAATTGAGCATTATGATGCACTACCAGACGTTACAATCTTAGCATCTGGAAATGTTTTTCCAAGGCATGTACCAAAAGAAATTTTTAATAAACTAGTGAATAACAAATATTTTACACCAATTGAAGATTTTCGAAAGCATAAAGTCTACTGGCCAATTTGTTTTTTTTCGTCAGATGGTGGCTTTTGCGAAATAAACAACAGCTGGTACTTGAACGAATCTCATCCAACGAAATACTTTCATTCGTATAATGATTTTATACAATTTTGTTTTGTGAACCCCGTTATTCCAAGATACGTTAGGTTTGCACCAGGAGCTAACTACATTCTCCCCAAGGCAAACATTCTTAAGCTTCCAAAAGTTTTTTACCAAAATTTGCGTCTATTTGTTTCCCATTGCAGTACGGCAATACCTGGGGAATCACACATTATCGAAAGGGCGTTGCACACCATATGGAATGCGCCTTACATAGTAAGCGAAGAAATGCTGGCCCCTTTAGACGAGACTTTCTTAGGAATAAAAAAAAATAAAATAACCAAGCCTTCACTGAAGAAGAAATTCATGAGAAAAGCCAGGGCGCTCACAGAAGCAGCACTAATATTACTAAACAAATGAAAATTCCATTTTTGAATGTAAAAAAAAACCGTTCTGAAATTACCGAATACCGCAAGCAGATTAAGCTCTACGATGTTTTTACTTTTTTTAACGAACTTGACCTTCTGGAAATTCGTTTGAATATTCTCTACCCATACGTTGACTACTTTGTCATTATTGAATCTACGGAAACCTTCTCAGGCCTACCCAAAAGGCTGTACTACGAAGAGAATAAGGAGCGTTATAAAAAGTTTCAGGATAAAATCCTCCACTACGTCATTGATGATGTTCCGGCAACTGAAGCTGCGTTCCGAGGGCGCCTACAAGAAACCTCTGGGGGTACACTAGAACAGGAAATTCTACAGCAGGCACTTACATCTGATAATGTCCCACCAGGACAACTACACTGGCTGAAAGAGTTTTACCAAAAAGAAAGCATTCGAAAGGCATTAGTACAACTTGCCGACAATGATATTTGCTACGTTTCAGATGTTGATGAAATATGGAATCCTGCGGCAGTTGTCGACATTCGAAAAGACGACATTTTCAAATTGAAACAACTCGTCTACGTATACTACTTCAATAATCGATCAAGTGAACCTTGGGCTGGCACCCTCGTGACGAAGTATAAGAATATCAAGCATGGTTGTCTCAATCACCTGCGAACGGCGAGCAAGACGAAGTATACTTACATAAAGAATGGTGGTTGGCACTTCACCAACCAAGGTGGGGCAGATCAAATCCGAAAAAAACTAGAATCCTACGGTCACCAAGAATTCAACAATCAGGAGATAAAATCACAAATCGAAAAACGGATGGAAAAGAACCAAGATTTCATCGGCCGAAAATTTACATTCTGGCTAGAAGATCGAGATTTACCGGCGTATCTTATTGAACACCAACAAAGCTACACAAAATTCTTTAAGCCAGCGACAAGAGTATGAAGGGTAACGTCATCGTCAAAATCCACGGTGGCTTAGGGAACCAGCTCTTCCAGTACGCACTGGGCCGCTGTATCCAGCTTACCCAGAATGTACCAGTTGCATTTGATGTATCCTGGTACACAAAAACATCAAACGAAATCAAACGAAAGTATGAGTTAGACAACTTCCAGACCCAAGTTACACCAGCAAACCCAGATGCAGTTAAGGTACTTGAACGATTCCAACGAAAACCTGGGCTCATTGGATACGTCAAGTCCCTTTTCACGGCTGACACGAAGAGGTATGCACAAGACTTCGGCTTCGCTTTCAACCCAAGTATCCTACAGCTTCAACCACCTGCCTACCTAGATGGGTACTGGCAATCGGAAAAATACTTCAGTGCCATAGCGGATACTATCCGGAAAGAGTTAACTTTACGAAATTCTGCAACTGGGAAGAATGCGGAGGCGCTACGTGCCATTCAGAACGTACCCACAATATCAATCCACGTACGTCGCGGCGACTATGTGGCCAGTAAGCAGACAAATGCTTTCCACGGAACTGCTTCGGTTGAGTACTACCAGACAGCAATCCGAAAGTTACAAAAAATTGAGCCAAATGCAACCATCTACGTCTTCAGCGACGACCAAGCGTGGGTGAAGGCAAACCTCAGCTTTGAACTCTCAACCGTATTTGTCGATTGGAATTCTAGTGACCAAGCACATGAAGATTTACGCCTAATGGCTGCTTGCCGACACAACGTAATAGCAAATTCAACCTTTAGCTGGTGGGGCGCGTGGCTTGGTACCCACCCTGAGAAACACGTCATTGCACCAAAGCGATGGTTTGCAAATAGGAACATTGATACCCGCGACATTATTCCAGATCACTGGGAGAAGCTCTAGTATGCCCAAGGTTTCCATTATTCTCCCGGTCTACAACGGTGAACCATACTTGCGGCAAGCGGTCCAGAGTATCCTGGACCAAACTTTTGCCGATTACGAATGCATTATCATTAATGATGGATCGACAGATAATTCATTAAAAACACTAGCAAGCTTTCAAGACCCTCGCCTACACATCGTAAGCCAAACAAATCAAGGATTACGAGCTGCGCTGAATGCCGGTATCGCTCTAGCCAAGGGTGAGTACATTGCCCGAATGGATCAAGACGATATTTCGCTTCCAAACCGCTTCACGAAACAAATTGATTTTTTCAATACACACCCGGAACATATCTTGGTAGGGACTACTTTCGCCTATATTAACAATGATAATCAAATAACGGGAGCGTTCCCTGCCCTGTTGGATGATGTGGATATAAAGCGTGAGCTTTATACAAAAACGCCATTTGGCCATGGCACAATTATGGTACGATCTTCAGCGCTCAAACAAGGAAGTTTCAAATATCGGCAAGAGGCTGTGCACGTCGAAGACTACGATCTTTGGATTCGCCTTGCTTCGGTTGGCAAATACGCTAACCTACCAGAAATCCTCTACCTTTGGCGCCATACCCCAGAGAACACAACAAGCAAGTACGCAGACATCCAGCGACACAACGCCGCTTCACTGACAGTAAATGCCTTAAAGAAGCAAGGTATGACAAAACTTGTTGGCTGGCCAGGCTGGCATAATTTCCGTAAATACCATAACTCTAGCCAGGAGGTTGGGAACAAACGGGTTGAAGTACGGCGTCATGATGCGCACTGCTCCCTCTATTTAGCTCTCGCCTGGCTGCTCTTCCAAAAGAAACGTTATGTGGCATCGTGTATGTCGTTTAGCTATGCTCTATGCATCAGCCCTACGTACGTGCTTCATACATTCATTCGTCGAATTGTACGTTCAATATGAAAATTGCGTTCGTCATGAACCGTGGCTATTCCCTCTTCCACCCTGAACATCCAGAGGCCTTTGGTGGCGCGCAAATCGACCAGTATCTCCTTGGCCAGGCGCTTTGCAAAAAGGGGTACCAAGTGTCATTCATTGTCCATGATTACGGACAGATTGAAAAGGAAAACATCAATGATTATCTGACGCTGTATAAAAGCTACCCGCCCAAAGGCTCGGGCTCATTGCTCGTGCAGTTTTTCCGTGCACTAAAGCGCCTCTACCGAACCCTTCGGCAGATCAATGCAGACGTGTACTTTATGGAGGGTGCAAACTTTGAACTCTGCATAGTCGCAATTTTTTGTTGGTTAAACCGAAAAATACTGTATTACCGCATTGCAAGTGATATAGAAGCTGACGGACGATACGTAAAAAATAATGTACTCCAGGGTTTTCTTTTTAAACTTGGTTTACGGCTGACAACAAAAATTATTGTCCAAACCGAATACCAACAACTCTGGCTAAAAAAACAGGGCTACCAAGCAACGATCATTCCAAATGCGTACCCTGTCCATAGTGACCAAGGAAATATGCATGGACCAATTCTCTGGGTTGGTCGATTAATCCGCATCAAACGTCCAGAAATACTTCTCGAGATTGCAAAACTATTACCGGATCGTCAATTTACACTCATTGGCCAAGCTGAAACGATTGACGGCAGCTATGCAATTGACATCATTGAAAAAATGGGGAAAATTAAAAATATCACCTACGTCCCAAGGGTTGCCTTCTCAAAAGTCGATACGTACTACCAAAAATCCAGTATGCTCATAAATACTTCAACGTACGAGGGTTTGCCTATGACATTTTTACAAGCCATGAGTTTTGGACTTCCAATTATTACTTTTGGCGTGAACCCAGATAATCTCCTTGAGAAAATACATGGTTCCTGCGTTACAACCGTAGCAGAAGGAATTCTGGCAATACGGAAGTATACTTCGCCAAAAAATTGGGAGCATGCCTCAACCCTTTCAAAGATTTATTTTAGCGACAATTTCTCCTTAGATACGGTAGTTGCAAAATATGAACAACTATTCAAAAAACAATTATGACAACGAAACTACTAAAAATATTAAAATCAAAACTATTTCGACCAGGGATTATTGGATTACTCATAAATCCATTCTACTTAGTCCGCATAAGCATTTACAAGGCGATTAAAAAAAATGCGCATGAGCTCCAGGGAATGACGCTCGATTTTGGATGCGGAGATAAGCCATATGAGCATCTATTTACGGTCCAAAAGTATGTAGGAATAGATGTGCAACAAGTTGGCCATGATCATGAAAGTGAACCTGTTGATGTATACTACGATGGAAAAGTGATTCCTTTTGGAAATGGGTACTTTGATAGTTGCTTCAGTTCACAAGTATTTGAACATATCTTTGAACTTGAAAATTCCCTAAAAGAAATTCATAGGGTCTTGAAACCCGATGGCACATGCCTCTTCATAGCACCTTTTGTTTGGGATGAACACGAAGTGCCTTTTGATTTTGGACGCTACTCTTCATTCGGTCTTGCCTATTTACTAGAAAAAAATGGCTTTCAAATACTGAAACAGGAAAAGGATTCACATTTTGCAGAAGTTCTGGCTCAACTCCTCTGTTTGTACATCTACAACATTTTGGATACAAAAAATCGATACCTTAATACACTATTGTGTACTATCTTCATTTTCCCTTTTACAGTACTTGGGTTAATAATAAAATACCTTGCACCTCGCAACTCCAAGCTGTATTTTAATAATGTCTTTGTAGTAAAAAAAGTGCTACCATCGTAACTGGTGGGAAAATCTTGTACGCAACATTCTTTTACTAAAATAAACCCTTCAACCTAGAAGGTTGTACTACCTTAGTGTTTCCAATGCAACCAGCTGAATGCTGGCAGAGTTTGCATTTGCATCTTCTATTTGGATCTGTAGGGTTCGACCACTACGCTGCAAATAATCCCGTAAAAGGTAGGAGCCATGAAATTGTATGTTCTCACTGTTCTCACCAATAATGACCGCATCACCAGAAAGATTTGTACCCTGAACAAGTAGATTAATACGCCTGTCCTGCTTTGGGCTTGCAATAGTAATAACTACCGTTCCTTTGCTTGGAACACGAAGTGCTCGACCAATTTCCTGAAATTGATAATACAAACGACTATTACAGTACGGACAGACAACTGAATAATCGCCGGTAATAGAAATGGTGTTACTTTTTGACGGATCGGATAAATTAACGGTTTGAATAGTATTGGATACTACGGGTCCGCTACTAATCTTATAGAGACGTGCTTTTCCGGACTGATGCACTAAGCTAAGACACGGGTTATACGGCCAAAGTTCGTACTGCGCGGGAATAAATAAATACTGGAAATTTTCTTTTTGTAAATATTGCGGACACGAAAGAGTATTGTTCGTCAATAAGTTTACCACTTCTTGATGAGTGTTTTTGGGGTCAGCACTATTCATTACACTAAAAGCCAAGTACAAAGTCTTTCTTTCTGAAACTGTGGCCCAGGCATTGTATAAGCCACCAGGATTAGCAATGCCCACATCTTTTGGTAAATTTTGCCTTGCCCAATTGGCTACACGCACATCATCGAGGGTATAGAACAAGCCAAACCCATCGCTCTTCCCATACCGAGATACTGCCCAGGTGGGAGTTACAAAAACTTTATCGAAGAAACGTGAACTTGCGACATAGACGGAAGCAATGAGCATCACCGCAATGAAAGACACTTTCATTGCCCGACGTGGTATCAACTGCAGTAGAGAAAATAGAAAAACCGCCCCAAGGAGAATAAAAGAAGTAGTGTAGCCGTAATAGAAAATCATTTGCCGAAAAACTCCAATATCTACGTTTGTTGGCAACAATGTTAATACGTAATCAAATATTGCAAGACCGCTAGAATAGAGAATAAAAGGATACCAACCCCTCATTCTCTTTAGAAGAACAAAAATAATTCCAAGAACTGAAAATAGTAATATGAACGGGCCATACCAGGGTTGCATCACGCCTGTTCGAATGTACAAATAGTGAAAGGTAAGTAACGCTATAATGCTAATGAAGGATAGGGTCCAAATATTTGATAATAGTACTTTAAGCTTTTCAGTTAAGAAGTGTATTACCGTTTCTACCACCACACACGCCAAGCATGCAACAATAATTTGAAACGTAAACCCAGGAACACCCGACATTCTAACGAGGACGGGTACGGCAATGAGGACGCTGAGTGGGAAAACAAATATGAGTGACCAATGCGGACGTCTTGCATAGAATATACGCAATAGCCATAGCACTGGAAGAAGTATGAATAGCGAAATGAAGTGGAAATACAATATGGAAATGTAAAAAATTAACTGCGCAAAGAAATTAAAAACTTTACTTTTTTCCTTAACAGTTATTGTAAATGCGACCCCAAAAGTGACAAGAAACACACCAAACAAGTGCGACAAAGATCCGTTAAGGTGATTATTGAATAGACTTGCGTCGATTATGACAGCGAGTGTGCCGAATATTCCGGCGAGCGTGTAGCCAGATATACGTTTAATAATGTAGTAAACGAGTAACGAAATATTAAGTAAGAAAAAAATCTGCAATCCTAAAAGTATAGCGGGTGTAAAAAGTGATGAAATTTCTTCCACCAGTATGGTCAACAGATGCATCCCAAGCGGATAGGTAATTTGAAAATCTCCAACTAATTTTATATGGCTAATGTACGCAACGTGCACAGCGGGGTCGATCCCTCCTGGCACCGAATATTTACTTGCCTGTACAAATAATCCAAAAGCAAAAATAACGAATAGTAACACTCCGATGAAAGCATAAACTGTTGGCTTTCTAAAAGGAAATGACTTCTTAAATACTGGAAACAACAAAACAACCCCAAAACCTGACAGGAGCATTGTGACTCGAAGTAATATAACTAGCTGAAAGTTCCCAAAAAAGTATAGTATTGGTGTCACTACCCCACCAAAAACAATCAAACCAATTGCAGGCAAACAGTAGTACGGTACTTTTTGCGACACCCATTTAAGAGGAACGCCAAGGAAAAAAGTAATACACGTCAGTGCCAAAGTTGCTTGCACAATGCTCCAGTCTATTTGCATGTAATTACTTTAATTCTAATCTACCAATAATGAGATCGATGCTCCCGATAGTAGCTGACTGTTTGTTCAATCCCATTTCGTAATTTCGTACTAGGTTCCCAATCTGTATCCTTCTTTATACTCTCAATGTCTGCATAGAAATCGCCAGTTTCAAAATTATCATAGTTTTTTGGCCAAGGAATATCCTGAATATCTCCCCCACCCACCACCTCTACAACTGTTCTTGCCATATCAATAAATCGAGTTTTCTCACCTGAACCAACATTATAGACCTTCCCATCAGTTTCACCTTGAACGGTCGAGCGTACAAGACCATCAACGAGATCATCAATGTAAATATAATCTCTGAATTGTCGCCCTCCACCAAAAACATTGATGGTCTGATTATCCAGTGCCAGACGAATGAACCAGTTAATAATACTATATCCCGAACTCTTCATCTGGCTGCGCGGACCATAGGGATTAGTAATGCGGAAGCACGTTGATCGAATACCATAGTGTTTAAAAAATGCCTGGTAGTACTGCTCAGCGGTATTCTTATGGATTGCGTAAATACTCAATGGTTCACGCGGATGGTCTTCAGCCACCGGCAAATGTAGTATTTTCCCGTACTGCAATCGTGAACCAGGGTAGGCAATTTTTGCCTTTTGGTTATAATTTCGGCACGCCATTAGGACATTAATATGGCCTATGCAATTAATCTGATTATCGAGTATTGGCTTCTCAATACTCACGTTATGGTTCACCTGTGCAGCAAAGTTGAAAATGAAATCTTGTCCTTTCACAATTGTGTCGACAAAGGTGCTCTCCCGAACATCCCCAATCTCTAAGGAATACTTTTGATGAAGGTCGGCAAGGTTGTAATCATTTGCACCATAATCTGGTGCTCTATTATCCGCAATAGTAACCTGTGCACCAGATTGAATACAATACCGTGCGGTGGTACTACCAATCAATCCAAGACCACCAATAATTAACACGCGTTTGTTACGAAGATCGGGAAAATCGCTCATAAGGAAGTTTGCTTTACTATCCAGTTACTTTGCTGAAGAGACTAGATACACTGTTTGTAAATCGAAATATACTGATCAACGATTATTCGTAGATTAAACTGACGTTTAATCAATTCATGACACTTTATCCTCATGTCCATCTGAAGCTTTTCATCTGAAAAAAACCTTTGGATTGCACTCGCCGTAGCCTGGGGGGTATTATCTTCAAGAACAATCCCTGCGCCATAACGTCCTACTTCGGGCATGTTACAACCTGGACTGATGATGACGGGTAACCCGGCCGCACAAGCATCCATGATTGCCAGCGGCTTTCCTTCGGATTTAGAATTGAGCACAAACAAATCAGCATTAGACAAATACTCAACAAGTTTATCACGAAATAGCGGCTCCAAAATAATGAGTTTTTCTCTAATACCCAACTCAGCCGCCAAGGTCGTTAATCTCGGCAGCATCCCTTCATCACGACCAATGAGTATAAATTTATATGGAAAACCTTTCAAGAGAGCAAGCGCACGAATGGTAATATCAAGCCCTTTAATGGCTTGAAAACGTCCAAAGTAAATAATGACCTTTTCGTTTGCTTGCAAACCCTGTCTGGCACGAAAACTCTCGCTGTGGTGAGGTTTGGAGATTTGCTCTTCGGATACAGCGTTTGGAACTACGAACAATTTCTGTTCTGGTTGTTTTACCTGGCGACTGAATAAAACTGATTTCTCATGCTCATTGGACGTGATAATCGCCTTAGCCGAAGAAAGAATGTATGGATAAAATTTCAAAAAAAGAAATTTAATAAATCTTGGCCCCGCATTCATCCGAATTTTATCAAGTGAAGCATGGGGTTGCACAACAAAAGGAATTTGACTTTCCATTGCCTTCCGGGCAACATGAACGTTTAACCAATTAAAAACGTCATGGCAATGGATTATGTCGTAGCGCTTGATGTTCCTACTTAACCAAGACTTAAGACTAAAAGGAAAGTAAAAATTGAAATGAAAAGCTAAATAGTTACTAACATTCTTAAAATAAATAACTTCTACACCATGGATGAGGTCGTTTCGTTTTTCATTTCTTTTACCTCTGCTCAAAACATCCGTGGTAATGACTGTAACCTGATGACCACGCGACACTAGTTCCTTTGAAAGGTCATGCACCACTTTTACAGGGCCACCAAAAGACCAGGCCGGGGCAAAATATGGTGTGACTAACAAAATTCTCATCGGCGTCCAAGTAGGGTTAAAAACCTATACACCAACAAGGTAAGCTTACCGTGGAATAGATTAAAGAAGAGAATGAAACGATTGTTGGTATGTCTACCCGCAACCAAATACATTTCATGAAATTGCTGTTTTGTCCTGTTTACACTCTTCGAACTGCTATGAATGCGGAAACAAGAGAGATAGTCATCAATTATCCCTGGCGGCCCAAAGACGCTTAGGCGCAACCAATAATCGTAGTCCATAACTAAATGTTCGGATACCGAATATAGACCAATTCTTTGCATCACGTCAGCTCGCCAGAATGTTGACATTTGACTAATATAATCAGTAACCAACAAAGTCCAATGACGATAATGATGCAACAGAAAATTCTTATACATGGTAATGGGCTTGTTTATTTCTACCCCTTTTTCGTTCACAATGCGACAAAGGCCAGTAACCCACTGATTATCCGGGTGAGTCTGAAAAAAATTCGCCACACGGTTTAGTGAACCTGGCAGTAATAAATCATCAGAGTTTAAATATCCAATTATTTCACCCGTTGCCCTTCGTAAACCCTTATTTATTGCATCTGACTGCCCTGCATCTTTTTCTGATACCCACTGAATACGGTTTCCAAACTCCTTCAATACTTGTAGGGTTTGGTCTGTAGAACCACCATCAATAACAATGAGTTCAAGTTGCGAGTAATTTTGATCTAGTACACTACGGATTGTCGCAGCAATAAAACTCCCTTGATTGTACGAGGGAATGACAATTGAAATTTTAGGTAAATGACTAGCAGTCAACATAAAATACTAAGTGGTTAAACACGCAAAATTAAAAACGAAAACATTTGCACGACTTGTGCGTGGCAGGCAAATGATCATGCTATTTCTTTGATGCTCACATACATATTTGCAACTTACTGAGTCTCATCGTTGCCTACTTTTTCCAGAGCTTCAGCCCGTACAAATTTCTCTATTCGATTTTCAAGTCGATGTACCGTAATGTAATTATGAAAAATAACAACTAAGAGGATGAAAATTGCAACAATCTCAAATAAATCGAGTGCTCGACTAATCCCTAAGCCTTCAAGAAAAACATTGACTATTGATGGGAATATAGTAACGAGAATAAGACCAACCCAGAGAATGGCCCAGGGAAGAAACTCTCGCAGCCCTAGTACATGCTTTCTATAACTAAGGTATGTATAGTACAACAAAAGAATTGCTATGAAAATTCCAAAAATTTGAATCAGAATCATAAGGTAAATCGCCAAATAAGAATGTTGAGAAGTAATCTAATACCATCGACGATTGAAACCCCTTTGTACACATCATGGTAGATTGTGGGGATAGGAACTTCACAATACCTGAGTTTGTGTTGGGCTGCACGTAACGCCATTTCAACATCAACAGAATAGTTCTGCCGCTGCCATTGAATCAATGGGTAAATATCTGCTCGGAATGCTCGAAACCCGCACCACACATCACTAACGAGCATCCCAAAGAGAAAACGTACGGAAAAGTTCAGCCATTGATTACCAAAACGTCGGTAGCCTGGCATTTCATGGTCATGCTTCCGGTACGCAAAAACAATATCGTACGCTCCACCATGAATTTTCTCTACAAGCTCAGGAATTTTTTCCGGCGGGTGCTGCCCATCAGCATCCATCAGTACAATCGTTTTTGCGCCTCTAAGAATGGCCGCTTGAACTCCAGTTTGCAATGCCGCTCCTTTTCCAAGATTAATACGATGGCGGACTACTATTGCTCCAATCTGTCGAGCTTCTTCACTGGTGCTATCTTTGGACCCATCATCAGCAACAATTACCTCATCAACGTAAGTTCGTACTTTCCTTACAACATCTGCAATTCTCGCTCCCTCATTGTATGCCGGAAGAACTACGACGACTTTCCTATTGTTCATTTTTGAAGTGGGTAATAACGTTTTGCAGGGTTTGGGTTAAAGATGTGTGAGGCTGCCAACGAATGTACTTACGCACCTTCGATATATTTGGTTTGCGTCGCATCATATCTTCGAAACCTCCATCGTATGCTTTCTCATAAGGAATTCGAGTTATTAAGGACTTACTCTTCGTTAATGTCTTCACCTTTTTCGCTAAGCCTTCAATAGTTATTTCCTCTCCGGTCCCAAGATTAAAAAGCTCACCAACTGCTCGTGGGCTAGCCATAAGTTTTGCCATCGCTTCCACCACATCCTGGACATAGCAGAAACACCGCGATTGTTTGCCGCTTCCGTAAATTGTAATGTTCTTGTTGCTCAAAGCCCGCTGCACAAAATTGGGGACCACCATACCGTACTGTCCAGTTTGACGAGGTCCAACGACATTAAAAAAGCGTGCGATGACTACTGGTAATCCTCGCTCCCTGTAATACGAGAAGGCCATAAACTCATCAATGGCCTTCGAAGCTGCATACCCCCAACGGGAAATATGTGTAGGCCCCTGCAGACGATCGTCTGTCTCTTTAAAACTCCCACGCTGACCGTTCTTCCCATATACCTCCGAAGTTGAAACAATAAAAACTTTTCGCTTCTTTTTATTTGCAGCCGCTAGGACATTCTCCGTTCCCTGGATATTCACCTGTAATGATCGCATTGGGTGATCAATGATTGTTCGGACGCCAACTGCCGCTGCTAAATGGTAGACATCATCAACAAGGTCAACATACTTACCAACTACTTTAGTATTTAGCACTGAATCAATCTCATAGTGAAAATGTGGGTTCTTCTCAAGATGTGCAATATTTTCGAATTTTCCTGTAGATAGATCATCCAACACATACACATCCTGACCGAGGCGCAACAGGTGATCGGCTAGATGGCTTCCAATAAAGCCCGCACCCCCGGTTATCAAACTTCGATGAGTTCGGGCAATAGCTACCTTAGGTATATTCTTTTTCATCTGGTCAACAGATAATGAGTGAATAAATTAACTAAAAATTCACGTTTCAGCGCACTCGTATTCTACCTTGCTTCCTTGGGTTCCGCAAATACTCATCTCCCAACCCCCTTGTACAAAATTTTGGCGGCGAGTATACCCTCTTTGTCCAGCGCATTCTTCCCATCAATAACAATCCGTACTTTCTTCCGCTGCAAAAAATTTGGGGTAAGTTTTTCCAGAAAGACCTTGTGGTTCGTTGCCAGAATAACTGCATCTACATTTTTCAGAAGACTATCCAAATCCTTTTCCGTAGACTGTTCCACAAAGTAAGGATCGTACACATGGACTTTCGCCCCAAACTGCTTCAACAATTCAATGACTTTTAGTGAAGGACTCTCACGAATGTCTCCAACGTTTGCCTTGTAGGACAAGCCAAGTACGCCAACATGTGTATCTTTCACTGATTTCCCAATTTCATTCAGAACATCTCGAAGCTTGCCAACAGTGTATCCTGGCATACTGTTATTAATTTCCCGTGCCAGCTTCAAAAACTTGTGGTCAAACCCAGCTTTCCGCGCTCGCTCAATGAGGTAGTATGGATCAACCGCAATGCAATGCCCACCAACACCAACTGATGGGTAG